>NZ_VAUV01000005.1:0-300000 GCF_005780165.1 Phragmitibacter flavus | reverse complement strand
GCACTCCCACCACTTTACCGGTTACGCTGTATTCAGCCGCATTCGCAGGCACCAGCCACAGAACCATTAGGGCTGTTAATGCCAGCCTTTGAATCATCCCTGTTTTAATCATTCACACTTCCCCTGTTTCGGTTGTCCCATTCATTTTGCCTTGGTTTCATCCATTATGTAATGCCATGCCTCATGGCATCCTTTCGAAAAATCCGTGAAATCGTTCACCACGTTCGAGCAGTAGGCGATGAATTTGTATAAGGTCTTGGTTTTGCTTCTGGACGGTTTGAGGGCTGAGGTCGGCAGCACGAAATAAGCTGCCCTGTCGAACCAGTAGGCGATCACGAATTGTGCGGAATTGCGTTCAGATTCAGTCAGCGTGAAATGAAGCGTTGTCCTGTTCGCCTGCTTTTTGATTACGTTCTGTCGGGTCTTCACCTCGATCTTGATGGTTTTTCCATTCCCTATCAACACAAGGTCACATCCATGTTCAGCGTAGTTCCGGTATACGCGCCAGTCTGCGCTCTCATGGAGTCTCATGCAGAGCTGCAAAAGTGCGGAGGATTCCCCAATATCCTGAAGGAGTGCTTTAAGGTTTTGTGTCAGTTCCATGTCTGGTTGCAGTTTATGGGGTTTCTCTATTCCATACAACAATGAACGCAAGTGGGGGGAAAAGCCTTTCCCTCGCGCCGACTTCGTGAGGCGCTACCCATTCTAACGGGGGCACCCCGTAACGCCCCGAGCTTCCAGCTCCCTGCCCCTTTGGCAGAGTCCGCCGCCTTTCCACCGGACACTGCCAACTGCCACGTCCTGCTGCACCTGCACAGGAAGCAGCCGTCCCGGCATTGCCTTCCGCTGCGCTTCAGTCTTCACCGTTCCGGTCTGTCCCCGTGCCAATTAATTACCGCTTAAAAGCGGCATAGTTTGACGCTCCCGTTCCCTGCGTTCACTCCTGCATCTCTAACTGCCTCGCGGGTGTTCGCTCCGTCAAGGGCATCCAAAGGTGTCCCCAAATTGTCCTCTCTCGTGCCTCGATGCGGGACTTTGGGAGATACCCCTCCTTTAGACCCTCCCTTGACTGCCCGCCCACTCCTCCGGCTGGGGTCACGCATGTTTTTGCAAAGGCAAAGCATATGCAAAAACGCATCGGAGGAAACAATATGAAACAAGACATCTACCAACAAGTTACAGACCGCATTATCACCCAACTGGAACAAGGAGTTGTTCCGTGGAAATCACCCTACTTCTCAAAGGTGGGGTTCCCGCAGAACTTTTCAACAGGCAAAGCCTATCAGGGAATTAACGTCTTCCTGCTTGGAAGCCTTCGCTTCACATCCCCCTATTTTCTGACCTTCATTCAGGCCAAAGAACTTGGCGGACATGTCAGGAAAGGTGAACGCGGTTCGCTGGTCGTTAAATACGGCACCTATACCAAAGAGGACGAGCACGCAGCCACAGGGGAAGACCCGGAAACCCGCCGCTTCCTGAAGGCCTACACCGTCTTCCATGCCTCGCAGATCGAAGGCATCGAGTTTCCTGCAGTGGAAAATCTGCCCGAACTTTCCTTGACGGAAAAGACCGCCCGCGCACGTAACATTGTGGCAGGAATGCCAAACGCTCCCGTTATCAAGGAAGGGAAAGCAATCCCCTGCTACCGTCCCGGAACTGACAGCGTCCACATGCCGGAAGCGGGATTTTTTGGCAGTGAAGAAGAGTATTATTCCACACTATTTCACGAACTGGCGCACAGCACCGGCCACAGTAAACGCCTTGCCCGCAAATCCCTGCTTGAGAACAAGGGCATTGACGCAGGCGGAGACACTGCAATCAAGACCTACGCCGAGGAAGAACTGTTGGCCGAAATGGGGGCTTCATTTCTGAACGCCCACGCCGGAATCATGGAAGACGAGCTTTCAAACTCAGCCGCCTACCTGCAAAGCTGGATCAATGCCCTTAAATCCAAGGACGCAAAAGGCTGGATCATTCGCGCAGCCTCACAGGCGCAAAAGGCCGCGAACTACATCCTGAACACTCAACCAGAGGAGGTCGCATAATGAACTTGCTCCTTTCCCTCTCTGATGCCGAGCTGATGGAAACGGCAGACCTCACAGATGCGGAGTATGATGAGCTGGAAAGCCAGCTTGCCCTCCGCGCTGCATGCCTGGGCTGGACTGGCAACCCGATGCGCCAGCCAGTTGAAACCGTGGCCGCAATCGTTCGCAATATTATTCGGAAGCGACTTCTTTGAAGCCAGCATAGGCAGAGCAGCAGGCGCACCACTCGCTTGCTCGCTTTGCTTTCAACTTCGGAAAAGTCCCCGCCCTGCCCGTCCCTGGGTTTTGCCTCCGGCCTATGAGTGAAGTAACCCCCCCCTTGGAGGCATCGGCAGCTATCTGCCGGAATTGAAAATGCAGGTCCTTTCGCCCCAATCCTGCATCACCACCCCTCCACCCCTTCAACCTTAATTCCTGGCTCCTACTCATACAACGCTGGACGTGAACCAGTTTCATGGGATTCTGTTTCATAAAAATACGCCATTGACGCCAGTTCTCAATCGGTAAATTCGGCTATTTCCACGTTCTTCGAATCAGCGTTCGCTCTTCGTCATCCCTCACATTAAGATAAATCGCAGTGGTGGCTGACTGGGAATGGCCAAACCAAAGCTGCAATAAATTGAGGGGGATTTTGGCGATTGCGCCTCTGACTCCAAAAGCATGTCTCAGTCCTTTTGTTGTCGCATGTATACCTGATATTTCCGCTTCGTTCATGATCTGCTTGATGATTCTCCAACCAGTGGTTCGGGAAAATGTCCAAAGCGGTCCTTCGGTCCTGTCTCCCCTCAATTGTCGCAGTCCCGACAAAAGTGAGTTGGGCACGGGAATTCGCCTGAATTCCCGGCGCTCGCGCTTCTTCAACGATCGTATACGGATCACACCTGTGGAGAAATCGATGTCCTGACCCGACAGCGCCAAAGCCTCCGAAATCCGCATTCCGGTGTAGTAGATCGTCATGCAGAAAAGTGCCTCAGCGCGTTTCCGCCTGCGAGCAATTTTAAGGAACCTGCGCCCCTCTTCCTGAGTAAGATATTTCCGCCGACCCTCGAGGTCATAGGCGCTGTAGGTTTCTCGGTTCATGTTTCACTCCCGTGGAACAGAATCCCATGAAACTGGTTCAAAAATCGTTAACACTCTGGAATTTAGCAATTTACGCGTTTTACATTGCGCCCTTGTTGCTTCTGCTCCCCACATTTGCCTCCGCGCAGGACGCCCCGCGATCTACAGCCTATCTGCGTTTTTTTGATCCAAATGAGGGATTTAAGCCTGCCCAGACAAATCTCACAAACATCTTCCTCCAGATCGCCGGGAGCATGGAATACTACGGCAGCCCGGAACCATACATCGAGCACATCCAAGCTGAACATGGACGTGTCTCGGAAAAGTTCAGGTCAAAAACAGGAAAAACCCGGAACAGCCTGCCAGACCATCTGACAGATGAATACCTAAACCAGTTGGTCACTAACTGGAACCTGCTCTCCCCCAAGCTCGGCTTGGATGTGCTCGCCAAAGAAGCAGGTAGGTGCACGAGGCAGGGTATACAAGGCGAACAAAACACCGGAACAGTAGCCATTGAAATACTTAATCGGCACCAAGAACTGGTATTCGAAGCAATGAAAGGCGGCAACAGTGTCGAAGGCGGGTTCGAGCACTTGCAGTTAAAACTCCAATCAGCTCTTGTTTCGGGAAGCGGGAGTGCCGTATCCAGAAAAGACGTTGCCGCTCTGGTCGAACAGGAAAATGCGCTGAACGCCGCTGAACGAAAACAATACGAAGTCCTGCTCAGCTACGCCCAATTTACGAGGGAGCACTTCGGCCAACTTGAACAATTTTATAAAACCGGATTCGATAAACTTACCGAGGAAGGCAAAGAAGAGATCAGCCGTCGGGCATGGAACGGGACACAAAGCCAGAAACCTGACAATTTCCTGCTTGATGCGGTCACCAGCTATCGCCAATACCAAACCTTACAAACCGAGCTATTTAATAAACTGGACGCCGCACTGCCGGAAGAAGCGTCCGCCAAGTTCAAGAGAGTGATTTCTGGAATTTTCATGGATCTGGGAGCACTTGCTCAATCAGAGCTTGAGATCGGCATCCTTGAATCTGCTATAAACATGAAGTAGTTATTTTTTTACGGCATTTCCTTCCGCCTGCTGTTTTAAATTACTGAGTGGCGCAGCTAGCATAGGGCTTTCAATAATCGTTAGCTCTTCAAATTTTATTTTATTACTGTCCATTAGCTCAATAGCTGATGGACTAGGTTGGGAAGCTGGCTTCTCGACCTTATTCGCAATTAATTTGTCAGCTATTTGAACATCGGTCACGTTTGCGAATTGCGATTTATCTTCTGTTCTTTTAACAACTAAGTTTTCTGCGAATGTTGGCCTGTCCAGAATTTCATAAGCTTCCTCACGTTGTTTGCGACCCCATGCCTCAGTGAAATCATCTCGATCACGCTCTGGAATTGCTTGTAATTCTGGCGTCATCTTTCTGGGATCTAGAAGCCGCTGATTGAGCCGCTCCGCTTCCTTCTCTTTCACGATATCAGGCAATTCGCTGAACTGATATTCCTCACGTCGCACACCTTCCCAGACACGATGGCTCATTTCATCTTTGCCCTGGTCAGTCAGTTTGTCCCAGCTCTTAGTATAGAACGATTCCAGTTTCCCAAAATCAGCCTTGGTGAAATACTCCTGTTCAAGGAACGATTGGAATTGCGCTCTCTCCTGCTCGTTTAAGGCAGTTTCCATCTGCGCCTTCTGAGCAGCTATTTCTAACGCAATTTCCCCGCTTTTCTTCTTTTCTTCAATTGCCTCTTTCTCGATCACCTCAAAATGAGCAACCTGTTTCTTGGCTGATTGAATGTAAAGTTCCAATGCCGAACGCACAGAAGCATCGGCCACGTTACCGAATGCTAAAACACCTTCGAGCCGCTCGATTTCTTTGAGCAATCTGCCGTAAAACGCCTCATCCAGTCCTGATATACTCGACATTCACCACCTCTGATTGCATTACTATACCATCAAATTGTTGCGAAATTGTGACTAAACTAACGATTAAGCCTACAAAACTATCCATGCCATTGCCTATGAGCACTTCGTTAAAGATTTGTTAACCGCCTGTCATTACATTGAAATAAAAAGGGTAATGAATGCGTAAAGGCTTTTCACTGGTTGAACTTTCAATCGTGCTCATCGTTATGGGGCTGCTGCTTGCTGGCGGACTTGAGATTGCAGCGATTCAGATTGAGTCGGCAAAAGCAAAACAAACCCGCGATAAGCTTAACAAGATCGAAAGGGCATTGCAACTCCACTACACAACAACCGGGGCTTTGCCGTGCCCTGCGAACGGTGCAGCGGCAACAAACGCCGTCACCCATGGCCTTGGCAGCGTTTCTAATTCTGGCAATCTTGCAGATGCTACTTGCCCCAATGTCAGTGCCACCATTAGCACAAATACATATCTTGGAGTAGTGCCTACCCGTGAACTGGATCTACCAGATGACTTTATGCTGGATGGCTGGAAAAATAGAATCACTTATGTCGTCTCAAAATACTGCGTTGACCCGCAAAACTGGCTTCCGCTCAGTGCTGCTACCGCCACCACCTACACCAGCGACCCTGCTACGACATCCCCACACGGCTGCATTGCCATGAGCGGTGCGTATCCGGCTGCGATTGGCGCAAGTCCACCAGCGGGCGGAAACATCCAAATCAGAGACAATACTGGGGATAGTATTCGCACCAGCAATGCGGTCTACCTCTTCATAAGCCATGGAAAGAACGGTCTAGGAAGCTGGAATTACGCTGGCAACCGTAAAACGACGGCATCCCCATCTTCTACCTATGACCTGGACAATGCCAGCCTTACATCTGCCACCAGCGGAGCCAATGCCTTTGACCTGTCATTCAGGGATGATGCAATTCTGGACGCTCCAGGTTCAGCCGCCTACTTCGACGACCTCGTAAAATGGTCAACTGGAAGAACTCTTCAACATGAGGCCGAGCAATAAGATCGCTACTCCGCATACTTTTATTGCTTCACATTCCTACAAACCTCAATTTCGTATTAACATGTTAACAACTATTTTATTTCTATTATCGAATAGAGTAAATAACTCAGTATTGTGAATAAAATTACGTCGGCTAAAAAAAGACATTCAACACTTGACATGAATCAATCCGCGAGGGAATACCAATGACATATGGCCAAACCTATAGTTCCCAAAAAGGCTGCTCCGGTGAAGAAAGCTGCTCCGGTGAAGAAAGCCGCTCCGGTGAAGAAAGCCGCTCCGGTGAAGAAAGCCGCTCCGGTGAAGAAAGTCGCTCCGGTGAAAAAGGCCACTCCAAAGAGCCGTTCTGAAAACGAAGCATTGCTTGATCACCTGGAAGTTCTTCTAGACTACCTGCCACATCTACTCAGAACTAAAAAAACTACCCTCTTCGCTAATGCCTTGCCGGGAGACATGCAGATCCTTGCAGCACCACAAGGCGGAGCCGATACACCTGCCCCTGTATCACCACCATCCCCTATAATTCCAATTCTCAAAGGGCGACTAACCGTCTTGGGTGGAGTTTCACCCATTTCTGACTCAAGGCCGCTCAATTCACTCAACGTGCCTCACGCCGTTCTTTTGCCCGATCTAAATACAACATTTTTCACCGGTCTCCCCCGTAAGCTTCAGGCATGGGAATTGGTGATGACACGGAGTGTAAGGTTGACGGGGCGCGTAATTCAAATCGCACTTGCCGAAAATGGATTTCAGATTCCCCTCGATTAAAATATGAGATTTTACGTTTTGACCATCTTCGTAGTTTGCTTTGCAACGCTGGCATTTGGAAAAGTTGCGCCTGCCGGATATGTCTCGAAAAGCGACATCGAAAGCTATCTGAAAGTGAAGGATGCCGCCACTGGAAACAAAGGGGTATTCACAATATCTAAATGGATTGACTTCTACGGCGACAGCGAAATATACGACGCGTCTCTCATCAACGAGTTTGAGAAAGAAGCGACAAAGTTGGTTATGCCTGCTAAACCCAAGCAGGGGTTTCAAGGCTTCAAAATCCGAGAATCATCATCTGATATAATGGCAACCGAAGACCCTACTCTCGAAGCAGTCGCTCGAAAAAAGAAGGACGATTTGAAAGGTGCCTCCGTCAGCTTCAGTTATAACTTTAAGAATGACTCTGATACTTGGATTGGCAAAGCTGCAATTATTGCGCCGTTCAAATGGGATCGTAATACTGAATACGAAAATGGCAGTCCAATGACGCTGATGAGCTACGGTCTGGTGCCTAGCCTCACGCTGAACCAACTTGAGTCGACAGATCCTAAACATTCTGAGATTGATCAACTCATTTATAGAGTTGGAGGATTTGCGACCTTATACGGACCTCGTCCCTATTTGACGGAGCTGAACGTAAGAGGATTTGGGACTTACGGAACTAATTTTGCTCATGACCTTTCTATTCATGCATTTGAGTTTGAAGTTGAACCCCGTTGGCACCTCGGTCAAAGATTCGCAATTGGCTATCGCACCAGCCTTATTGACCGTGACACAAATACTGCCGGTGAGGCTCCTGACTACTCTAAAAACAGTTGGCTTGCATATCAATCACGATTGTATCTGAAAGGTTCTGTCGGAAGTGTTACTGATAGCGCTTCTTTACCTGAGGTAAATGAAGGAAGTTTTTTTCGGCTCGGCCCGGTGTTAGAATTGAAGTTGGATCCTTTTTTTCATGAAAAACTTTCGATCAATTTTTCTTACAGATACTTCTTTACGATAGAAGGTTCTGATCAGAATAATTCACTCTTGGAAACCGGCGTGGAATGGATGCTCTTCGGAAGTAAGGAAGAAGGTAAATCCGTATCACTAAAGGCAAGCTACATTCAGGGCGGCATCGACCTTACGCAGCAGGACACAGAAACGCTTCTTTTGGGATTTGGCATAACCTACTGAAGGCTCTTGCGTCAAGTAATCATAAATCCAATTTGACCGATATTTGCAATTCATTCAACTACTCGCCCCAGATCTCCACGGGCTGAATCCTGCCCACAGGACGCCTGAGTTTTGCAAGTTCCTGAAGCGCTGAACCATCCGGCTTCATTCGGAAAAGCGCTTCCCTTGTGCCAAAGACCACAAGGCCAACTTCCGGCATTGGGGCAACCGCAGCACCGCCGTCACTCCCCACCATATAAGGATCACCCATCACTTGACGCTCAGGCTCCCCAATGGTTTGTAGCCATGTTCCTCGCGTAGCCGTGTCCGGCATGTCTCGCGAATAGATCAGGGTGTTATTACTAACCCAGCCAAAATGCTGTGCAGGCATCCCAAAGTCGGATGCTTTTTTCCCTTCGAGGTCTACGACCGCAATGCCTCTATTCCCTGCACAAAGCACATAGCGGCCATCCGGCGACGGTCCCGCCATCTTGTTACAGTTAAAAGGCAATGTTGCAGCCTGTTTCACTGAGCCGGATTGTCTGTCATAAACGGAAACGATTGACCCGCCCCCATGAATGAAGGCGCAGGTGTCATTGTCTATCCACTGGAAATCGACTGCACGTTGCTGCACCCCTGAAATCGCGCTCGCACTCGCCCCTTCAACATCGAAGAGAATGAGTTTGCCGCGATCTTCACCAAAGACCAAGCGGCCATCTGGAGACCGCCGCTTCATCAAATGCATTTGCGGGATCTTGACCTTTTTGATTTCACCTGTCCTCAGATCGACATGCAGGAAATCATTGTTGTGGCGCACGGCCAAGGCATTTTCTGAGTGAAGCTGGAGGTTTGCTGCGAAGAAGCCTGCATGGAATTCCCCAAACTTGGTTGCCTGCCGCTCGTTGATGAAAGCGAACGCCTTCCAGTCCACATCGGCAAGCCAGATGTCACCGTCACGGATGAACATTGCTTTCTTGCCGTCCTGTGAGAATGCCGGAGGCGATGTCTCGCCCATCGCTGCATCCTTTTTGCCGTCTATGCCATAGCGGATGACGCCGCGCTCAACCTGCACCATCAGCTTGTTTGTCTCCTGCTGGTAAAAAAGCTTCTGCGGTATTCCGCCAATCCAGTTCTGGAAGATGCGTTCTCCCGTGCTTACATCATACAGGTCACTGCCAACCATCGCCAGCCAGCCCATTTTGGCAGGCAGCGATGCCACCTTTTCCTCTATGATCTGCTTCTGTGGTTCAACTGCCGCAACCGGCTGGACGCTTGCCGGAGGGGTTTCAGGGCTGCGGCTCAGTAACCACAGGAAAAATAGACCATTGCCGACGATGAGGACTGCTGCCGCGATAGCGAACTTCGGGAATTTTTTGATCAATAGCCAGTTCATTTTTGGGCGGCAGGTTCTTCCTCTGAAAAGTCGTTTGGTGGAGTGATGGTTATGGCTTCAACATAACAATCGTTGCCCTTATGGTCTTGCATCTCACTGTCAGCTTCTTTGACCCAGGCAACACGCTTGCCCTTTACGCCATTGAATATCGGGCGCAAACCCCGTCCTTTAATCGTCACCAGAAACCCGCCGAATTCAAGGTCGATGCACCCCGTTTCTGGGTCGTGGTTGAACCAGATTAACCCGTCATATGAAAAGCAGGTTTGCAGGCCATTCTGAAAACGCAGCTCCAGAAAATGCTCCTGATTACCTTCCCCAACCAGTATTGAGAAAAATTTATCGTCTTCTGATTCTGCGGGAACCGGTGCCGCTTGCCGTTGCTTTAGAATATCGTCGATCTTGTCTGCCATGATTCCTCACTTTTTAGGGGTTTGCACCGGTGCCTTCCGCGACTGAGCCTTTTGTTGTTGTGCAGCCTTTGCCTTCTCTTTGCCAGCTTTGGCAGTCTTTGCGCGTGCAGTATGATCCGCTGCCCTGCCCGCGTTGTTTTCCTGCAACGGCTTCGCAGTCGTTTTGCCCATCCTGACTTCTTTCTTCTCTGCCTTCTGCTTCGCGCTCCCGCGCACCTTGTCAGCCACTTTCTTGAAATGGCTGGCGGCTGATTCATATGCCTTCACCAGACGCCCCTTAGGAGTCTCTTTCTTTGGCGGAGTTTGTGATTTTTTAGCTTCCTGGGCTGCTTTCAATTCTGCAACCCGAGCCTCTGAATGCTCGCTGCGCTTTGGTGTGGTTTTACCCTTGGCCGCACCAGCTTTCTGCTGACCGGCTGGATGCCCCTTGGATCGGTTCTTTCCATCCGCCCCGACCAGGTTCCGGCGCATCTCAATATATCCCTTCCACGAGATGCCTTCCTCTTTCTTGAGCGTAGGATCGGTCTTCCGCTGCTCGACAAGCTGCTCAACGAAGGTTTTCGAGCCATCCAGCCCCCTGCGGCTCTTGATGGCGTCCCTCCATTGTTTGGCTCCCATTTCGCTGCTCATGAATCCGGAAAGGTCTTTTGAAGTCAGTTCCGCCAGTTCCACGCCAGACATGCGGGTAGAGGAATTGCCGACAGCTTGCTGCAAGTCACTGCGGTTGTCAGTATAAATCCTGACCGTTTGTTTGCCCCGGCTGCACGAAACATAAAACTGTTCACGCGATGCCGCTTTGAACGAATCCGCACTCTGCGCAATCAGCACATCCTGAACACTTTTGCTCTGGCTTGAATGCGATGTCTGGCAATATCCATGCGCAATATGACCGTGATTGGCATCAAGGACTGCCCCGTTACTGAGGATAATTTGCCCTTGTTTGCCAAACTTTTCGACAGTCAGCACATTGCCATTATTCAGGCGCTTGCCATTCTCGCTTTCCCCGTTCCTCGTGATTCGGATGCGGTCTCCCTTTGCAAGGGCAAGCTCGCGCTCCTCATAAACAAGGTATTTGGCAGCGTCTTTGATGGGCAGCGTCATCACGTCCCCGGAGCGGTTCTGCATCTGGATAGAGCCATCTTCGCCCTGCCCCACAACACGGAATATCGCTCCTCGCATGATGCCCTTGGCATTTTGGTGGAACTGCACCACCAGACCGGCACGGTAATTCTCAGGAAGCTGCCGTTCAGCCTCTTCCCACTGTAGATTTTGGTATTGAAGAACATGCCTTTCTGGTCCGAGCTGACCAGCGTCCCGCCGCGCCTCACGAATGGCGTTCGTCACCTTAGCACTCTCAAGATGAGTCGGCGAAACCACCAACGGCGGTTCTCCCCGTTTGCTGAGAGCAAGGTAATCAGCAGCAAGCTCCTTGTGCCGGGTTGCCTCATCTTCGATCTCGACGAAAGCCCCAAGAGCTTCGAGGCGCCTGAATCCAGTTCGGAGGTCTCCTTTGCTGATGGCTTCAATGGCCTTTTTGTAGTCCTCGATCTCCTGCCTGCGGATCTCCGTCACTTCTGCCACCCTAAGGCCAGCATGTTTTTGCAGGAGCCTGAACGCATCCCCCCTTGCGACAGGCGAATGCTGCGCTGTGTCACCCGTCAGGATGACGCGGGTATTTGGCCCGGCGATCTCCATAATACGCCACAGGTCACGAACCCCAAGCAACCCCGCTTCATCGACCCATATCACCTGCCCCTGAACCTGCTTTTGCATCTTCTCATTCAGCATCAGATGCGCGACCGTGTCAGCACCAGCGAACCCCGCTTCGCGTAAGGTCTCGCGGGAAGCGACGGCAGAAGGAGCAAAGGCGAACACTTTCAGGCCACGCGCCTCAATGGCAGCGACCGCATCCTTCATAAGTGTGGTTTTGCCAACCCCAGCCCCGCCGCGTATTGCCATCACCTGATCCCGGCTGGTTAGCAGATGCTTGACCGCCGCCCTCTGTTCGTCAGAGAGCTTTTCTGAAATGGCCAACCTGCCTTTGCCGCCAAGCGGCATGGCAGAATTCCGGCCTGTTCTGACGAATCCGATCAGGGCGACCTCTTCGGCCAGCACGGCAACCGATGTGCAAAGATGCTCCTCCCCGACTTTCCGGCCAATCAGGCCGCGCCTTTCGAACTCCGCTTTGATGGCTTGGGGACTGGTGTCCCCTGCCCCGAAACGGAGTGCAGCCGCCAGAATATGGCCGCGCTCGACCACGGACTGGCGTTCAAACAGCTTCGCCATGGCATAATCCACGGCTTCAACGGCAGAGATTTTGGCTACCGTTGCATGTCCCTTGTCATAACAAACCTTTGAGATTTGCGCTTTTTCGTCATCGGTGAGGCGGACACTCCACGCCGCCAGCAGGTCTGAAAAAGTCAGGCCGTGCCGTTTTCCCTCGCGGGTTGCAGCTCCGAGCGCATCCTTTGCCTTGGCATCCTTGATACCCATTTCATCGGCCATCCGCTCAATCTGCGCGGTTCGCCGCGAGAACTTGGCTATGACGCTGGCGGGCATCCCCTTGATTTCCCAGCCAGCTTTTCGGCGCGAAATTTCATAACCTTGCGCAGCAAGCGCACCGGCCAGCCGGGAATGAAAGGCTGCTTCTGCATAATGGGCTTCGCGTTTGATGGCTCCAAATTCCGCCGCTTTCCAGCGGTCTTCATTTTGGTCAAAAGTTGCGTTGAAGGTGAAGCAGTGGGCGTGCAGGTGAGGGTCTGGAATACCGCCTACCGGACGCGAAGTGAAGTGGATAAATTCCGCCCAGGCGAGGTTCCCGGTGAGGCGGCTCGCCTGCGCCCCTTTTTTCCGAACCCGCGTTTCCGCCCTCTCCTCAAGTTCCGTCATCGTGTCTGCAACCGCCTGCCGAAACGCCTTTAGCACCTCCTTGTCCTGAGTCAGGGCATAAAGCACCGAGAGACTTTTTGGCGCATGAAAGTTGAGGTCGTAGCCAACCCGGCGACCGTCCTTGGTGCGGGGTGTCAGCTTCTCCCCGGTGAGCGGATGCCGGTTCTCCACGAGGGCAGCAAAATGCTCTTTATCGACATCCCCGGAAATGCCCAGCAGGGTCGCCGCCTTCCCATGCCACTTGCCTACTATTTCCTGTTTTTCGGAATAGTAGTCCTCACGCTTCAAACCTTCCGCGTAATATTTTCGAGCCGCTGCCGCGCTCGTGTGAGCTACTACCCTGAGCATCGTTTCAGTTTACCACAACGCATCCACGAAATCCATTTTACCGGAATACCGGCAAATATTGCCTGCTTGCCAGCAATCAAGCGAGCTACCCAGCACGCACGCAGACTGGCAAAGTTGCAGCCTAGCCACCCAGCGAGACCGCAAGCCTGCAAGTCTGGTTGCGAGCTGGCAAGGCTGGTTGCAAGCGAGTTTGCAGCCATGAAAGCAGTCTAACAAGCTAGGGAGCTAGCAAGCTAGCAATGTTGCAACATGATCTTCAGACATCTCTCCTAAGCAGAGCTTAGGCTGTCTTTTCCGCTCGCAGCAAGCCTGCTTCCCGGCTAGGATTCCAGCCACTCAAACCACCGACTGCATGGATGAACTCGCCCTCACCAATTCCAAACAGACAATCCCTCCAGCGGTTCACCGGAACTGGCCGGACGATGAAGAGGCACTTCTTGAGCTGAGTGCGGACGGCAAAACTTGCCGCCCTGAAAACTACTGGTGTCTTAAGGATGCTTTTGAAGGGGTGCAGATTTTTGGAGGCACAGGTTCAGGAAAATCTTCGGGAAGCGGGCAGGGCATCGCCAGAGCTTTTGTTGAGGCCAACATGGGGGGTGTTGTTTTGACCGCCAAGGCCGACGAGGTGCTCGCCTGGAAGCAGTATGCAAAGGCAGCAGGACGTGAGACAGAATTGCTCATTGTGGAGCCGGGATCACCCCACCGGTTCAACTTCCTCCGCTATGAATTCAACCGTCCCGGCACCGGGGCAGGGCACACCGAAAACCTTGTAAACCTGTTTTGCAGCGTGCTGGAAGCTGCGGAACGGAAGCAGGGGCAGGGTGGTGGACAGGACGCTTACTGGCAGCGCACACTCAAGCAACTCCTCCGCAATGCGATAGACCTCGCAGTGATTGCCATGGATGACATTGACCTTCCGTCGCTCTACCGCATCATCACATCTGCCCCCCGTTCCACAGAAGAAGCGGATGACCCTGAATGGCAGCAGAAGTCTGCCTGCTTTGCCCTTTTGGAAGTGGCAGCAGGCAAAGTCAAAAGTGAGGGCAGGGCGAGTGACCTCGAGCTGACACGCGACTTCTGGCTGCGGGAATTTCCGAACCTTGCTCCTGAGACGCGTTCCGTTATCGTCTCGACTTTCACCAGCATGGCCGACTGTTTTCTGCGCGGTATGCTGCGGGAGCTGTTTTGCACAGACCTCAACTTTTCCCCAGAGGACACCTTCAATGGCAAGATTATCATTCTGAATCTGCCGGTTAAGGAGTTCAACGAGCTGGGGCAGTTCGCACAAGTTCTTTTCAAGTTCATCTGGCAAAGGGCAGTTGAGAGAAGGATTTCCGCAGGCACCTCCCGCGAAGCGGCTCAGGCTGCGGCTCGCCCGGTTTTCCTGTGGGCGGACGAATCACAGTTTTTCGTCAATTCCTACGACGCGCTTTTCCAAAGCACGGCCAGAAGCTCCCGCGCCTGCACCGTCTACCTTACCCAAAATCTCCCCAGCTACTTCTCAGCTTTCGGAGGCAGCAACGCCCGTTCCGACGCAGAGAGCTTCCTTGGCAACCTGCAAACCAAGATTTTCCACGCCAACGGCGACCCGACGACCAACAATTGGGCAGCAGACTCCATCGGCAAAACCCGGCAGGCCCAATTCTATGGCGGCATGTCCGAGGCATTGGCAAAAGGCGGAGCCATGAACCAGAGTGCAGGGGGCAGCATGGTGGTTGAATATGTGGTGCAGCCTCAGGAGTTCACCATGCTGAGGACTGGCGGCCAGGAATCCGAGTTTAAAGTGGATTCCATCATCTTTCAGGGGGGCAGGCGATGGGTAGGAACCCGCAAAGGCGAACCAGTCGCCCAGAACTACATCAGGCCCCAGTTCCCCCAAAAATACTGACTAGCGTATGAAAGACCGGCAGATTCAATCCACAGGATCGCAACCAAGCGTTCCCGTTCTTAGCCCTGTTTTGCACTGGATCGCAATGCCTGCCATCCTTTTCCTGCGCTCAAGTTTTGGCTACTCGTTCCTAAGCCCTAAAACTGTGTTTCTCCCATGCGCACAGGTCAGCTTCCTGTTCCTGATCGTCACATGGGTTGAACCTTGGTTACGAAAGCCGCTATGGGCAGTCGCGCTCTTCGCGGCAAGTGCATCCTTCCTCTATGTCGCTCATCTTCTCGCCGCCTTCTGGCGGGAAAAGGAGCGAAAGGGCAAGCATGACTTCTATGCTGGCACCTCCCATCTTTTGAGAATCCCCGGATTCAGCCAGAATCGCGGTAATCAGGACTTTGAAACTGTGCTGCATCTTTGGATTGAACCTGCTGTTGTCTTTGTCGCCGCCGTCTTTTTTCGCGGATTCCTGTCTGAACAATGGCTGTCGCTTTGGCTGCTGGTTGTAGTTGCCGGGATGTGGCTGAAAGCCTTCATCAATTACTGGTATGGCATCCGCTCTGAAAAAAAGCACACGGACATCATCGAAGATGCAGAGGAGAAAATGCCGGGAGGAGGGGCATTTGCTGAAGTGCCACTTCCAAATGCTAGCGGCAGGAAACCCAAACGCACGCGCCCACCTCAATCAGCCGTCGAAACTGCTGATCAGGCCATAGAGCAACGCTATGCAGAATTGCTGAGATTGATGCCCCCGCGACCGCCTTACGACTTGCAGCAGGCGGAACAGAACTACCGCGAGCTGATGAAGGCATTCCATCCTGATCCGAACAGACCGACGCCTGAGAACCACGAAAAATCGGCAGAGTTAAATGAGGCTATTGCACATTTCCGCCGCACGAATGACAGCTAACTGGATTCCCCGTCATCAATATCTTCCTCTCGTTGCCCCAAGTAGAGCCTCGCGCCATGCCTGACATGCGCGATAAGAACACGTTGTTTATCCACTGAAAAGAGAACACGGTATTTCCAGAAATGACGGCCATAAAGAAGCTGGCGAATTTCACGTTCAACCAGACCGAGCTTGGATTCTGGAGCCACAGGACAGCGCAAAGGCATTTGCGACAGGCTGCCAAGCTTTGCAATCAAACCCACATACCATTCCTCCCCCGCCGTCGGATTGGCTTCCGCAATCCAAGCCACGGCTTCCTCAATATTCCTCTCGGCCTCAGCTGAGAGAATGACTTCATAGGTCTTGGACATCAGTCCTTCCTTGGTGAAAAACCCGCCTTGGAGCGCATCCGGCGATCAAAATCGTCCAGAGTGCTGGAACGGCCTTCTTCGATGTCCTGCAAGCCCCGGTTGATGGCAATCGCGGACTCGTAAAGCTCCAGTCTGGACAGTAACGCCTGATATGCTTCCGCAGTCTGCACCACCAGTTCAGCCTTGCCTTTCACGGTCAATACTTCCGGCAAGCCCGACTTGCGGAGCGCACGGAGATGACTGGCTGTATTTCTCTGGAAATCAGTCAGTGAATGAATGTTTTGCGTTTGAATCATGGTCGCTCCTCGAAACAGTTAAATCGCTGTTTTTTTCATGATAACAAATGGCGAGGCTAAAGTCAACGAGCATCGATACGCGCTTTAAGCAGCAGCCTTTCCTTTGGCCTCAATCCGAATTGCACTCACGGTCTGTCCAATGGACTCCCAGGCCGCTTCAAGCTTGTGTTTGAAATTGTTTTCCACCCATTCAGCTATGAACTTTGAAGGGGCTTTGTAGGTAACAATATCGCCCTCCAGGCTCACCAATTGAAGTTTTTCAAGCCATGCTTTGGTCTGGTCGGCTCCGATATGCTTACGCATGATTTCCAATACATTCTCCCACGCCTCTTCAAGAGGAGTGCGCTCGATGAGTGACAACTGGCTTTCAATCTGAGGAACGCTTTTGTTTTCTGGCGCAACGCGCTTTTCAGTGCGCTCCATTAACAGCATGTCTTTCCCCTGACTGGAACGGACCTTTTCAAGGCGAATGCCCGGAAGGTCATTCTTTTCAACCAGCTTTCTGAGGGCACTTGCATAGTGCTTGTATGCCTGCTGTGATGCGGATTTCTGGTAAAGGCTCTTGAAGGTCTCTTTCCACATGCCATTCGGCCCACCGGTTGCCTTCCTCGCATAGAGGTATAGCCAGCGTTCGACTCCACCCGGAATCTCAAAATATCGTTTATCGAGCGTCAGCACATGGAAATCCTGAATGCTTTCAAACAGCCATTCGGCCAGAACCACTTCGACGCCGCGAACTTCGCCTTCCTCTTCAGTGATTTCCCATTCGGAGATCCACGAAAATTGCTTGATACGGTTTCGCGTCCGTTTGCCAACCTGTGAGCGAACAGTCGTCTGGATACTCGTCATCTTTAGACGGTTCAGCGCATCCTTGAGCCGTGTGTAAGCAGTGCCCTGAGGCGAAATGTTCAACCATGCGAAAAACTGATATGGTTTGAAATGGATGCGTCTGGAAACCGGAACCCCCATGCGCTTGGCATCAATCCATTGTGAGATAGCAAAAATCAGGAGATCTTGATCATAGATAGTGGCAATCCCGCCATGTTCAGCACCACCAGTAATGCGCACCGTTTCAGTCAATCCAGTGCGGGAATCCACGTATTCATGTTGGATGGCTTCAGTTCTGCCAGCGGTTAAACTAAACCAATTACGGGACATGAGGTCGATCTGGTCTTTCGCAGAAACATCAGCAGAGGAAGCCGTAAACCGCACAAGGTCTTGATATTCTTTGATTCCGCCCTCGATCTTCCTGCCCATAAACCTTCATACCACAACCCAATCGAATAAACAATATCGGGGGAGTAGCGACCTTTTCAGCATTAAGGGACATGAAAGGCTATTGAATTAACGTGGTATCGTGGGGGCAGCGACCTTTTATCGGGGGGCTAACGACCCTATCGGGGGAGTAGCGACCAACTATAGTGGTGGTAACGACTTTGCTATCGGGGTAGCACCGACCTAGGCACGGGGGAGTAGCGACTGGAATAGCCTTCAAAGCCAGACAGGGCAAGACTTTGCCAATTCCTAAACTTACTTAAACTAAAGAATAAACACTTAAACCCGTCGGCAGGCCGACGAGCCATTTGCATTTGGCTCGCCTGCCGACGGTGAAGTAAAGAAGAACAGTATAAGAATCTTTAAAGCGATCTTGCTGCTAGCTTGCTAGCAACCTTGCAAGCTGTCTGTGTTGCAAGTTTGCCACCACCAAACCGAAAAGGAGGGGTTTGAGACGCTAATCGGCTGCCGTCGCTTCCGGTGGAATCTTCCGTTCATTATGCTCTGAGCATGATCTACGGACTCACAAACTCAAAAGGCGGCGTTGGCAAAACCACCATTTCGGTTCACCTCGCCGCATGGCTGGTGAAAAAAAAGCGCACTGTCATCTTCATCGACGCCGATCCACAAAGCTCTGCTTCACAATGGATTCGCGAGCTTGGCCTTCCCATCAAACTTGAACAAATTTCCGAACCGGAGGAGTTAATTCTTCGAGTCGCCAAACTCGCCGCTGATGCGAATGACGTAGTCATAGACGGACCCGCAGGGCTTTCAGCAACTACGCGTGCCATCATGCTCAGGGCAGACCGCGTTTTTCTTCCATGCGGACCGTCAATTCTCGACCTCCGTGCAGCTTCAAAAGCTGTTCAGCTTCTTCGCGAAGCCCAAAAGGCCAGGAAAGGAAAACCAACTGGCGTGTTGATACCTAACAAACTTCAAAAACGCGGACGTTTAAGCCGTGAAATGATGGGCGCAGCCAAACAGCTTGGGATCAATGTCAAAGCAGGCCTTTCCCAGCGTCAGGCATTTGCAGATGCCGCAGGCCAGGCAAAAGTTGTCTGGCAGATGGGGGCAGGGGCATTGCTCGCATCCCATGAAATGCAGCAGCTCATGAAGGAGATGACCCGTGGTTAAGCGCAGGACACTTGGCGATGGCCTGACACCGGAAGAGGAAGCATTCCTGAATCCAGGGAAATCCGCACCGAAAAAGAAAGATAAACCGACACCTAAAGCAACCAAAAGGAAGGAGGAATCCCCCATGGCTCAAACTGCAATCCAACAGCAACCCGTTTCCCCGCCACCCGTCCAAGCTGCACCAGCCGCTTTGAATCCACAATTCGCAATGCCGGGAGTGATGTCCCTGAATACACGTATTTCCGCAGAGATAAGCACGGCATTACTGACCGCATCTATGCAACGCAAGATTCAAAGGCTGCACCCTTTCACACAGCAGGATATTGTGGCCGAAGCGCTGACTGTTTGGCTGCATAAAGAGGGATACTTAGTATAAATCAGATATAAATAAGTATTCATTCATCCGCAAACAATCAACCATAAAATGATGGCGATAACCTGGAATATGTTCAACTAATTTCAAACACCTAGCTCTGGTTGTGATCGCACTTCACCACCAACAGGATTAGAGACCACATCTTCAGATCGCAGAACTCTGGTAGGGGCTATGGGCTTAGACACTTTTCCATCTCTTGTAAGTGCTAAATCTGTTTGAAGACGTAATAAGATGCCCCCCACATTTTCCTTAAATTCACTCGGCAGCTTGCAGGCTTTGCAAAAGTATTCAAATGTTAACATAGCATACTTGGCGGTAACTATATCTTCTGTAGGTAGAGACACTGAAAACTCTCGACCTTTCATCAAGTCGAAAGACAACTGCCGTAAAAACCAAGGAATATAAAATGCTGCTTTCGGATTATCTAGAATGTGCCGCACGAGCTGAACCAAAAGATTCCACTGAGGCAATTCTAAAGAGTCTTCACTTTCCGGCTGAGCTTTGCCACTCACTGCAAGCAATTTCGCGCGCAGCTGACTCGCTAAGTCATATTGTTCCCTGCCGCCCCAAATAAGAACCTTGAGTGAGTCGGATAATAATGCTTTTTCGGTAGGATGTAAATATTGATGGAAAATCGTTCCACAGCATTCAGCCAACCCGACTGAGAAAATTGCGGCAGCATCACAAATCAACGCGCTGTGTTCTCTCTTGTTTGGGTCAAACTCACTTGATACTTTGCGGGTTTGCGCCAGCGAATGCCTCATTATCTCTCCGAAACTCGTCTCTTTCCATACGTCACGATAAAGATGATTGGTCAGAGGAGTTAGTTTAGGATGTTTTTTCGAGTAATTTCTCAATTCGAAGACGTCTTGAATACTTGCGTTAACGCCTTCAGAACCCTCAGGATAATTTATTGATTTATCATAAACGGCAAAGTCCTTTGCATTCATTACTCTAACGTCGATAGCATTAGCCGCCAATTTGTGGTCTGATTCAATGTTGGGGATGTCTAATAACACCACTCCGCCTTTACCTTTCAGGTAACCTCTTAATCCAGACAGCCAAAATGCTCGATTGATTGCGGACTGACCTTTTAATGTCTTGCAATCGCCCAGAAGGCGTTCGAACGACAACGTTGTGGCAGATGGTTGCAATACAAAAACATCAACATCTGTTATGAGCTTTTTTGCACCCAGGGAACCATTGATGTTGTATATTTCAACCTCGGGTTGCACAAAGCACCGCTGTTTCCAGTAATGCTTAAACAACATTTCTTTTAATGAAGAGTCTCGCATCATATTTGAAGAAGATAATTATCAATCTCATCTTGCATCCCAGGATCAATATTCAATATTTCCTGTTCCGCCAATAACCTGCGTCCAAGCAACGAATCTGTAAACTCCTGCCCTTTGTGAAAGGCCATTAGGATCTCGGGATCAGGTGCGTGCGATACTTGCTCGCCGCGAACCAGTTGTATCGCCATCTTTACTGCCTCGAGGTTATCTGGATTTTCAATAAGCTCAAAATTAAACCAACTACCACCTGCTGGCTTGAGGCGCCCCACACGGAGCGTGGCAAGGCATTTGTATTGCTCAAACGCTTCTGTATTTGCACGCAGACGTTTCCGATCAAGCAATGCACTAAGCAATGCGACGGGATTTCTTATTGCATATTCCTCAGGAAGCAATTGGCCTTGTCGAACCGCCGATACGAGCGCCATAGCGGCCTCAAAAACATGCCTTTTCGAAGGTGTTATGGTGGTTAGCCCCGGCTTTGGTGTAAAGAGAAAGAAATTTTGACCAGAATGTGTTGTTTTAATAGACGGCGGAGAGGTAAAGCCTTCAGTTGCAATAGCCTTTATAACAGTAAGCTCGTCCTGGCTAAGGTGTTCATCGCCAACGGCAGAATTTTTGCTAATTAAATTCAACGGCCAACCCTGGTTTCTAGAAAGCTTTTCGATAGCGCCCGACACGACTCCTCCGCCTTTGGCAGCAGTGAGATCTGCAAATGCCTCATAATTCTCTGGAAAATAAACAGGAGACAAAAGGATGTCTTTTCCTCGCGAACGCTTTTCAATGACATACCCCCCTTGACTACCCACATCAAGCATACGTTGCACTAGTTTTTTTTCAGCGCCCATATCAAAATATACGGAACGATCAGTAGGGCTCTTAGCAAGACGGTCGATCATCGCAAGTGTGATTTGCTCTGGTTCAGACATCTGTAGGTTGCCAGCATAAGCTCCCATATCACCGAAGAGATCTTCGAAAAATGGCACTGTAGGAACCACGGCGCGGATTGTTTGGCCCTGTTTATCAACCCTCAAATATTCTGCATCCGCTAAGCAATTCACGACTGCGGGTAGCACAGTTGGCGGGATATGCAGTAGATGCAGAGCAATTTGCTTCAACAAGTCATAGGGCACTGATGATGCGCTTTGGAGATGCAATGCGAGTCTGACAGCAAGTCCAATTATAACAAGTTGGTCAAAATCGGCTACTTGCTTAGTGCCTAAGGTGCTGACAACATCGTGGCAGCGGACGGCCAAGTTTGCCCCTTTAGGGACTGTTATGGCAGCTGATGGTTTCATATGATGTTCTTTGATCGCTGAAGGATGTGTGGAAGTTGGCAAAAGGAATTTTGTCCGGGATGCAAATAATCAAACGTTCAAAGTTTGTCTTTGGATGCAAAGAAGCGAAATTGAGGCCGCACTATTATAAAGCAAATTTCTGATGCATAAAAACGTCTTCGCTCTTCACCGAAAATTTCACGGTCATTTTCTACGGTCGGCGTGAAAATCTCCGTAAATCAGTGCAAAGCCATGCAAAGAGCTTTTCATTGCAAACCACTCATTACGAGTATCTTAGGCAACAATTGCAAAACCATGCAAAGCTGCGCAAAACGCCATTTCTCAATTAGAAATCCGCTGCTCTATCCACTGAGCTACTAGCGCATTGCATCCATGCTCGCTTTAGAATCCGCTTGGCATGGCGAACCACGAACATGCGCGAAATTGTGGAAATGGCAAAAGGAGATTTTCGTCGATCTTCTGCCCATGACCCCACACGACGGTGGATTTTTTCCGCGATTGTGTCAGACTCGCCCCATGTCTTTGCGCTTTGAAGAACTCCCCGGACTCAGTGTCAGTGTGGATCAGGTCGTCTACCTGCCCCACATGATGGCTCCACCGGACAAACCCCATCCTTTCGCCTACTACCTCTCCATCCACAACGCCTCGGAAGAAACAGTCACCATCGTCGGTCGCAAATGGATCGTCAAAGACGACAGCGGCGGCACCCTCGTGGTGGAAGGCGATGGCGTGGTCGGCCACACTCCCGTGCTTCAACCTGGACAAACGTTCAGTTACAACAGCTACCACGTCATCAGCGAGCCCAGCATCGCCCATGGCACCTTTTTCGGCCAGACGGACGAGGGCACTCCCGTCTACGTGCGCATCCCGGAGTTCAAGATGGAACTGCCGGAATGAGTCTTGAATCTGCCGGTCGCCGTCATTTAAACGACTGCCAGCCGTTTTGCGTCACCACATGATCCATGGCACGGTCGTGGGGCTCGCTTGGCACCCCGGTTATCAACTGAAGCTCAAACGCCACCCCGATCTTGAGCCCGCGAAATCCTGGATCGCCAAAGATCCGGTCGTAGTGCCCCTTGCCACGGCCCATGCGCATCCCGGATTCGCGATCAAAGGCCAGTCCCGGCGTCAGCACCACCTGAAGGTCCGCAATCTCCAGTCGCCCGCCCTCCTCGCGCAGCGGTTCCAACACCCCCATCACCCCCGATTGGAGATCCCCATGTAGACGCACCCTCCACGGCGTCATGAGATCGCCATCCAAGGCAAAAAGCGCCACTTCACACCCCTTTTCCTGCAACCACGAAAAAAGCGGCATCACGTCCACCTCCAGCTTCATTCCCCCAAAAATCGCCACCACCCCACCGCCGTCCTTGGGGAGCCATGCGGGATTGCCCATCAAAACCTCCTGCACCTGATGCGACCAGAGCGCCCGCTGCTCCTTCGGAACCTCGCGAATTTGAGCGTTGATCCAACGACGCAAGTCCGTTTTGGTCTGAGATTGAGATGACATATTCACGGCGCGATAATTGCTTGATGACTGGGTGGTTCACGTCTCGATCTCGAATGTGACCATGGCCGAGCCAAACGCAACGTCCGAAAAGAAAAAGCAATCTTGTCATCCACCCCACCCCGCGCGTAAAATCCTCAACTGCATCCCCAGGCCGCTTCTCCCAATCATGTCAAAATCATCGCCCGATCCTTCTTCGAGCACCCCTCCGCCGCGAAGAGGCCGACTGTCGCTCAAGCTCCGATTCGGAAAGGCGCGCAGCGTCGAAAGTGTCGCAGCCTCGGTTAACGGCAACGGCAATGGCAACCATGTGGGACTCTTGCCCAGTCGCGGCTGGCAGAAACGCAACATTCAGTTCATCAACGAAGTCCTCATCCCGCACTTCCTGGCGACCCGGCTTCCCAGCAGTCCCTCCTCCCTGCTTGCCGGACTCGAACTCAACCAAACCGGCGTCACCTGGCTCGGTCACGCGGGGTTTCTCATCCATATCGGCGGTCAAAACATCCTCGTCGATCCCAACTGGGCGCTGTGGCATGGACCGGTCAAACGCATCAGCCATCCGAGCCTCACCAGCCGTCTGCTGCCCTACATCGACCTCGTGCTCATCACCCATGCGCACTTCGATCACCTGCATCTTCCCAGCCTCCGCGCCATCGCCGCCGGACAACCCATCATCGTCCCCAAAGGCGTTGGCAACGTCGTCAAAAACTGTGCGTTCAGCAAAATCATCGAACTCGAATACTGGAAAACTGCCTCAGTCGGCGATCTGAAAATCACCTTCGTTCCCACCAAACACTGGGGAGCCCGTTTCATCCACGACACCTACCGGCAGTTCGGTGCCTATCTCATCCAACACGGCGACCAGACCATTTTTCATTGTGGCGACAGCTCCATGTTTGACGGGTTTGAGGAAATCGGCAAACACGCCAGCATCGACGTCGCCCTCATGCCCATCGGAGCCTACCGCGCCCCCAGCGGACGAGCCGTTCACATGAATCCTGAGGAAGCCATCGAAGCCGCCGACATGATGGGAGCCAGTCACCTCATCCCGATGCATTTCGGCACCTTCCCATTGGGAGGCGAACCCATCCAGGAACCCGCCATCCGACTGGTCGAATCCGCCGCCAGACTTGGTTGGGAAAACCGCGTGCAACTGCTCCCCGAAGGCCAGACCACGATCTTCAGTCGATAAAACAGCAACTATCGCTTCGGGAAACAGACGCATGCAAACGCACCCGCGACTCACCTTAATCGCGGCCGTCGATCAGAACCGACTCCTCGCCAACGAACACGGCATCCCCTGGCATCTGCCTCTCGACGTCGAACACTTTCGATCCGTCACCCGCAATCAATGGCTCCTTCTCGGACGTCGCACCTACGAAGAAATGCGCGACTGGTTCAAGCCAGCCCACACCCCGCTCACCTTGACCAGCCGAACCGAGTGGCACCCTGAACACGGCAAAGCCATCGCCTCCGTCGAGGCCGCCCTGCGTCTCGCCCGCGATCACCACGCCTCCGAACTTATCTGCTGCGGCGGCGCAAAAACCTACGCCGCCGCACTCCCCTTCGCCCAACGCCTGATCATCACGCAAGTCCATCACCGCTTTCCTCCCGCCAGCCATCCCGTGTATTTCCCGCCTTGGAATCAGGAGATTTGGCATCAAACCGACCTCGTCCATCATCCTGCCGACCAGCAAAATCCCTGGTCTTTGGACATCATCACTTTTGATCGGGCTCCAACCACCACGGCTGCCCCTACCACAACTTGCGCGAACGGATGATCCCGTTCGCAATCCCCAATGCCAGCGCCTGGCGATGAGCCGCCGTCTGCACCCGGTTGGCTTCCGTCCGGTTGCTGATGAAGGCACATTCGATCAACACGGCCGGTCCTTTGGTCCGCGTCAGCACCGCAAAATCGTAATTTTTCACCCCGCGGTTTCGTCCCTTGATCTTCTCGCCCATCGCCTTCTGCAGCGTCAACGCGATCGTCTTGCCCTTCGCGCTCCGGTAAAAGGTTTCATACCCACTGATGCCCTGAATCCGGTTGGCATTGAAGTGAATGCTCACCAGCAGCGAATTGGCAAACCGGTTCGCCATGCCCGCCCGCGCATCCAGCGAAACCGTCCGGTCTGTGCGCCGCGTCATCACCGTCGGCACGCCTTCTCCGCGCAGAATCTCGTCCACCCGCTTTGCCACATCCAAAGCAAGATTTTTCTCCACCAACCCATGCCACCGCGTCCCCGGATCACTTCCGCCATGACCCGGATCGATCACCACCACCGAAAAGGCCGAGGCCGAGGCCACCATCGCCAGGCCCAGCCCAACGACCAACAGCACCGCCTTCCGCCTCACCATCCCCGCGATCATTGCCGTTCCAAAGCAGTTCATGGCGTCCGGCAATACGACTGACGAGTCTATCGGGGAATTCTCAGCGTCATCCCTGGCCGAAGCAGGTCGGAACGCAAACCGCTGGCCGACTTGATCTTCGCCACCGTCGAACCATAACGCCGCGCCAGGCCATACAGGGTGTCGCCCTTCTTCACCACATGCGAACGACTGCCACTTGAAGAAGTCGTCTTGCGTTTGGTGGTGGTCGTCACCCTAGGCTTGCTCGAACTCGAACTTCTCGACGCCGTCCTGGATGAACCATGTGAACCAGTCCAGCGCTGCACATCGCTGTTGTTGGCGGCTCCTGATCGACCCGAACGCCGTTCCCCTTCCGCCGCCCAGGCCGACACATAGGTGCCGCTGGAATCAAACGGATAGGCATAGCTCGGCATGTTATGCGGTGGTGTCGCCGACGTTGAACTCAGCGAGATGTTCGGCAGGTTCGTCGGCAACCCCTTCTTCTTGTTGCCGGAAGAACAACTCGCCAACGCCACGACGATCACCAAACCCGCGCCAGCGCGGACCACCTGTTTCAAAATTTTCTCCATACGCATCATGAAACGATCCCATCAAAATTTTCTGCTCAGTTGAGCTTCTGCAAATCCTTCGGCAGAAACTTCCCGTTCTTGCGGATCAAGGTGTCATCAAACCAGATTTCACCGCCACCGTAATCCGGACGCTGAATGCACACCAGATCCCAATGCACCGAACTGCGGTTGCCGTTGTCCGCCACACCTTCATAGGCCTGACCCGGCGTGAAATGGAATGAACCGGCAATCTTCTCATCAAACAAAATGTCGCGCATCGGCTCGCGAATCTCGCGGTTAAATCCAATGGCAAATTCACCAATGTATCGGGCCCCTTCGTCGCTGTCGAGCACCTTGTTCAAGGCCTTGGTGTTGTTGCTCGTTGCATTCACAATCTTGCCCTCCTTGAACTCCAGCCGCACGTTGTCAAAGGCCATGCCTTGATACACCGTCGGCGCATTGTAGCTCACGACGCCTTCAACGCTGTTCTTCACCGGAGCCGAAAACACTTCGCCATCAGGGATGTTGTGCGTGCCACCGCAAGCGATCGCCTTGAGCCCTTTCAAACTGAAAGTCAAATCGGTGCCCGGGCCCTTGATGTGAACCTTGCTCGCCGCGTCCATGTATTTTTTCAGCGCATTCATCGCTGGCAGAAGCGCTTTGTAGTCCAGCAAACACACCCGGAAAAAGAAATCTTCAAACGCCTCGGAGCTCATCCCCGCCTGCTGCGCCATCGCCGCCGTCGGCCAGCGCAACACACACCACTTGGTATGGTTGACCCGCTCATTGATCACCGGACGCAGCTTGTCCATCACCAGCTGCATCTTCGCCGCCGGCACATCCGACATCTCGGTGATGTTGTGACTACCGCGCACCGCGATGTAGGCGTCCATCTCCTTCATCAGATCCAGATTGTTCTTCGCCAGCATCTCATACCCCTCGGGCGTCGCGTGCTTCATCAATTCCCGGGTCACCGTCGCATCATGCAGCTTCACCACCGGGATCGCCTTCGCGGCCACCACCGCACGAATCAATGCCAAAGCCACTGCGGGCGGTGTGTCATAACAATCCAACAACACCTTCTCGCCTTTCTGCACCTGGGTGGAGTAGCGGACGAGCTGTTTGGCAAGAAGGTCGATGCGTGGATCGTGCATGCCACTTTACTAGCGGTGCGACGCGAAAAGTTCAACCTGCTTCACCATCAAATCACGCAATTCACGCAATTCGCGAAAAAAGCCTCAGGCGGTTCCGCTGTCCATCGCCACCTCACGATGCCGGGACTTTGACGAATTGCGACGCCACCGTCTGCGCAAAATCCTTCAATTCCTCAATCGCAATGATTTCCCCGAGCGGATCGTCCACGCCCACCTCCGTCGCATGCACCTCCATGAAAAACGACGCCTGACTCCAACGGTGATTGTATCCAAACAGGATCGCATCCCGGTAGTTCATAAAATGGCTGATGTTGTATCCCGGTGTCGAGTAGCCGTTGGACCCCTGATACCACGTCAAATTCAACACCCGCATGCGCACCTTTTTCCCTTCCGCAACCTCCACATCCCGGAACAAGCGCATCACGTTCGCGTTGATCACCATGCCATTGTCCAACTTCACTTCCACCGGCTGCAAGGCATTCACCGTCCAACCCTGGTTCGGCATGCAAACCTCAGGGGAATGCAACGTGCGTTTCATCTCCCCGCTGATCACAATTGTCGCTGTCACCGGCCTCGCCCCCGGAGCCGTGTAAGCCCGTCGCAACAAGGTCACGGTCGGATCAAAATTCATCCGCTCCTGGTAGCTCATTTCCTTCATCTCACCGTGATACCCCCCCACCCATTCCGGCAGCTGCGGAGCAAATCCGGCTTCGCGCAAAACCGGCTGTTCGGGCGTCATCGCACACAGCCCCAAAGCCGCCCCCACGGACGCAAACAGTAATCCTGCATTCACCAGCACCTTGGTCATCCCATCGCCGACACCGCCACTTTTCACTTCCAGCTTCGGCTCCACCAATCTCACGCGCTTCCAATGTCGGCCTTCCAGCCACGTTGCCAGGCCAAACATCCCCGCCAGTGCGACACCAAACACCATGAATCCCGCCAGCAAATGGAAAAACGAATCCACCTGCTGACCATCCACCTGTTTGCCCACCGCCCATTCCTGCCCCATCACCAGGCTCGCCACCGTCAGCAACAACAACCGCACCACGTTCCCTGCCACTGCCAGGGGAATCGCACTCAACGACAGCAATATCCTCGGCACCGTGCGGTTCAATGCCATGAAACTATACAAAACCGCCACCATGATCAGCGCATACAGCGACCGCATCCCGCTGCACGAATCCGCAATATCCAGGGTGAACCGCTCCCCTTGTTTGATCCCCGCTCCGAAATCCGCCAGCGACTGGATTGCCGATCCTTCCCGCACCGCCCCGATCCCTACCACGGTCAGCAATTTTTCTGCGATCCAAGCAGTCGGAATCTTCAACTTGGCCGCGAGCAGTGTGTCCAAAGGAAACAGCGGCCATGCAAAAACCAAAAACACCCAAGGAACGAACAACAAGCGCATCCATTCCTTTCCCCCCATCAACAATATGATCCCCGCCACACTCAACTGCAGCGCCGCGTAACCCAAATACCCCGTGTCCACCTTGTAACCCAGCCAAAATAGCACCCCTGAAGCCAGAAGCACCGGCACCCCCAACCACGAACCATTTACCGGAACTCTCCCCAGCGTTGCCCTCTGACGATAAACCAGAAATCCTGCGATCAACGGCACCACCAGGCAAAACTGCCATTCCGAATTGCTTCCCAGCATCAAAATCTTCACCCACCCCGACAACACACTCACCCGTTCTTCAAACGTCCAATGCTGATACGGCCACCAGACAAACCAAACCACAAAAGCCAGCACCCCGGCTCCCAATGCCAGCCAGCGTTCCCATTTCAAGCCATCCGACACGCGTGAAATCGACGATACCCCCTCAGCAGCAACCATCTGGCCGCTCCCACTTGTTTTCGATGCATTGCTCACTTGGGACATTTTAAACTCGCACAGCCAAAATAATTGCCTAATCTCACCTAATCATAACGCTTGCCAACCCCATCCGGCAAGCGCCACGATATTTTCCCACACCTTCATGGAGACAAGAGAACCCAACTTTTCGCAGAATCCCCCTACCGAACCACTCGCACGGGAAATCCAACCCACCCCTGTTGTCGCCGTTGGAAAACAGACTGTGCCACGCCGCAAACCCCTGCTCGCGGACGATGACGATGTCCCCGTTCTCTCCCCTTCTTCTTCAGCGTCCGCAGCTCCTGCACCGGCCCCGACCAGCTACATCGTCAAGACCAACCGCCCCACCAATCAGCGTCGCGGCGGCTCGATCCTGAAACTTCTCGGACTCATTCTGCTCTGCAACCTCCTCATCATCGGAGCCTTCGGAGCCTGGTATTACAACACCATCAACGATCAAATCGATCAACGCCTTTCCGGCCACCCCGTCCCCGTTCGTCCCAACAACCCGAATCCGCCATCCACCAGTCCGGCCCCAGCAACCAGCGTCGCTGCCAATACTGACTCCAATCTCGCCGAGAAATTCGCCGACCTGCAGGCCCAGCTGCAGGCCACCCAAAAACGCCTCGCCGAAACCGAACAAGCCACCAAAGCCCTCGCCAACCGAACTCAGCAGGCCCCCACGGTCCCTCCTCCGCCCGCCGTTGCCGTCGCCCCGGCGCTCACTCCCGCCACCCCGCTCACCGACGACTTCCTCCTGCTCAAGGAACGCAACCGCCTCACCGCCTACGCCGACGAAGCCATCGCCACCGCCAACCGCGCCCCTTACGAACAACTGTGGAAGTCCATGGACGATCCACGCCTCGCCACCCTCGTCCACGCCACACGCGCCGAAATCCTTCGCGTGCAGAACTACTACCTCAGCGGTTCACGCCTCGACCGATTCGACATTCCTGTCGGCGACTACTACCCTGACGCCGCCGCCCTTCGCGACACCCAGCTTAGCGACGAACAGCTCATCCGCCTCTTAGGCAACCCCGAACACCCCTGGCAGGTCCGCCTCAAAGCCGCCAACCTCCTCGGCCTGCGCCGCTCCACCACCGTTGGCGATGCCCTCACCAAAGCCATCAAATCCGATCCCAACCTCGACGTCGTCAAGGAGGCCACCTTCAGTTTCGAGCAGCTCACCGGCTATCGCGCCCAGCTTTTCGAAATCGACACCCTCGAGTCCTGGTGGAAACAATACACCGAATCCCCGCCACCCAACGCCCCGCCACTGACCCCTGAAAAACCGGCCAAAACAGCCGAGAAGTCGGCCGACAAAACCAAGGAGAAGGCGAAAGAAAAACCGCCGACACCCGAGAAAAAATCCTCCGCACCTTCCGACACCGAAATGCCGGAACTGAAACTCCCCGAGGAACTTCCGACCGACTCCTGATTCTGATCCCAGACCGGCATTGACAATCAGGACAAAATCGCCACAATCCCCCAACCTTTTCGCGGGCGTAGTTCAATGGTAGAACACGAGCTTCCCAAGCTTGATACGTGAGTTCGATTCTCATCGCCCGCTCTCCCACGCGATCAGCCAAAGCGTGAAGAATTCTCCCACGAATGTCAGTTGACCACCGACCCTTTGTTTGGAATGATTCTAAAGTATGATGACCGAGACCGTCCGCAAGCAGCTTGATCAATTTCTGACCAACAAGGGGCTTCGCCGCACCAAGCAGCGTGACGTCATCGTGGAAGCCGCTTTCGGCACCACCGAACACTTCAACGCCGAAGAACTGCATGACATGGTGCGCAAGATCGACCGCAGTGTCTCCCGCGCCACCGTCTACCGAACCCTCGGTCTGCTCGTCGAATGCAAACTTCTTCACGAAGTCGACCTCGGCCGCGACCAGACCTACTACGATCCCAATTTCCTCGACAAACCCGAGCACAATCACCTCATCTGCCAGGACTGTGACCGTGTGGTTGAGTTCGAAGACGACCACATCACCCTCCTTGAGGACTGCATCACCAAACGCCTTGGCTTCACCCCCTCCGGCAAAAGCATCCGCATCACCGCCAACTGCGACGAACTCGCCCGCACCGGTCAATGCACCCGCACCGGTGGCTGCGGTCACGGTCACGACCACGAACACGTGGTGACCCACTAACCCAGTAGTGACACAGGCTTGCAGCCTGTGGGTGGGACAGGCATTTTGCCTGTCTCTAGCGTCTCGACGCTCAACCTCACGCTCAGCCCCCATCCTGTCCGTCAAACATCCCCAGCCGTAACACGGACTTCCAGTCGGTGCGTCCGACGGACATCCTGTCCGTCATCCTCTAAAATCCCAATCACAACAACGCAACCAAGAACCCGTTGCCCATTTGCCAATCCCGGCTAATCGTCCCCTCCCCATGTGGAAAGGCCGATTTCAACAACCGACCAGCGCGCTCGTGCAGCGTTATGGTGAATCCGTATCATTCGACTGGCGACTCTACGCCCACGACATCCGTGGCTCCATCGCCCACGCCAAAGGACTCGAAAAGATCGGCATCCTGACCACCGACGAACGTCAGTCCATCGAAGACGGCCTGCTCGGCATCAAAGCCGACATCGACGCCGGCAGCTTCACATGGAGCATCGAACTCGAAGACGTCCACATGAACATCGAGTCCGAGCTCACCAAACGCATCGGACCCGCCGGAGCCAAGCTCCACACCGCGCGCAGCCGCAACGACCAGGTCGCCACCGACATCCGGCTCTACACCCGCGACGCCATCGACCAGATCTCCCACCTCACCCGCGACCTCCAACGCGCCCTCGTCGAATGCGCCACCCGCGGCCAGGACGCCATCATGCCCGGCTACACCCACCTCCAGCGTGGGCAGCCCGTCTACTTCGCCCACCACCTCCTCGCTTATGTGGAAATGCTCGATCGCGACGCCTCCCGCCTCGCCGACACCCGCAAACGCCTCAACGTCCTCCCCCTCGGCTCCGGCGCTCTCGCCGGCAGCACCATCATCATCGACCGCGAATTCGTCGCCCAACAGCTCGACTTCGACAGCGTCACCCAAAACTCCATGGACGCCGTCAGCGACCGCGATTTCGCCGCTGAACTGCTCTTCGACATCGCCCTCCTCGGCGTCCACCTCAGCCGCCTCAGCGAAGACATCATCCTCTGGGCCTCTGCCGAATTCGGCTTTATTGCCCTTGCCGACGCCCACACCACCGGCAGCTCCCTGATGCCGCAGAAAAAGAACCCTGATGTCGCCGAACTCACCCGTGGCAAATCCGCCCGTCTCATTGGCAACCTTACCGCTCTGCTCACGCTCTTGAAAGGTCTCCCCATGACCTACAACCGCGACATGCAGGAGGACAAGGAACCCCTCTTTGACTCCCTCGACACCATCAATCTCGCCCTCGAAGTCTTCGCCGAAATGGTCAGCGGCATGGACGTCAACCGCGAAAAAACCGCCGCCGCCGCCAGCGACCCCCTCCTCCTTGCCACTGACCTCGCCGACTACCTCGTGACCCATGGTGTCCCCTTCCGTCAGGCGCACGAAGTCATCGGCAAGCTCGTGCATCACTGCCTTGAAGTCGGCACCACCTTCCACGACCTCACCGTCGCCGATTACCAACAATTCAGCCCCGCCTTCGAATCCGACGTCACCACCGTCTTGCAAATGGACGTCGCCCTCGCCGCCCGTCAAGGCATCGGCGCCCCCTCCCCCAAAAACGTCGCCTCCCGCCTCGCCCAATGGCGTGAAACCCTCAGTGTGTGACACAGGCTTGCAGCCTGTGGGTGAGACAGGCATTCTGCCTGTCCCGCCAGCCGCCAAACCGACCTTCCACCTCAATGCCCCCTCCAGCTCCACAGCCTCAAGGCAACACCTCCCCAAGTTCAGACACCACCCACCACCTTTTCGTCCCCTACACCCCCCAAGTCCCTCTCGCCACCCCCACCCGCAACCTCCCCCACTGGCAACACCCTGACGCCACCTACTTCGTTACCTTTCGCCTGGCCGACTCCCTTCCCGCCCACCTTCTTGCCCAATGGCAGCAAGAGCGCAAAAATTGGCTCTCCCATCACCCGGAACCTTGGACTGGCCAAACCATTGCCGAATACCAAACCCGCTTCCATGAAACCCGTGAAACTTGGCTCGACCAAGGACATGGCTCCTGCACTCTGCGCGATCCCTCCCTTTCGAACATTGTCGCCTCCGCACTGCAGCATTTTCACGAAGATCGCTATCTCCTCGATCAGTTCGTTATCATGCCGAACCATGCTCACCTGATTCTAAAGCCTCTTCCCGGCCAGTCCCTCTCCAAAATTTTGCAGTCCATCAAATGGTTCACCGCCCGCGAAATCAATCGCGCCCTCAACCGCTCCGGTCCTTTTTGGATGGACGAAAGCTACGACCACATCATCCGCGACTGGAACGAGCTCAATCGTTTCCGTCAATACATTCAACAGAATCCCGAGAAAGCTAGGCTGAATCCAAGTGCCTACAATTTGGGAACCCAGCAAACTCTCCTACAAGCCGTTGATTCCGACCTCTGTGACACAGGCTTGCAGCCTGTGGGTGAGCCGGGCATTCTGCCCGACGCTGGCCCGAACGCCTCCACACCCCCATTCCCTCCCCAAGCTCCCCACCCGGCAGGCAGCATGCCTGCCCCACCCACAGGCTCAAAGCCTGTGTCACCACCACCCTGTGCCCCCAAAATTTGTGACACAGGCTTGCAGCCTGTGGGTGAGCCGGGCATTCTGCCCGGCACGAATGTCTCCACGACCGCACCCCCGCCCCATACTCCCCGCCCGGCAGGCAGCATGCCTGCCCCACCCACAGGCTCAAAGCCTGTGTCACAGGTGCCCACCTTCCCCCTTTGCCACATCGGAGACCACGGCAGTTGGAAAAAACTCCCCGGCGAAATGGTCTACAATGGTCGCTACGTGCAGATCGAAGAATGCCCTTTCCTCACCCCCGCACGCCCCACCACCCCCGTCGACTGGACCGTTGCCCATCGCAAATCCGCCATTGCCGTGGCCCCCATCACCGAGGACGGACACTTCATCCTCATCCATCAGGAACGCCTTCCCGTCATGCGCTCGCTGTGGGAATTTCCTGCCGGGCAAATCGACGAGGCCGAAACCCACGAAGCCATCCTGCACACCCTGCATCGCGAACTCGATGAAGAAAGCGGCTGCGAACTCCTCCCCGGTGGCACCATCACCCCTCTCGGCTGGTTCTTTGGCTCGCAGGGATTCACTCAAGAACACGTCTACCTCTTCACCGCCCACCCGGTTCATCAGGTCCGCGAACCCCAGCCCGTCGGCGACGAACACATTGGTGAAGTCCGACTCGTCACCCCGGCCGAATTGCGCGAAATGGTCGCGACCGGTGAAATTCAGGATGCCCTTACGCTCGCATTGTTTGCAAGAATGGCCGCACGAGGCATCATCTAGTCCGCGTATTCTCTCTACAGCACCTCATCATGTTTAACTGGTTATTTACGAAAGTCGTCAAACTCCGCGAAAAAGTCGCCGTGGATCTCGGTCAAACCGACCAGGAAAAACCCTTTCTCGATCACCTCGACGACCTGCGCAAAATGATCGTGCGGATGGCAGTCACGCTTCTGGTAGCCGCCATCGTCGCCTTCACTTACGCCGATAAACTTCTCGCGATCATCCGGCAGCCCCTGGTCATGGCCGGCCTGGAACAAAAAGTCAGCATCGTTTCCCTCAAAATCACCGGCGGTTTCATGACCGCCATGAACATTTCCCTCGTTGCCGCCGTCATCATTTCCTTCCCGCTGTTGCTCTATTTTCTCCTCCAATTTGTGCTTCCCGGTATGCACAACACCGAGAAAAAGGTGCTTTTTCCTGCCATTGGCGTGGGTGCCGGACTGTTCGCTCTCGGCGTCGTATTTGCCTACTACGTGGTCGCGCCGCGGGCCATTCTGTTTTTCTACGAATTTGGTGTCGCTTTCATCTATTCAGGCGATCCGACCACAGAAGGAGCCCCTCCGCCCATCTACCCGTGGGAACTGGTCGAATACGTCAAATTCGTCTGTCAGTTTGTCATCATCTTCGGCATTTGCTTCGAGCTCCCGGTGGTCGTCATGGCCTTGGTGAAACTGGACATCCTTAATTACAAGGTCATGAAGACCTCCCGTAGTTGGGCCGCCGTTATCATCTGCGTGGTTTCTGCCGTCATCACCCCCACTCAGGACGCCATGACCCTCGCCCTGCTGGCGGTCCCGATGTATATTCTTTACGAGATCTGTATCTGGCTTGCCTGGGGCATGGAAAAACGCGATCGCAAACTCTACCCTGAGTTTTACAAAGACCGCGACGAAGACGAAAAAGCGCTCGAAGTCACCGAAGATTGGGACAACGACGAATACAATCCCTGGTCCGGCAGCGACAACAGCGATGACGATGACGACGACCACGGTGACTCAGGCTCCTCGACCAAACCGAAGTCTCCCTCGCCATCCTCCTCACCTTCACCCGCCACGGAACCACCTCCAGCTCCAACTCCCGATGAAGGACCGGCCCCAACTTCCTCCGAACCACTCGCGCCCGAAACACCCCCATCGGACGACGCCGCCAACGATCCCTATTCGCAAGACAACGTCGAAAAACGCAACCTGGACTAACCACTCCTCTCAACACCCATTCTTTTCTCACCATGGTAAAAATCGAAGCCACCTATGAAGGCGACCTCCGTTGTCGCGCCATTCACGGTCCCAGCGGCACCGAACTCATCACCGACGCCCCCACCGACAACATGGGCAAAGGCGAGTCCTTCTCCCCCACCGACCTTGTCGCCACCGCCCTGGCCACCTGCATTGCCACCACCATGGGCATCGTCGCCAAGCGCAAGGAAATCGCCCTGCCCAACATGCGCATTCATGTTGAAAAACACATGACCACCGAAGCCCCCCGCCGCATTGCCAGCCTGCCGGTGAAAATCTGGATTCCCCTCCCCGCCGACTACGCCGAGCGCCCCCTCCTTGAAGCCGCCGCCACCGGCTGCCCCGTCCACCGCAGCCTTCATCCCGACGTGCAAAAGCCCATCGAGTTCATCTGGGGCGAATAAAATAAAAAAGTAGAAGGCTCGTCCCGAGCCTTTCATTTCATGCCTGCATCAAGGTCCGGGACGGACCTTCCACCTTTTCCAACAAGCCTTGATCACCGAAATCACCGGCAACCCCTTCGCCCTGCTCTCCCTGATTGCAGCGCCTGCCGTGCTGACCAACGCTGCATCCCTCCTGGCCCTCAGCACCAGCAACCGCTTCCTGCGCGCCGGTGAACGACTCCGCGCCGTCATCGCCAAAGTCGAGAAAGCCGAAACCAAGGACGACAAAAAGTTCTGGCTGCGGCACATGGACCGAATCGAAAAACAGGCCAGCCTCCTCCTTGGCGCTCTGCGTGCCATCTACGTTTCGCTCGGTTCTTTTGTGCTCACCAGTCTCGTCTCCATCTTCGGAGCCGCCCTCGCCTCCCAGCAATTCCATCCCTGGGACAACTTCATGATGGCTCTCGCCCTTTCCATCGGCTTCGTCGGAGCCATTGCCATCGTGCAAGGTTGCCTCAGCCTTTTCCGCGCCACCCGGCTCTCGTTGATCAACATTCACGAAGAAGCCGACCTCATCCGCCAGCGCGAAACCGCCTGTTTCACGGACAACGTCGACTGACGATCGGCAAAACATCATCCTGCCCGACAGCCTGATCGACTTTTGCCTTCTATCCACCCAAACTAGTTTGTGACACGTTGACGCTTTGTGCTATTCTCTCCACAACGACAAAAGCAACCACATGCGCACCGGCAGCCTCAGCACGAAGCTCGATGTGAATCTGTATGAGACCGAACGTCTCAACCAGATGGTGCGCCAGTTCGGCAAATGGCATCAAATGCCCGATGATGCCGTTTTTAAGATCAGCCTTTCAATCGACGAACTGGTCACCAACATCGTCATGCACGGTGGCCGCAAAGAACCCCGCGCCCACGAAATTGTTCTCCGCCTCACCATCAGCAATCGCGAAGTTCACGCTGAAATTGAAGACGATGGCCGCGCTTTTAATCCCCTTGATGCCCCCACGCCAGACATCAGCGCCTCGCTTTTCGAACGCAACGCCGGTGGCATGGGCATTCATCTCGCCCGCACCCTGATGGACGCCATTCACTACAGCCGCATCGGTCAGCGCAACATTCTCACTCTCACCAAACGCGTCGCCTGACATTTAGTCAGCCAGATTTCAGTCAGCCTCAGCTTCAGCTTCAGCCAAGTTCATCCATGCAACTCCCCATCCATCAAGAAGGAAACATCACCGTCGCTTCTCTGACTGGACAAATCGACAGCGTCAGCGCGGTTGATTTGGAGCGCGACATCATGCTTCTTCTCGACCAGAACACCAAGAGCCTGCTTCTCGATTGTAGTGAGCTTGACTACATCAACAGCGCCGGCCTGCGCGTTTTCCTGCTTGCCGCCAAACGCCTTGAACAAAGCGCCGGCTCCCTGGCTTTCTGCTCGCTTGATTCCAATGTCCTCATGGTGTTTGAAACCATCGGTTTTGACCGCATCCTCACCATCTACCCCGACAAATCAGCCGCCCTCGCGGGCATGAATTCCGCTACGGCAAAGGCAGCCTAGCCTGACCCCAGTTCTGTGCCCAACGCCGACCGCAAACTCCTTCAAGGATCTCTCAGCACCCGACTGGTGCTCACCATCGGCGTTCCTGCGGCCATCTTCCTCGCCGGGGTGATTGCCTGGGTCGGCCTTCGCGATTACCGCCACGCCCTCGAACAGACCCGCCGTCAAGCCGTTGACCTCGCCACGCTCGAAGCCTCCCGACTCAACGGCGTCCTTGGTCAGGCCGCGCGCATTCCAGAAATGCATGCCGCCGTTCTCGAATCCGGCGCTCTCAAGACTCTCTCCGACATCCAGGGCCACCTAACCAACACCCTCAACCGGCACAGTGGTCTCCTCTACGGCACCTGCCTTGCCTTTGAACCTAACGAGTTCTTTCCCGACCAAACCCACTTCGCCCCCTACGCCTACTGGAAGGGCAGCGCCACCCAGTTCGTCGTCCTCCAGCCCCCCGACTATGATCATTTTAAATGGGATTGGTATAACATTCCGAAGTCCACCGGCAAGGCCCAATGGACCGAACCCTACTACGATGAAGGCGGCGGCAATGTCCTCATGACCACCCGCTCCGTGCCGATGTTTCGCACGGAAGCGAACGAACGCCGCTTCTGGGGCGTCGCCACCATCGACATCGCCCTCGACTCCCTCATCTCCAGCCTCGCCGCCATCAAGGTGGCCGACACGGGCTACGCCTTTCTCATCAGTCCCAACGGCCGTTACCTTTCCTTTCCTGACCGCAATCAGGTCTTTCACGCCAATTTGCAGGACAAAAACCCGCATCTCGCCAAAGAAATCATGCCGAAAGACACGGGCTTCATCCGTCATGCCGATCCCCTTCGACAGCAAGACTCCTGGATCGCCTTCAGCACGGTTCAAAACGGCGGCTTCACCCTCGCTCTCGTCTATCCCCGCGATGAAGTGATCAAACCTGCGCTCCGCTCCCTGCTGGAACTCGCTGCCATCGCCCTTCTCGGCATCGTCGGCCTTTTCCTCGCCCTCATTTTCATCTCCCACACCGTCACCCGTCCCATCCGCAACCTGGCCGAGGCCGCCGGAAAAATTGCCGATGGTGATCTCGACTACCCGCTCGACAAACGCGTTGCCATCCGCGAAGTGCGCGACCTCGCCCTCGCCTTCGGCAAAATGACCCGCGATTTGCGCACCCGCATGGCCCAGCTTCAGGAGACCAGCGCTTCCAAAGCACGAATTACCGGCGAACTCAATGCCGCCCGCCGCATCCAGACCAGCATGCTTCCCGGCAAATGGTCCACCCACACCGCCTGGCCGCATCATGCCGACATCGCCCTCGACGCTGTGATGCAGCCGGCACGCGAAATTGGCGGCGATTTCTACGATCACCGTTTTCTCGACGAACGTCGCCTCTCCATCCTCATCGGCGACGTCTCCGGCAAGGGCGTGCCTGCCGCCCTGTTCATGGCCATGACCCAAACCCTCTTCAAAGGTTACGCCGGTCCGCAAACCACCCCGGTCGACATCATGCGCCACGTCAACGACGCCCTCTGCAACGAAACCCACACCGGCATGTTTGTCACCTTGGTCTATGCCGTTCTCGACGTGCAAAGCGGCGAACTCGAGCTCTGCAACGCCGGTCACGCCTCTCCCCTTCTCGTGAAACCCGAAGGCGAAATCCTCCCCCTCCTCAGCGAACGTCATCCTGCCCTCGGGCTGATGCGCAAACACCTTTTCACCAGCTCCCGATTCCAAATGAAGCCCGGTGAAAAAGTCATCTTCTACACCGACGGCGTCACCGAAGCCTTCAACTCCGACCAGGAACTCTTCGGCCAGCAACGCCTTGAATCGCTCCTCCTGCAGAAAGCCCAGGACCCGGTTGAAGACCTCACCCAAAGCATCATGGAGGCCGTCCGCATGCACACCGGCGACGAAGAAACCTCCGACGACATCACCGTGCTCGCCATCAAAATGAGCACCCGTCCGCCTCGTTAATCCTTGGTCCTGAGGCGGCAACCGAAACTTGCCAGTGGCAAATTTCCCAACCATCGCTAGACTGATGTCCCTAATTCGCAAAAAGTCCCCCTCCCGCCCCCTCACTTTCTTTCTCACCAGTCGCCCACGAATGCCTTCCCCACATCCTGCGAGCACTCATCCGCTACTTTCCCTGCGAGGGATCGCCTTGTTCATTTTATTTGCACTTTCCACGCTTGCCACCCCTCTGCACGCCGTGGACACCGTCCGCTGCCAACTGGCTGACGGCTTCGATTTCCCCGTCGGCAAACCTGACGCTGCCGGTTACTACAAAGCCCGCGGATTCTGGCCCAACGGTCACCTCGGTGAAGACTGGAATGGCACCGGCGGTGGCGATTCCGACCTCGGCGACCCCATCTACAACATTGGCCACGGCGTCGTGGTGCTCAGCGAAGACGTGAAAGTCGGTTGGGGCAACGTCATCATCATCCGCCACGCCTACCGCGAACCCAATGGCAAAATCGAGATCATCGACGCCCTGCACGGCCACCTTCTCGAACGCAAAGTTAAAGTCGGCGACATCGTCGAGCGCGGCCAGCTCATCGGCACCATGGGTGGCAACAACGGCATGTATCCCGTTCACCTCCACTTTGAGATCCGCAAAAATCTCACCATCGGCATGAACCGCTCCAAGTTCGCCCGCGACTACTCCAACTATCACAGCCCCACCCCCTTCATCAACGCCCGGCGTCAACTCGCCAGCGACTTCAAACGCTACGAAATCCCCGTCAACACCTTCGCGGCCTACGGCGGAGAACTCAGCGACAGCCAGAGCGGCTTCAACATCCCCTCTCCCAACCTTCCCAATGCGCCCGGCGTGCGTCGCACCTCACGCGGCCTCAGCATCCCCGTCACCGGCGGCACCGGCTATTCTCCCAACTCCAACGCCGCCCCCGGCACATCAAACAATCTATCCCGACCAGGAACCACCGGCAGCAACACCGGCATTGCCCCACCCCCTTCCAACGCCACGGGCAGCCAGGAAGATTTCTGGTCCCGGCTCAAGTCCAAGCTCAGCAAAGGTGAAGTCACTCCGGGTGCTGATGCCAAATAGCCATTAATATGGCTAATTTTATTGAATAAACCGGAAACTGACCCGGTCAAAACAGAGGAACCAAGGTTGTCTCGACTGCGTGATCCCCACGTCACCATCGTTGCAGAAACCTGCTTAACAAACCCTAACCTCTGATACTATGAAAGCATTGATCACCCTTCTTATCGCCGCCGCGATGTTCGCCGTTGCACCAACATCCGCCGAAGCGCGCGATCACAAACACAAACACAGCCATTCGAAATACCACAAACATGATCGTCATCATGGTCATAGCCACTACCGTCATCACCGGCATCATGATCACCGTCACTATCGTTCGCACCACCGGTCCTATCATCGCCCCTATTACCACCATCCCCGGCGTGTGATTCAGATCTACATCCCCGGTGTCGGCTACGTTCGCACCTACCGTTAATCGAGTTTGATCGGATTTTTGATTCATCGCGCGCTGGCAACCCCAGCGCGTTTTTTGTTGCTCTCAAGGTCAAATCCTAGGCACCGGACCCGGCACCAGCCGCTCATAATGCGCCTTTACCCTGCTGAGAAACCAACGCCACTTCGGACCTGGACGACCGTTATCCAACAAAAAATGCGGGCAGTTTTTGTTCGGCGGATTCAATCCCCTGCGCGGCCAGTGATAGTGACCCACCACATTGCTCAACGGAATTTGGTGCTCATACATCAAAAACGCCGTTAATTTCGCCGTCTTGTCGATGGTCAACGCCAGATCATTGCCACGATGCTCACACATCTCAATGCCGATGCTGTAGTTGTTTCCTGGCCCGTCAAAGTCCGCATGTTCACCCTGCTCGTTGGTCGGTATATGCTGGATCGCCACATTGCTTTGCGTGGTGAAATGCCAGGTCAAATATCCGATTCGATTCCCGCCCCGGCGTTTCGTCGCCCGCAGCGCCCCGCGTTTCAAAGCCAGCGCATGATTGTAAGCATCGCCGGTGTAGTTCTGCGTGCTGTGAATGGTAATGTAACGAGGTCTCATCGGGCGAAACACGCGCCGACCCACCGTGCCCTTGCGGATCATGTCCTGCTTCAAATTCACCTCGCGCAGCATTCCCACCGGCGTGGTCTTGCGCTCCACCGGAACCGGACCCAGTCGCGATTCCCAACTGAAAGCGCGGGTCCCTGCCGCTGGGGTGCCGCAACCGATCAAGACCAGCAACACGGCCAGGGAAAACAAAGGGAGCAAGATCCGCAAGTGGCGCATGGCCCATTGTTTAACGCATCCGAATCAATTTACAACTCCAACCAAAAAGTTGATCACGTATTTCTCCGTCAGGGCAGCAACTCTTCTACCGATACCGTTTCATGATCCGAAGACAACGTGTCATCCGGCCCCGGCGGCTTCTTCCCTTCGAGAAATCCATACGCCTCAATCCCTTCAAACAAACCTGCCAACCCGGTTTGTTCACTGTATCGAAGCCGCACCCGCTCCGTTAATATCTCCAACTGCGGATCACTATTTCCCGCCACCACTGCGAGCATCCTTCCGCGCATCACTGCGGCATCACTTCCCAACGTGGCAAAATACAAAATGCTCGACGCATCCATCCCCCATTTGTGCATCAAATAGCGCAACGCCACATCCTTGCCCGAGCGCACCGGCACCACATCCAGATAGCGCCCCGCCGTCACCAGCACCTTCGCCGCGATCCCCGCCTCACGCAGCTTCCTCTGCACCTCCAACCGGCGCGGTCCCGACCGATCATCCCGATAAAACGACACCTTCAAGGCATCCTGTTCCGCCTCGGGTTGCAATTCCAGACCGTGCAGCCCCTCCAACACCTTCACCACTTCTTCCCGGCGCCAGTTCACGGAAATCTGCCTCTGCCAAACCTCATCCCTCGCCACCGCCCCCGGACGCGGATAATCAATCCGCGCGCCCAATCTCGAAACCACAAATGACGGTAACGGCATCCCCAGCCTTTCGATCATTCCCATCGCCCGCTCATACGACATCCCCGTCGCAATCCCCAATTCGATCGTCCCATCCTCAAACACGCCTCTCAACCGTCCCATCATCTCCTCTGACTCCCCTTCCAAAGCCGACGGCAAATCCATCACAATCCACCGCTCACATTCCGCCAGTCCCACGCGCTCCACCACTGGCACCACGGGCAGGTTCATCATCGGCAAAACCTTCCTCATCTCGCGCAGGTAACGGTTCACATGGCTCGACCATCCATAAAACTCCCGCACCGCCTTCGCCCCTTGTGCAGCCAATGCCGCCTGATGGGTTGGCTCGCTTAAAATCCCCTCAATCGCCTTGCCAATCGCCACCGGGTCAAAAGGATCAACCAAAACGCCGTTTTCACAATTCGCCAAAATATCCCGCGGACCGCCATCATGCGTCGCCACCAACGGCAACCCCGCCGCCGAGGCCTCCAGCAAGGTCAACCCAAACGGTTCGGTAAACGCCGGATTCACAAACACCCCGCCCCGCTCAGCCGCCCACCGGAAAAAGCCCGCCACTTCGGCTGCCCCATGCGTTTTCGGAATCGCCACATTGCCGCGCAAATCGCAGTCATCGATCAACCTCAACAGCTCCATCCACACCTTGCGCGGTCCCGGTGCCAGATCCTCGATCAATTTCCGATTCCCCCCCACAATCACCAAATTCGCATTCTCCCTCAGCCACTCATTTCCTCCAAAAGCCCGCACCAAACCCGCCAAATTTTTCCGTTCATCTGCCCGCGCAATCGCCAGCACCGCCGGTTTCTGCGGATCCAACAAAAACCTCTCGAGCTTCGCCGCTACTGACGCGACCACCTCCGCATCTCCTTCTCCGTCAAAACGCGACAGATCCACCCCCGGCGGAATCACCCGCATGCGGTCGGCGGCATACTGATCATACATCGCATACTGCTCCTCGATCTCCTGATGCGTGCTGGTCACCACAAACGAAGCCGCATCGAGACTCATCTCCTCCGACTCAATCCGCACATTCAAATTGTAGCGCTTCTCAATCTCCGCCCCATCCATCCCGCTCTCCATCAGCTTCATCCGCTTCACCCGTCCCAACGAATGTCCCGTAAAAACAAACGGACACCCCAGCACTGCCGCCACCTGCCTGCCCACGTAACCTGCATCCCCATAATGCGCATGAATCAAATCCGGCATCCGGCGCTCCCGACGCAACCACGCCAAAGTGTTGTCGATCATCGCATCCAGATGCCGCCAAAGCACCTCCTTGCGCCGGTAAAGCTTCGGCCCTCCATCAATGCGCCGGATCTCCGCCCCATGCCCCAGATCCTCATGCGGTTTTGCATAGTCCGTCGACACCTTTGGATCTGACACCCTCCTCGTCACCAAGGTCACCCGCCTCACATCCGGATGTCGCGACAAAGCCTTCACCAGCTCCAGCACATACAAACACTGGCCGCCCGTGTCCGGATCACGCCCCAACTCCATCTCCTGACCACGGATCAATCCGTGCAAAGAGAAGTGCAAAATATCAAGTGGTCTGCCCAAAACTAATTACTTAAATTCATCCAGTTAATCGTCCATCACCTCATGATAGGCCGCCAAAAACTCCGAAGCCGACCACGCCTGAAACGCCTTGCCCATCGGCCTGCCCGTTTCACCATGGCACCATTCATTGAACTCCCATTCGAAGGTCACCCCCTGCCGGTTCAACTCCGCCAGCTTCACCAACTCCTGTCGCGCGATGTCACGCAATCCCAATCGGTGAATGAATCTCACCCAATGTCCCCCACACCAGCCCCAGATCCCACCGTTGTGATAATGATGCGGCAGGTTCAACAAGTTGACCGTGTAATAACTACGCCAGTCCGGATCGCCCGCATGCACCACCGGATACAAATTGCGCACCGGATAGGGCATGTTAGCGCCCACCCCCCACACATATCGGAACACCGTTTTTGCCCGCTTCACATCGATCACATTGTTCAAAAACGCCATCACATTCGCGATCACATCGCAACGCCAGTCGAATGAAAACGGCGTCACCTGCGCCAGCAAATAACGCGAATCCCCAATCGCCCGCTGCACCTCTGCAAAGCTCGCCCCCGACTCCGCCACCGGCGCACTCGTGCTTGGCCAGAAGCGCTTTAGAATCGCCCTCTTCACCCGCTCCGCCCTCAGCAGATACGTCGAAGCCGTGTCCCGGTCCCCCAGCAACTCGTGAATCCGTCCATAAGCAATCGTTGCCCGATACCAAAGCACCTCATCGTAAAGCACGTTGTAACTCCGATTGAACAAATCCATCCAATCTCCCGCCTCCGGAATTTCCAGCAATCCGTCCTGGTTGCTGTCATGCGCCTCCAGCCAAAGCATGATCCGCGACGCCGCCTCACGAAACTCCCGCAGGAATTTCATCTCGTCCGTCTTCGCCACAAACTCAAACAGCGCAATGATCGCCCACATGCCGCTGTCGATCGCCGCAATCCCGCCCACTCCGGAATAATCGGGAATCCCCGTCCTGATGTGCACATTCGCCGGCACCTGACCCGATGGAGCCAGATGCGTCAACAGCGTCCGCAACGTCGCCCTCTGGCAATCCCGATACCGGTCCCCCGGCACCGCGAGGCTACCCACAATCGCCATCGAACCATCGCGGCCCCACACCGAATTGTAGTTCTCATCCGTCCCCGTCACGTCATTGTCCCCAATGGAACACGCACTGAATCCCACCGGCGTCACGCAACGATCCAACGACTCAAGTGCCTTCGAATACGCCAATTTCAAAAATGCCGTCTCATCCCCTTGCGTATCCGCCGCCACATCAAACAACCGAACAATTTCGGGATCATGCGCCTGCCCTTCCAACGGCACATCACACGCCACCACGGCATCGATCACCTCAAAATGCAGCAGGCCCGCCAGCACTCCCGCCGCACAACTGCCTTTCGCCACATATGCATCCGTGTTCAGCACCGCACCCAACAACTCCGGTTCCGCGTTCTCCACCACAATCCCCCGCACGCCAGGAAGTTGGAACATCGAAATGTCATTTCCCGTGTCCCCCGCCACCAGCAACTCCGCAGGTTTTACGCCCAGCTTTCGACAAAGCCAACGGAGCGAATTTCCCTTGTTGGCCGGTTTTGGCAACACGTCCAAATCCCGCGCCGAGGAATACACCACCTGCACACTCAACCCCTCCTCGCGCAAGGCCTCCGTCAGTCCCTCCAAATCCTCCGGTGTCGCATCCCGCCAGAACCAGCTGCTCTTCCAGTCATGCTGAAAATGCTCCGGCTGCTTCTCCAGCTTCAATTTGCCAAATCCACTCACAATCTCCTCCACCCGGTCCCGATCCCACTCCTCCGACAAAATCGAGCTGAACTCATGCAGCACCATCTTCGCCTTCACCTCATAGATGACCGTCCCGACTCCAGTAATGTAATAATCGGGCTCCGGCAGCTGCGCCTCCTTCACCGTCCTTCGTGCATCCGAAAGCAACCGGCCCGTATTGTAGACCAGCAGTGGCCTCGATTCGCCAAGCCCTTTCCAGGTGCAGGTGAAATCCGCACTCGAGTCCGGTTTGCCCACCAAAGTTCCATCCAGGTCCGAACTAAACACCCTGATCTGATTTAAGATCGCCATGAGTTTACCTTAAACAGGAATCAACCCGGGGCAAATAAAGGTTCCTCTCTCAGGCATTCCCCCTAGGAAACCTTCTTATCATTCTCTTCATTTTTCGCCTTGGATTCCACCAATGCATCCGCCACTGCCTTCTTTCGCAACTTTCGCCGATGCGCCAGCATCAGCACTACATCCCATAATGCAAACACCACCAAATACCCCACCGGCATCAACAACAACCCCGCCACCACACCCCCCAAATAAAGCGACCCCGCCCATGGCTTCACATCCCCAAAAAAACTCCACAGATCATCCGCCCCACGTGCCATCGCGGTCAACTCCGACCACCGCAGCGGCACCACCTCCCCGAAATGAAACACCTCCATCAACCAGTTTCCCAGATTGATCTCCCACCACGCAATCGGCGCAAAAGTTACCGGATTGCTCATCCAGCAAATCACAATCGCAATCGGAATATTCACCCTGAAAATCCCACAAATCAATGCCGCCAGCGGCATCTGTCCGGGAATCAACAGCGCCCCTACAAACAACCCCACCGCCGTCCCGCCCGCAAAGGTGTGCCGTGTGGGTTTCCACACCGACTTGACCAAAAAGTGCCGCGCAAACCATCGCATCACACGGCTCTGCTTCAACATCCGTGGATGTCGCAAACGGCGGTAAAGCTGGAGAACAAATTTTCGGTAACGACGCTGCATTGAACGATAAACTCAAACGAACCGACCACCTACCTAGCAGTCACCCTACCGGAAAGCAACCATCCTGCGACGCAGCAGAATTCCGGAATCAAGCCACTCTCACACAACCTTACTGAACGCAAATAACCAACGATCTGGACCTGTCAACTTCACGCCAGCCCACCAACCTCCGTGCAGTTCCAGAACATGCACTTGATTTGAAGGATTATTTTAACTTGCGACACTTCGTCATTCCCGCTAATCCCAATCCGTCGCATACTACAAATCATGAAAAAAGTCGAAGCCATCATCAAGCCGCACAAGTTCGAAGAAGTTCAGGAAACCTTGCGTGAGGCTGGCATTCACGGCATGACGGTCACTGAAGTCAAAGGCTTCGGACGTCAACGCGGTCATACCGAAATCTACCGCGGCAGCGAATACACCGTCGACTTCCTTCCCAAAACCAAGATCGAGATCCTCGTCTCCGACGAACAGCTCAACACCGTCATCACCGCCCTCATTGAATCCGCCAAAACCGGTAAAATCGGCGACGGCAAAATCTTTGTTTACGACATCACCGACGTTCTTCGCATCCGCACCGGCGAACGCGGCATCGATGCGCTTTGATCAATCGAATCGCGAGTCTGTCACACATCCATCCGCCCCGCTTCATCGCCGGGCGGATTTTTTGTGCCCTGCCCTCCTCTTACCGAGCCCCCACCATCAAACCGCCCACCACCGCCACCAATCCCACCACCGCACAATAGATCGCAAAATAAATCAACTTGCCGCGTTTCACGATCGAAATCATCCACACACACGCCGCCAGTCCCGCCAAAAACGCCGCCAGGAAACCTGCCGTCAACACGCCACCCGTCACCCCCTCCGCCATCGCCGGTTCCTTCACAAACTTCAACACCTTCAACAAACACGCCCCCAAAATCGGCGGCAGCACCATCAAAAACGAAAACCGCGCCGCATTCTCCCTCGAAACCCCCACCAGCAACGCCGTGCAGATCGTCGCACCCGAGCGCGAAATCCCGGGCAAAATCGCCACCATCTGCGCCAGCCCAATCACCAGAGCCCGGCCGAAGGTCACCTCACCTGAACGCTTCGAAGCAAAATGCGTCACCGTCAGCAAAGTCGCCGTCACCATCAACATCGCCCCCACAAAGATGATCTTCCCACCAAAAAACGCCTCCACCTCCTTCTCAAAAAACACCCCCACCAAACCCACCGGCACCATCGAAACCGCAATCAACATCGCCAGCTTCGTTCCCTCATTCCAACGAAACTTGAGCAGGTCCAGCAAGATCGCCACAATGTCCTTTCGAAACACCACCACCGTGCTCAATGCCGTGGCCGCATGCACCACCACCGAAAACAACAAGTTATCCGCCGCCTTCACCCCCAGCAAAAATGTCCCCAATTCAATGTGGCCACTGCTGCTCACCGGCAAAAACTCCGTCAACCCCTGCACCAACCCAAGAATGATCGCTTCAATAATATTCATGCAACAAATAACTCCTTGAACAAAACCGCCCCATCATCAAACGCCCCACCCAACCCGCAAGCTGAATTCCACTAATTCCACGCCCTCCTTACTCCTCCTGCTAATTTCTGATCCTTCGCCTTTAGCCTTTAGCCTTTCCTTGACCCCTCCCCGCGCCCCCTCTAATCTCCCCGACCCACGCCTTTCTCTTCACCTTCCATGTTTTTCACCCCGCGCTACCTCAAACAGGCCAAACTCCTCGACAAAGGCGTCACCCGGTTTCTCGACTACAAACGGGACATTCTCCCCGTGGAACGCCTCAAAGAAATCGATTTGCTCCACGGCGAATTCAAAGACGCCATGCGCCAGCGCGATCCCAAACGCCTCGAATCCCTCAGTTCCTCGCTCAATCGCGCCTGCGAACGCGCCCTTCCCAACCTCCGCCATTCCGACTGGGTCGAAAACATCGAAGTCTTTTTCGTCTCCATCGTCATCGCCGTCGGCATCCGATCCTACATCGTCCAGCCTTTCCAAATCCCCACCTCGTCCATGCAACCCACCCTCAACGGCATCATCGCCCATGCCACCGAGGAGGACCCCACCCCCAGCCTGATCGGAAAGATTGGCGGCTTTTTCACCGCCACCACTTACATCAACGCCGTTTCCGACCGCGATGGCACCCTTCGTCGCCGCCAGCCCGTCACCGAACACAAATTTTTCATCTTCCGCCCCTACAGCAAAATCCATTTCGAAGACGGCCACTCCATCACCGTCAAATGTCCCATGGACAAACTGGTCAACGACCTCCGTTTCGCTGAACGCGTCAGCGGCACGCTCGTCGAAGGCGAACCCTACACCACACCGGACAACCGCACCAACTACACCATCTCCGCCGGTGGACAGTCCATCAAAAAAGGCCAGCTCCTCGCCCGCGGCTGGGTGCGCAGCGGCGACCACGTGGTCGTCAACAAATTCGTCTACCACTTCCGCCAGCCCACCCGGGGCGAAGTCTTCGTCTTCACCACCAAAAACATCGGCTACATTGAAGACGAAAGCCGTTTTGATTCCCGATGGGGTTCCCAACATTACATCAAACGCCTCACCGGGGTCCCCGGCGACAGCCTCGTTCCTTCACCGCCCCGACTTCTCATCAACGGCCAGCCCGCCACCGAGCCCGGCATCCGCCGTGTCGCCGATGAAGCCGAACCGCGCACCATGGCAAACGATGGTCTGGTCTACCACGGCTATTCCTTCGATCCCATCCGCATGATGCGCCCTCCCTACGTTCTCCCCACCACCCCGCGCCGCGAATATTTCGCCATGGGAGACAACAGCTACTCCAGCTCCGACAGCCGCTACTTCGGTCACATTCCCGAGCAAAACCTCGTCGGCCCCGGCTGGTTCTGCTACTGGCCCCTTGGAAAAAATTGGGGCCTCATCCGCTGATCCAACCCCGCCAGTCTCCCTTATCTCTCTCCACACCCGCCAGGGCACTGACGAATGACCGACCTCAACCTGGAGCCCATCCTTTGGCTGGCCTGCCTTGCCTTCCTCGGCATGCTCCACGTTTCCGTCCACCCTCAGGCCCGTCACTTCAGAAAAGCTTTAGCCTGGATCGGCAAAAACCCCGCCCCCCTCCTCCTGCTCGCCGCCAGCCACACCCTCCTCGGCGGTCTCGGACTTTGGCCTGGACTGTTCTACAACGACGCCCTCCATTTCCACCCTCCACAGCCCTGGCATCAAACGTGGACCGCCAGTCTCATCAAAGGCTGGCAGGACTTCGCCGTCATTTTCCACCACGCCATCGCCCCGCCCCCCGTCTTTTTCAACCCCTGGGCCGGGGCCCTTCTCCAGGCCTTTGTCACCGCCACCAGCCAGATCTGGTTTTGCCGACACCTCCTCAACACCCAAAGCCCTTTTGTTGAAGACTGGCTCTCCTTCCGACAAACCGTCGCCCTCTGGCCCGGCGTCCTCCTCCTAACCCTCCTCCACTTTCCCTGGTGGTTCCTTCAACGCCCCGGTGCCCTCGGTTCATCCGACTTCCTTCGCCTGCTGATCCTTCCCGAATACCTGCTTTTCCTCTCCCCCATTCCGATCATCATCGCCAAAGGCAGAAACAGCGTTCGTGAACTCGGTCGTCAAACACTCCTCCTTCTAAAAACCCACTCCTTCCCCCTGCTCACCATCGCGCTCAGCGGCATTCCCCTGCTGGCCCTTTTTGACTTCATCCTTCCCCTGTCACATCACTGGATCACCGGAGTCCTCGCCCCTTTTCGTGTGGTCATCGCCAGCCTTCTGGCCTCCGCCATTCACCTCTGGCTCTACGTCGCCGCCGCCCTCCTGCTGCTCAGCCACTCAACCCCGAAACCCGCCCGAACCGCATGAGCATGAGCAGCGCCCCCTCCGCGTCCGAGCAAATCACCCAGCGCAGCAAGTCCAACCTTGCCTTCGCCCTGCTCACCCTGCCCCCGCACCGACGCAGGGACATGATCACCTTCTACGCGTTCTGCCGCATCATCGACGACATTGCCGACGAACCCGGCATCGAACCCGACCAACGCCAGCGCGACCTCGACACCTGGCGCAATGGACTCCTCCACGGATTCACCAACCCCGACGAAGTCCAACGCGAAGTCGCCGCCCTTATCCCCCGTCACCAGATCGACCCCGCCCTGTTTGCTGAAATCATCGACGGCATGCAGTCCGACCTCACCCAGACCCGCTACCAAACATACCCCGAACTGCTCGCTTACTGCTACAAAGTCGCCTCCGTCGTCGGCCTTATCAGCATCCGCATCTTTGGCTGTGAAAACCCCGCCAGTCGCGACTACGCCATCAACCTCGGCTACGCCTTGCAGCTGACCAACATCATCCGCGACGTCGGTGAAGACGCCCTCAACGGCCGCATCTATCTCCCCCAGGAAGACCTGCAATCCTTCCAGGTCACCGAAGCCGAAATCCTCAACGGCAAGCCCGGCCCCCAACTCACCAAAATGATGCAGCACCAATCCCAGCGTGCCATCGACTTCTACCAACTCGCCTGTCAAAACCCCCCCACCGACGACCGCCACCGCCTCATCGCCGCCCGCATGATGGGCCGCACCTATCGCGAAGTCCTCGAAAAAGTCCGCGCCCAGAAGTTTTCCGTCTTCGGACCCCGCATCGGCCTCAGCAAACTCCGCAAACTCACCATCCTCGCCACCTATACCCTCCGCGGCCTCCTCAAAATCGGCTAACTTGCCCTTTATCCCTTAGCCTTTAGCCTTTAGCCTTTCCAATATGCCTGCCAAAAAAGCCATCTTTAACGGCCACGTCCAGGGTGTCGGCTTCCGCTACACCGTCAAACGCATCGCCTCCGGTTACGAAGTCGTCGGAACCGTGCGCAACCTTGAAGATGGCCGCGTTGAAGTCCAGGCCCACTCCCACGACCCCGCCGAAGTGGATGCCTTCATCGAAGACATCAAAACCTCCTGCCTCGGAGGAAACATCAAAGATGCCGAAATCCATGACATATCCGACCTCGCCGATGTCAAAGGCTTCAGCATCATCGAATAATCCAGCCTTCCCATGAGTGCCGATCCCACCAGTGCCGTCGAGGTCACCGACCTCACCAAAATCTTCATCAGCGGCATGCGCAAACAGCCGCTCGTTGCCGTGCGCGACCTCAGCTTCTCCGTCCGCCCGGGAGAAGTCTACGGCCTCATCGGACCCAACGGCTGCGGCAAGTCCACCACCATGAAGGTCATGCTCGGCCTCCTCAAGCCCACCAAAGGCTCCGCAAGCATCTTCGGCCAGAGCGCCAATGAGGTCAGCAGCCGCAAAGACGTCGGTTTCCTTCCCGAAAATCCCTACTTCTACAAACACCTCAGCGGCCTCGAAACGCTCCACTTCTACGGCAAACTCTGTGGCATGAAAGGCAGCGAACTGCGCGATCGCACCAACGCCATGCTGAAACTCGTGGGGCTCGAAAGTGCCTCCAGCCGCCGCGTCGGCGGTTACTCCAAAGGCATGCTCCAACGCATCGGCCTGGCCCAGGCGCTCATCCACGAACCCCGCCTCCTCATCCTCGACGAACCCACCGCTGGCGTCGATCCCGTCGGTTCCCGCAAACTTCGCGACCTCATTCTTCAACTCAAACAAAACGGCATCACCATCGTCGTCACCTCGCACCTGCTCGAACAGATGCAGGAAGTCTGCGACCGCGTCGGTATCATGTCCAACGGTCGCATGGTCCGTGAAGGCCAGCTCGAAGACCTCATCTCGGTCGAAAACCAGACTGAGTTCATCATCGAAAACGCCCCACCCGAACTCATCGCCGAAATCCGGCAGTTGACTGAAAAAGCTGGCTCCAAAGTCGTCTCCCTCGGCAAACCCCGCACCACCCTCGAACGTCTCTTCATCGAATCCACCGTGCAAACCGGCGACGCCGAGAAATAAGCACCTTCTTCCTCATGAGCACCGCCACTTCTGCTTCTGCACCTCATCGCAACTTCTCGCCCGCCCGCATCTGGGCGCTTGCGACCAGCACCGTCACCCAGCTTCTCCGCATGAAGATCCTGGTGTTTCTCGCGGTCTTCAGCCTCATCGTTGTCGCCACCGGCTTCGCTTTCCCAACCATGAGCCCCGAGCAGCAGCTCAAACTCCTTAAAGACGTCTCCCTCGGTGCCCTCCAGCTTTTTTCCATCGTCATCGCCATCGCCGCCACCGCCCTTCTGCTCCCGCGCGACCTCGAAGACCGCACGCTCTACACCATCCTCAGTAAACCCGTCCCACGTTACGAATACCTTATCGGCAAACTCCTCGGCGTGATCCTCCTTCTCGCCGGCGGACTCCTCGTCATGGACATCATCTTCAGCGGCGTTGTCTGGCTCAAACAAAATCTCATCATCTCCAGTCAAATCGCCGCCCTGCGCGCCGAACAAAACGACACCCCCGAAAACATCGCCGCCATCACCGCCATCACCAGTCAATACGGCCTCAGCTGGAGCCTGCACGCCGGAGTTTTCTCCATCTTCCTCAAATCCGCCGTCATCGCCGCCCTGTCCCTGCTCATCTCCTGCTTCGCCAGCTCCACCCTCTTCACCATTGTTGTCTCCCTCGGCTTCACCATCGCCGGTCACGGACAACAACTCATGCGCGACTGGTTCCTCAGCAGCCTGTCTGGATTTTGGGAAAAATCCATCAGCCTCGTCCTCACCCTCATTTGCCCAGACCTCGGCCTCTTCGATCTCGTCGAAGCCGCCATCCGAGGAGACATCATTCCACTAAATGTTCTCGCCAACGTCACTGGCATCGCCCTTCTTTACATCATTGGGTATACCGCCGTCGCCCATTTGTTCTTTGTCGACAAAGAACTCTAAAGTCACCAACCGATGAATCGCGCACTTCGCTCTCCAAGGCTGCTCGGCGTCCTGCTGTTCCTCATGATGGGCATCGTCAAGCTCCCGCTGGAAAACCATCTCAGCCATTCCCTGCGAGATCAAAAGCTCATCCCCAATCCCCCCGCCCTCAGCCTGCGCGATTCCCTTGGCCAGATGGGCTTCGCCGCCACCCTTGGTGGCCTTCGATCCCTCGTCGCCAGCATCACCTACCTTCAGGCCTACGTCGCTTTCGAAAGAGTTGAATGGGGTAAAGTCGACAGCCTGATGACCCTCACCACCCTCCTTCAACCCCTGGAACCGAGCTACTGGGATGAAGCCTCCTGGCACATGGCCTACAACGCCGCTTCCAATTACCTCAACGACGAAAAAATCCGCGCCGCCCTGCGTCAGAAACTTTTTCGCGACCACGTCCAGCGCGGCATCAACATCCTCAACGAAGGCCTCAAATTTCTCCCCAATCATCCGCGCCTGCTGATCAAACTCGGCGACATCTACAACACCGAAAGCCCCGCCCGAAGGTCCCCAGACGGACGCAAAGCCGCCGAATACTATCTCGCCGCCCATGCCAATGGTGCCCAAGGCTTCTACGAACGCATCGCCGCCTACGAATTGGCCAAATTCGAAGACCGCCCCTCCCAGCAGCAGGCCTACGACATCCTCAAGCGCTACTACGACCAGGACACCTTCAACCCCACCATGCGGCGCCTTCTCCCGGAACTTGAAGAAAAGCTTCAAATCCCCGCCATTCAGCGCATCGATCCCCAACGTCCTTTCTCCCAGCCCGGACGCAGAACATTGCGTCGATAAAAAAATCGCAACACTGAACACCAAACCCACGTTCCCCTCAGCAGCCCCACCACCACTATTCTTCCAAACCGACATTAACCGAGCTTGACCACCCCCCACCCCTCGGGCAGATTAGCTCCCCCCCACATCCGCAATCCATGCGTTACGCCATCTTCGGAGACATCCACGCCAATTGGGAAGCCCTCATGACTGTCATGGAGGATGCCCAACAACAGCAATGCACCCATTATGTGTGCTTGGGGGATGTCGTGGGCTACAACGCCAACCCCTGTGAGTGCCTCGATTACGTCCGCGCCCTCAACTGTCCCGTCGTCAAAGGCAACCATGATGAGGAATCCACCCAAGAACGCACCCTCGACGAACTCAACCCCCTCGCCGAAAGCGCCCTCCTCTGGACCCGGCAACGCCTCAGCGAAGACCAGAAGCAGTGGCTCCGCGAACTTAAATACGTCCGCCAAGTTCGCGACTTCACCATCGTCCACGCCACCCTCGACTCCCCCGGCAGCTGGGCCTACATCTCGAATCGCTTCGACGCGATGGCCAGCTTCAGCTACCAGTTCACCCAGCTCTGCTTCTACGGCCACACCCACGCCCCGCGCATCTACGAAAAAGACGACACCGTCCGCTGCCTCCGCGACACCGAAGCCCAGCTCAAACGCGGCGTGAAATATTTTATCAATGTCGGCAGCGTCGGCCAGCCTCGCGATGGAGACTGGCGTTCCTCCTATGCCATCTATGACGTCGACAACCAGACCGTCAACGTCCGCCGCCTCGAATACGACCTGCAGACCACCCAGCAAAAGATCATAGCCGCCGGACTACCTGCCGTGCTGGCAGAACGCCTCGCCCTCGGCCGATGACCTCCGAAAATCCCCCTGACCTTTCCCGATACGCCTCGCTGTTCATCGTCAAACCGAGTTCCCTCGGCGACATCGTCCACACCCTTCCCGCGGTCAATCTTCTCAAGCAGGCTCATCCCCATCTAAAAATTCGTTGGATCAGCAATCCTGAATGGATGCCCCTCCTCGAAGGCAATCCCGATCTCACGGAAGTCGTCCCCTTCCCCCGCAAAGAATTCCGTGGCATTGGTGGCGCTGCCAAATTTTTCCTCTGGTCACGCACCCTCAACGCCGCCGCGCGCGACCTCCCCGAGCTCACCCTCGACTTCCAAGGCCTTCTTCGCAGCGCCCTCATCAGCAAAGCCCGTGGCTCCGACACCATCATCGGTTTGTCCGACGCCCGCGAAGGAGCCTCGCTGCTTCACGACCATGTCGTCACGGTCAATCCCGGCGCCCACGCGGTGGATCGCAATCTCGAAATCCCACGCTATCTCGGCATCGAACCCTCTGCCGACCAGGAACTTCGCTTCCATCTCCCCGCAGGAACGAAACCTGCACATGCCGACCTCCCCGACGAATACCTGCTCATTCACCCCACCTCGCGAGGCGAAGGCAAATCTCTTTCCCACGACATTCTGCAAACCCTCTGCGACTGCCTTGCTCCCCGACCCGTCATCATCGTAGGCCGGGAAGAACAGCCACCCGAGCTTCGCGGCAAACACATCCTCTCACTCATCAACCAGACCACCCTCCCCGAGCTGCTCTGGCTGATCCACCACGCCAAAGCCTGTCTCAGCGTCGACAGTGGCCCCATGCATCTCGCCGCCGCCGCCGGCATCCCCACCCTCGGCATTCACACCTGGAGCGATCCCCGCAAAGTTGGTCCCTACCAATCCACAGCTGAAGTTTGGAAAGCAGGTCGAATCGCCCATCGTCAAGACTTCCAGGACGCCGAAGCCGCCATGCACAAACAGGTCGAATCGAACGACGCCCGTCGCATGGGCGACTTCCTCCTCAAACGCTGGGAACTCCATCCAGCCGACTCGGTGACCGCCGCCACGCGCTCGCTGTAAGAGTTAAGCTCGACAAGAAAAAAATCCCGGCTATCTTGGCTTTGGCTTGCAACCTCGGTTGTTGGCATTCTCGAGGCGAAATCCCGACGACTGATCTCCAAATGGAACATCATGAAGCCGAATTAGCCTTTCAGCTCAGTTCAACCCAATTCATTCTGATCCATTGCTTATGAAAACCATGCTAGCCATTCTTGCGCTCTCCCTCACCAGCGCCATTTCCTACGCAGCCCCGGTCAACACCACCTGCCCTGTCGCCGGCAAACCTGCCAAAGACAGCGTCACCACTAAGCATGAAGGCAAAGATGTCGCCTTCTGCTGCAACGGCTGCAAAGGCAAGTTCGAAGCCGATCCCGCCAAGTACGCTGACAAAGTCAAAAAAGACTGAGTCGCCAGTCCCTCATTCATTTCACCTGCTCCAAGCATACACGCTTGGCGCAGGTTTTTTTATGCCTCATTTTGGAGCGCGGTGCTTGGCACCGCTTTGGATTTCAGCAGAAGTTTCGAAGCCCCCGTCTCCCCGCGCCTGTGGAAAGCGGTGCCAAGCACCGCACTCCAAATCACCCGCATCAGCCCACCACATCCAAATCCGTCACCGCGCCCAGGCTCGCGCTTTGCACGGTCGCCGCATACTTGGCCAGCACCCCGCGTTTCACCCGTGGTTTCGGCTGCTTCCACGCCTTCAATCTCGCCTTCAATTCTTTATCAGGAATCCCCAGCGTGATCATCCGCTTGACCGCATCAATCGTGATCGCATCTCCATTCTTGATCACCGCGATCGGTCCCCCCACAAATGCCTCCGGCGTCACATGACCAATCACAAAACCATGGCTGCCACCGCTGAAGCGACCATCCGTGATCAACGCCACGTCCTTGCCAAGTCCCTTGCCCATGATCGCACTCGTCGGCGACAACATCTCACGCATCCCTGGTCCACCCTGCGGCCCTTCACTGCGAATGATGATGACGTGCCCCTTCTTCACCTTGTCGTGCAGGATTGCCTGCAAGGCCGTCTCTTCTGATTCAAACACAATCGCCTTGCCGGAGAACTCAAAGCCCTCCTTGCCACTGATCTTGCCCACCGCACCCTCGGGACAAAGATTGCCGCGGAAGATCACCAGATGACTGTCCTTCTTGATCGGATTGCTCACCGGGAAAATGATCTTCTGATCCTTCGGATACTTCAGCTTAATCTTGCTCAAGTTTTCCTTCATCGTGCGACCCGTCACCGTCATGCAATCGCCATGCATCAACCCTTCCTCCACCAACATCTTCATCAGCGGCACCGTGCCCCCGATCTTCACCAGATCGTTCATGAAATATTTGCCGCTCGGTTTCAAGTCCGCCAGCACCGGCGTCTTTTTGCCAACCCGCGTAAAGTCATCAATCGTCAGCTTGATCCCCGCACTGTGCGCCATCGCAATCAAATGCAGCACCGCATTGGTCGATCCGCCCAAGGCAATCACCAGCGTGATCGCATTCTCAAACGACTCCTTCGATAAAATGTCACTCGGACGAATGCCCAGCTTGATCATGTTCAACACCGCCACACCCGCATCAAAGCAGTCGCGCATCTTGTCATCACCCACCGCCGATTGAGCCCCGCTATTTGGTAACGACAAACCCATCGCCTCAATCGCACTCGCCATGGTGTTGGCGGTATACATCCCGCCACATGATCCCTCACCCGGAATGGCTGCCTCTTCAATCTCATGCAACTCATCATCAGAAATCAAACAGTTGGCGTGTTTTCCCACCGCCTCAAACACGGTGACAATGTCCCCCTCTTTTTTCTCCGGACCAATGCAGCCCGGCAAAATCGTTCCCCCATAAACAAACACACTCGGACGATTCAACCGCGCCATCGCGATCACACAACCCGGCATGTTTTTATCGCATCCACCAATCGCCACAAAGCCATCCAAACACTCGCATCCCACCACCGTTTCAATCGAGTCGGCAATCACCTCACGCGACACCAAAGAATACTTCATCCCCTGGGTTCCCATGCTGATCCCATCGGAAATGGTGATCGTGTTAAAAATGATGCTCTTGCCGCCCGCTGCATCAATCCCCTTCGCACTTTCTCTCGCCAGGCGGTCGATGTGCATGTTACACGGGGTCACCATGCTCCAGGTTGAAGCCACACCGATCTGCGACTTGTTAAAATCCTCCTTCTTAAATCCCACCGCATGCAACATCGCTCGGCTCGCTGCCCGCTCCGGTCCATCAACGAGGATGGAAGAATGCGCACGGTGTAAATTGGGTTTCGTTTTGGCGGTGATCTTTTTGGACATTGGAAGCAATGGGTAAGGAAGAGCAAGATGCCCAGTTTAATGGCACGTTCAACCATCAGCATCAGCTCATCACGAAAAATCGTTTAACCGATGGTCCCCCCGCCTCTCGCGGAGCGATCTCAACAACGACATTCATGCACCAGTTCGTCATAGGATGGGCTATCTGCGATGATCTGCGACACCACGCGACACCGCATGAACCGATGGATTTGAGCCAGCGTAGTTTCGACCCGCCACCGTCACCCGCCCCCCTCCAAAAAAAATGCGCCACAGCAAGCGGGACTTGCAGCGGCGCGTTAAATTGATAAACCCTTAAACCAATTCAGCCCCCGAACTCAAATGGCTCGCGGATCACACTGACCAAGGGCTTCCTTGCAAACCAATGTTACTTGGTTTTCTTCGTCTTGGCCCAGCGGGCGCGTTGTGCTGCAGCGATTTTTTCGCGAGCTTCAGGAGAAAGTTCACGCTTCTTCTTCACTCCCTTGACGGCCTTGGGCGCTTTGACTTTCTTGACCTTAGGTGCGGATTCCTGCACAGCAGATGCTACTTTAGCGACTGGTGCGGATGAACCGAGAATCTCAGCAAGCTGAGTTTCCAACACTTTGATTTTTTCGGCGATCTCAAGTGCTTTCTTGAGCTGATCTACGGATGGCTTCTTGTATTCTGGCATATTTTTACGATACGGTTGAACTACCTATTAGGTCCACAACTAATTAAGTGCAAATCATTTGAAAGCCAAACACGTGTTCATTTTTCTCTATTTGGACTAAGGAATTATCCACCTTGAACTACTCCAAGAAGATTACAGCCAGCACTTGCACCCATTTGGAAGCTCGCTAACCTTCTCCTCCCTATGTCGGACAAGCACCGTATCCTCGTCGCAGATCCTATCTCACAAACTGGCATCGACCTGCTCCAGGCAGAGCCATCCTTTGAAGTGGAAGTTAAACTCGGCCTCAAAGAAGCCGAATTTTGTGAAGCCGCCAAAGGCGTATCCGCCATCGTCGTGCGCAGCGGAGTTAAAGTTACCGCCAAGGTTCTTGAAGCTGCCGACAAACTCAAGGTCGTTGGTCGTGCCGGTGTCGGAGTCGATAACATCGACATCCCTGCCGCCTCCAAACGCGGCGTCGTTGTCATGAATACTCCCGGTGGCAATACCGTTTCCACCGCCGAACACGCCTTTGCCTTGATGTCATCCCTTGCCCGCAAGATCCCCCAGGCGCATGCCACGGTGATTGCCGGTCGCTGGGATCGCAAACATTTCCAGGGCACCGAACTGAACCACAAAGTTCTCGCCGTTCTCGGCATGGGTCGCATTGGAGCCGAGTTTGCCAAGCGTGCGAAAGCGTTTGGTATGACCGTGATCGCTTACGATCCCTATCTCAGCGCCAACCGCGCCCAATTGCTCGGAGTTGAACTGCGTGACAACCTTGATGACGCCGTCAAAGACGCGGATTTCATCACCATGCACATGCCGCTCACCAACGAGACCAAGCACATGCTCAATGAAACCCGCATGCGCAAAATCAAAAAAGGCGTGCGCATCATCAACTGCGCCCGCGGCGGACTTGTCGACGACAACGCATTGGCAAAACTTCTCGAAGAAGGTCATGTCGCCGGTGCCGCACTTGACGTTTTCGAAGTCGAACCACCACCCGCCGACTATCCTGTTCTGCACGCCCCCAACGTGGTCTTCACCCCTCACCTCGGTGCCTCCACCGGCGAAGCGCAGGAATCCGTCGGCATCGAAATCGCCGAACAGGTCAAAGACAACCTTCTTCATGGCACCGTCGTCAACGCGGTCAACATGCCCAATGTGGATCCCAAGACCCTCGCCGAAATCGGACCTTTCCTCCGCTTCGGCGAAATCCTCGGCCGACTTATCTCGCAAATCGCTCCCCAACGCGTCGAGAAAATGCGCATCAACTACAGCGGCAAACTTGGCGAACTCGACACCACGCTTATCTCGCGTGGCGTCTTGAAAGGTTACCTTGAGAAACCCATCGGTGCCGACCAGGTCAACCTCATCAACGCGATGAGCACCGCCGAAAATCTCGGTCTCAAATTCACCGAAAGCCGCCTTCCCGGCCCCACCGCGTTCAACGATCTCATCGAAGTCCACGTCAGCAATGGCGAAGACACCGCCGTCATCAGCGGTTCCTTCTTTGGTGGCGATCCTCGCATCGTTAAGATCAACGGACGCCACGTCGAAGCCCGTCCTGAAGGCACCCTGCTCCTTATCGAAAACGATGACCGTCCGGGCATGATCGGCGCCTATGGCACCATCCTTGGCAAGAATCAGGTCAACATCGCCAACATGTCCCTGAGCCGCAACGTCGAAGGCGGCACCGCCCTCACACTCCTCACTCTCGACTCCGTCCCCACCGAAGCCGTGATCAAAGAACTGGAGCAGATTCCCGGCGTCATAAAGATCTACAGCATGGTGCTCGAATAAAGCCAGCCCTGCATAAGCTGAGCGTGACACAGGCTTGCAGCCTGTGGGTGCGGCAGGCATTTTGCCTGCCGGACTCGGAGCCTCCGCGGAGTCGCAACACGGGTTCTTCAGCCCGTGCATCCGCCTGCCTTCACCCCTCCGCCTCACCCCGGTCGCCTGATCTTCGCCGCAACCAACAACCCGCCATCCATCCCGCCGTCCCCGACCATCCACAAGTTGCACCCCCTTTCATCCGATGGTAGCGAACTCCCTCTCCATCATGACCTCCTCAACCCGGACTACATCAGCCGATCCTGGGGCAACTCCGGGTCACCAGTCTCCCGCCACCACGGCCTCAAGAATTGGTGCCACACTAACCCTTGCCCCTTCTGACCTTACATCGACCTCTGTCGTCGAAGCCCTCGCCTTTCTGACCAGACTCGGCAGCGAACAACCTGCGGACTTTCCCGACTGGCACCAACGCCTCACCGTCGCCGCTGCCCAGTCACAGATCCCCACGCTCTCCACCGACGAACTCGCCTACGCCGCAAAACTCGCCTGGCGCAACAACATCCGCTGCATTGGCCGACTCCACTGGCGCGCCCTGCAGGTTCGCGACCTTCGTCATCTCACCGCGCCCGATGAAATCTTCGAAGCCCTCATTGACCACCTCCGAGTTGCCACCAACAACGGGGCCATCCAACCCCTGATTTCCATCTTCACCCGCGAAGAAAAAAACGGAAACTTTCTGCGCATCATCAATCATCAACTCATCCGCTACGCCTGTTACCGCAACGGACAAGCCCTTCTCGGCGACCCTCAAAATTTAGCTCTCACCGACCTCGCCATTTCCTCCGGTTGGCAACCTCCCTTCACCCGCAGCGCCTTCGACATTCTTCCCATTCTTATCGCCGATCATCACCACCGTATTCATCACTTCAGCCTCCCCAGAGACCCCGCCATCGTTCTCGAAGTCCCCCTTTCGCATCCCGACTACCCCTGGTTCGAGCGCCTCAATCTTCGCTGGCACGCCGTCCCTGCCATCAGCGACATGGTGCTTGATGCCGCCGGCCTAAAGTATCCCGCCAATGTGTTCAACGGCTGGTATGTGGGCACTGAAATCGCCGCACGAAATCTCGGCGATGTTCATCGCTACAACTTGCTGCCGATCATTGCCGAAAAAATGGGCCTTCCGACTCATTCCGACCGCAACCTGTGGAAGGACCGCGCCATGATCGAACTCAACCACGCCGTCCTCCACTCCTTCGATCAACACGGTGTCCGTCTGGTCGATCACCACAGCGCCTCCAAACAGTTCCTCACCTTCACTTCCAAAGAGCACGCCGAAGGCCGCGAAGTTAACGGCGACTGGACCTGGCTCGTCCCGCCCATCTCCGGCAGCACATCCCCATTATTCCACCGCTCCTACGCTGAAACCGTCGAAAAACCCGGCTTCTTCTACTGCCCCTGGCAAAAACCGTAACACGGACTTCCAGTCGGTGCCGTATGCCGGACATCCTGTCCGGCCCGACTCCCGCCAACTTCACAACCTCCGCTCCGCCACCTCCGCCTTCAGCTCCGCCACAAATTCCTCCACCGGCTTCACGCCAAAGTCGCCCTTCTTGCTGTGCCGGATCGCCACGCTCCGCGCTGCGGCTTCCTTCTCGCCAAGCACCAGCATATACGGAATCCGGTCCAACTGCGCATTGCGAATCTTCGCCCCAATCTTGTCGGAGCAATTGTCCAACGTCGCCCTGAAACCGCCCGCCCTCAACAAACTCAACACTTCATCCGCAAAGGCATCGCTCTTCTCACTAACGGTCAAAACCCGCACCTGCTCAGGGGCCAGCCACACCGGGAAGTGACCTGCAAAGTGCTCAATCAACACCCCGCAGAAACGCTCCATACTGCCAAACGGCGCACGATGAATCATCACCGGACGATGCGGTTTGTTATCCGGTCCGACATAACTCAAATCAAACCTCACGGGCAACACATAGTCCACCTGCACCGTGCCCAACTGCCACTCGCGTCCAATCACGTCTTTGATCACGAAGTCGATCTTCGGACCATAAAACGCCGCTTCTCCTGGTTCCTCTGTAAACGGAACACCCAGCGTTGCTGCCGCCTCACGACAAGCGGCCTCCGCCTTGTCCCACTTGTCAGCATCGCCCGTGAACTTGCTGCTGTCAGGGTCACGCAATCCCACCCGCACACGATAGTCATGCATGCCCAAGGTGTTCAGCACGATCTTCACCAGGCTCAAACATCCCAGCACCTCGCCCGCCACCTGATCTTCCGTGCAGAACAAATGCGCATCATCCTGCGTAAACCCACGCACGCGAGTCATGCCATTCAATTCACCACTCTTCTCCCAGCGATACACCGTGCCAAACTCCGCCAGTCGCACCGGTAACTCCCGATAACTCCTCGGCTGACTATCAAAAATCTTGATGTGATGCGGACAGTTCATCGGCTTCAACAAAAACCCGTCCAGCAACTGCTCATCCGGCAATACCCGATCATCCGTCACCACTTCAGTTCCCGCACGCTCATTGATCTTCTCGCGCATCTTCGCCGACACCGCCCCGAGCCTCGCCATCATCTCGCCACATCCACAACCTTCCGTCACCACTTTGGCAAGATCATCATTTTCAATCACCGGCGCAAACTGGCTCTCCTTGTAATAGGGAAAGTGACCGCTCGTCTTGTAAAGACCCACCTTGCCGATGTGCGGCGTGAACACCTGACTATACCCCTGCTTGCGCAACTCCTCCGAGATGAAGTTCTGCAACTCCTGACGCAAGATCGCCCCGTTCGGCGTCCACAAAATCAAACCCTGTCCCACTTCGTCATCGATGTGAAACAGCTTCAACTCCTTGCCCAACTTGCGATGATCACGCTTCTTTGCTTCCTCAAGCTGCATCAAATGCTGCTCCAACTCTTCCTTGGTTGGAAACGCCGTTCCATACAAACGCTGCAACTGCGGTTTCGTCTCGTCGCCCATATAAAACGCGCTCGCCACCGACATCAGCTTCACGTTTTTGCATTTGCCCGAATACCCCACATGCGGTCCCGCACAAAGATCGATAAACTCCCCGTTCTGGAAACATGAAATCTGTTCACCCTCAGGAATTTTCGCGATCAAATCGAGCTTAAAGACCGACGGATTGCCCGGTCGTTCGCTCAATCCCCCAAGTCGGCCACTCTCCGCCAGCGCCATCGCTTCATCGCGTGAAACGCCTTTCCACTCGAACTTCTGGTTCTCCTTGGAAATCTTCTTCATCTCCGCCTCGATCTTCTCAAAATCGTCCGGTGTGATCCGGTGTTTCATGTCGAAATCGTAATAAAATCCGTTCTCCACCGGTGGACCATAAGCAAACTGCGCATCCGGCCAGATTCTCAGAATCGCCGTCGCCATGATGTGGGCGCAGGAGTGGCGCAGGCGCTCGATGTCGGACATCTGGGCGCGTTCTTCAAGAGTCTTGCGTTCGTTGGACATAAAAAATTTCGGAATCGGAGGGCCAGCAACATGCCCACAAAACCCCGCCTGTCAGCCCAAAAGATGACTGATTCCCGACGAGCCCGACTTGCACCAATTTTATTCTTCACGTTGTCCTTGCCGAGCCGTCCCATGACGCTACGATTTTAACGCGCATCCAAACCCGAGGGCGCATACGAATCTTCCTTGCCAAATCACGAACCCAACCAACAAAATACCATGGCCTTCACATTAGCCCCACTTCCCTACGCCAACGACGCGCTTGAGCCCCACATCGACGCTCAGACGATGGAAATCCATCATGACAAGCATCACAACGCCTACGTCACCAACCTCAACAACGCCATCAAAGACAAGGCCGATCTCGAAGCGATGACCATCGACGAGCTCTGCGCCAACCTCAGCAAAGTCCCTGACGACATCCGCACCGCCGTTCGCAACAACGGCGGTGGTCACTGGAACCACACCTTCTTCTGGAACAGCCTTTCCTCCAAGGGCGGCGCACCATCCGGCGACCTCGCCAAAGCCATTGATGAAGCCTTCGGTAGCTTCGACGCCTTCAAAGAAGCTTTCGCCAAAGCCGCCACCACCCGCTTCGGTTCCGGTTGGGCATGGCTCGTCAAAAAAGACGGCAAACTCGCCATCACCAGCACCCCCAACCAGGACAACCCGTTGATGGACAGCACCGGCATCCCTCTCCTTGGCCTTGACGTTTGGGAGCACGCCTACTACCTCAAATACCAGAACAAGCGCCCCGACTACATCGCCGCCTTCTGGAACGTCGTCGACTGGGACGCCGTCGCCACCCGCTTCGCCGTCTAAAACGCCTCAACAGCGTAACCCCTTCCCAAGGCGCGGCTCCCTCAGAGTCGCGCCTTTTTACTTTTCACTTTCCCCTTTTCACTTATCCCTCCTCCCATGGACATCTACAAACACCCCATTTTCGACATGGCCTGTGCCCAGTTTGACGAAGTCGCCGACCTCCTCGAAATCGGACAACGCGAACGCGAACGCGTCAAATACCCCAAACGCGCCATCACCGTTGCCGTTCCCGTCAACATGGATGACGGAAGCACCCAGGTCTTCACCGGCTTCCGCGTCCAGCATCACCTCTCCCTCGGACCCACCAAAGGCGGCATGCGCTACCATCCCGACGTCGCCCTCGGCGAAGTCGCCGCCCTCGCCATGTGGATGAGCTGGAAATGTGCCCTCACCGGCCTCCCCTACGGCGGTGCCAAAGGTGGCGTCACCTGCGATCCCGGCAAAATGTCCATCCAGGAACTCGAACGCCTCACCCGACGCTTCACTCAGGAAATCATCGGTTTTATCGGACCGCAAATCGACATCCCCGCCCCCGACATGGGCACCAACGAACAAACCATGGCGTGGATGATGGACACCTACTCCACCCACAGCGGCTACTCCGTCCCCGGTGTCGTCACCGGCAAACCCGTCAACCTCGGCGGTTCGTTGGGACGACGCGAATCCACCGGACGCGGCGTCGGATTCCTCGTCGGACGCGCCATGGAGCACATCAAGCTCGCTCCCGAAAACACCACCGCCGTCATCCAGGGATTTGGCAACGTCGGCTCCGTCGCCGCCGGTTCCATCGCCCGCTTCGGCACCAAAATCATTGCCGTCAGCGACGCCTTCGGCGGCATCTACAACGCCAAAGGGCTCGACCTCAACCTTCTCGATGCCCACGTCACCAAAAATCGCACCGTCGTTGGATTTCCTGAAGCCGAACCCATCACCAACGAAGAACTGCTGCTCATCCCATGCGACATCCTCGTCCCTGCCGCCCTCGAACGACAGATCACCAAGGACAACGCCGCCAGGATCCAGTGCCGTATCCTCGCTGAAGCCGCCAACGGCCCCACCACCCCTGAAGCCGACGCCATCATCGCCCAGCGTCCTGAGATCTTCGTCATTCCCGACATTCTCTGCAACGCCGGTGGCGTCGTGGTCAGTTATTTCGAATGGGTCCAGGATCTTCAATCGTTCTTCTGGGACGAAGCCGAGGTCATGGGCAAGCTTTACCGCATCCTAGAAACCGCCTTCAAACAAACGGTCCACACCGCCCGAGACAAAAAGCTCACCATGCGCACCGCCGCCCTCAGCATCGGCATCAAACGCGTCGCCGACGCCAAAAAACAACGTGGACTCTTCCCTTAAACCTTCATCCTTCATCCCTCCTCCTTCATCCTTTTGAGCCCCCTTTCCAAACTGACCTGCGGCATCATCTACACGGATGCCTTCCAGCGTTATTTGGAGTCCGTCCACGCCGAACAATTCGAAGACAACCCCCAGCAAATCCTCACCTTCGACTACGTCCGCTGCCTCACCGGACCGCAAAAAGGCAAAGCCTGGTGGCAGCTCACCTGGACCCCGCTCGAAGCCTCCCCCGAATATCGCCGACATCTAATCGGCCGCGTTCCCGTCTACATCCCCAAACCCGTGTCCCAAGGACTTCGCGAACGCTGTCTCGACTTCAAAGACGGCCACGTAGTCGTTTTGCCGTGACCGCTGCCAGCCAATAAATCCGACAACTGGAGGGCCAACTGGCCAACGACGCTCGAAGCAATTAACAACCGCTTTCCTGAGCCATGTCTGATTCTGCTTTATTCGCCGACTTCAAACGATCATTCGATCACTATCTCGACAACTCGAACGAATCCCCTGCGGAAATGTTGTTTCTCCGCTACGAGTCGGAATTGCATTTTCCCGAGGACGTATCCAGCGGCCCTGAACCTCTCAGTCTGGACGACTATTTTCAAATTCTCGATCAGTGCCAGCAATACGCCATCAGCCGCGAGGTGACATCGACCTATGTGTTTTTTAATCCCGAAAAATTCCAGCGCTGGGCTCACCATATTGAGTCTGAAGACACCACCGAAAATCGCGCCCGCTGGGCACACACCCAAATTCAGGAACAAGTCGTCACCCACGTCTCAAGCCCCATCACCTACTTCATCATCACCGGTCATCCCGAGTGGTATAAAGTCCTGCCCGAAAATCTCTGAATCCAATAGATCCATGCAACGAAAAAGCATCATCCTTATCCCACCCACCCACGAGCAGACGGTCACGACCTTTCATGCCGAGAAAAGTGTCGCTCAAGCATTTCTCGACTATCTGAAACAAAACGACGTCACCCCATGGCGCCCACCTGAAGAACCCGAAAAAAGCGGGCCTGACGGCCTTCAAGTTGTCCAGATCGAAGTAGAAACAAGCCTCAGTCAGGAACGACTCCAAGAGTTGATGGACACTTTTCTTGCGTCCGCGCGGACCGAATGATCCCCTAAAGGAGCAGAAAAAAAGCGCTCCTGATGATTTCGCGATCACTTCTTCCCGGTTTGCCTGCGTAACGCAGAAATGTCCGATCCTCATCGATCGGAACAGTCCTTCACCCCCGACTCATCATTTTTTTGTTGCGTCATTACAACGTATTGCCGCATGCTCTCCTTGGGGCTACTTTGGTCCGCCAACCCGCGCAAACCATGAAACCGTTTCCAATCACTTTTAACACAAGCCGAATTGCAGCTTTTTGCTCGACTCTCATCGGCCTGCTTCTAGTTCCAACGACCCAGGCGGCCACGGTTTTGTATTATCAATTTGGTGGGACTGCAGGCAGCAATGCCACCTCCGTCACCGATTCTAGTGGAAACAACCTCACCGGGACTGGCAGTTCCTCAGGCACTGGAGCCGTTCTTCCACAATACAACAGTTCCACGCCTGGACTGACTATTCTCGACGGCTTGAACGGACCCGTCATCAATTCGAACAATACGACGTCGGTCAAATTCGAAAACGCCGGTGTAAACGATGCCACACCCGTCTACAACACAGGGCGTGGCGGACGCATCGCCGTTACCAGCCCCCTTTTCGAACCGGTGGACAGCACCACCCCTTTCAGCTTCACCTTGGAAATGTTTGTCCGCGTTGAAGACAATGTCCAGTTCGCCTCTCTCGCCGGCAAAGAGCGCAACGGTGGACCCACTTGGCTGCTTGACACCAACAACGTCGGCAATGCTGCCCCCAATGTTGAATCCATCGACTCACAGCTTCGCCTCCGGGTGGATCACCAGGTGCTCGCCAATACTTCAGGCGATGGCTTCAACCAGAACATCGGCAGCAACTCCAACGGCCTGTTTGGAGATGGCGAATGGCACCATGTCGCGATCACCTTCGACGACTCCACCAACACCTTCACTTTCTACAAGGACTATGCTTTGGCTGGTTCAGGGCAAATCAGCGCCGTCGGAGTGCAAGACCTCGTCTACAATGGCGGAGCATTCTTCCTTGGCAACGCGGGCGGCGGTCGTGCCTTCGACGGCTGGATGGACGAAGTGCGATTCAGCAACAGCATTCTCACCACCGATCAATTTCTCCGCGCCATTCCAGAACCCATGACCGCCAGCCTCCTCATCATCGGGGCCACGTCATGCTTGCTGCGTCGCCAGCGGGCTCGCGACCACAAACTCGCCTAGCTCAAAATCCCTTTCACCACGTGCCCATGCACGTCCGTCAGCCTGAACTGACGGCCCTGAAAACGATAAGTCAGCTTGGTGTGATCCATGCCCAGGCAATGCAAAATGGTGGCCTGCAAATCATGAATATGCACCGGGTTCTGCTCCACGTTAAAACCAAAATCATCCGTCGCCCCGTAGCTCATCCCGCCCTTGATCCCACCACCGGCCATCCAGATCGAAAACGCCTTGCCATGGTGATCGCGACCATACTTTTCTAGATTCGCCCCACCCTGCGCATAAGGCGTCCGGCCAAACTCCCCCCCCCAAATCACCAGCGTATCTTCCAACAATCCGCGCTGCTTCAAGTCCCTTACCAGCGCCGCACTCGGCTGATCCGTATCCAAGGCCATCTGCGGCAAGCGATCCTGAATCCCTCCATGATGATCCCAGTCCCGATGATAAAGCTGGATGAACCGCACTCCCCGCTCCGCCATGCGACGCGCCAGCAGACAATTCCGCGCAAAACTTCCCGGCTCCGTCACATCAGGCCCATAACTGTTGAGCACATGCTCCGGTTCTCCCTTTAGATCCATCAACTCCGGCACACTGCTCTGCATCCGATAAGCCATCTCGGCCTGTGTGATCCGAGTCTCAATCTCCGGATCGCCTCTCCTCGCAAAACTCTGCTGGTTCAACTCCGCAATGCCATCCAGCATCATCCGCCGCCGGCCACGATCGATCCCCTGCGGATCATTCAAATACAACACCGGCTCTCCCGCACTGCGAAACTGAACGCCCTGATGTCCGCTCGGCAAAAATCCACTGCCCCACAACCGCGCCAGCAAACCCTGACCTGAGTTCTGTTTATTCACCGAAATCAGCACCACAAACGACGGCAAATTCTCATTCAATCTCCCCAATCCATAATCCGTCCACGCCCCCATGCTCGGCCTCCCCGGCAACTGACTCCCCGTCTGAAAAAAGGTGATCGCCGGATCATGATTGATCGCCTCCGTATGCATGGACCGAATCAAACAAATCTCATCCGAAATCGCGCGCGTATGCGGCATCAGATCGCTGATCATCGTGCCCGACTTCCCACCCGGTTGGTAATTCCACCGGCTCGGCTGCACCGCAAAACGCTTCTGCGATGCCACCATGCCCGTGATCCGCTGTCCGCGACTGATCGACTCCGGCAAATCCTCATCAAACCGCTGCCTTAACACCGGCTTGTCATCAAACAACTCAAGGTGCGACGGCCCACCCGATTGAAACAAACAAATCACCCGCTTCGCCTTCGGAGCAAAATGCGTCAACTGCGCCAGCGCCGCCTCCTTCTCGGCCGCCCCCGCGTCCGCAGAAAACAAATGCGCCAGCGCCGCTGATCCCAATCCAAGACCCGACCTCGCCAGAAAGTCCCGGCGATTGCTTACATGTTGATATCGATGACAGGACATAAAAAATAAAATCAGTTATTGGTAATGGTTTCGTCCAAGTTCAACAGCATGCTCGCCACCCCCATCATTGCCGCCAGTTCGGGCTTCGAAATCGACTCATCCTGCGGCGAACTCCCCACCTTCAAAAACGCCTCCGCATCCTGTGGCGCACCCGCAAACTGCTCGCGTAGTTTCTCCAAAGTCGCATAAACCACCCGCACCTCAGCATCCTCCCCCTCACGTCCCGTCACCAGTTGAAACCCAAATCTCAAGCGCGCCTGATCATCCACGCCACCCTCCTTGATCATTCGTCCCGCCAGATGTCGCGCCGCCTCCAGATAGCCCGGCTCATTCCACAACAACAAAGCCTGCAACGGCGTATTTGTCCTCGACCTCCGCACACTGCAAAACTCCCGGTCCGGCGCATCCAACGTCAGCATTGCGGGATGGGTCACCGTCCGTTTCCAGAACGTGTAGAGACTTCTCCGATACAAATCCTCACCCGTTCCCTGCTCCCATCGCGAACCCGGATAAGCCGTGCCCACCACCACCCCATCGTAGAGCTTGTCAGGCTGATACGGATACACACTCGGACCGCCGATTTTCGGCACCAGCAAACCCGACACCGCCAAAGCCTGATCCCGGATCACCTCCGCCGGCAACCTCACCCTCGGCCCTCTCGCCAGCAACCGATTCTCTGGATCACGCGCCACCAACTCCGCCTTCACTTCGCTCGATTGACGATAGGTCGACGACAACACCATCGCCTTGAACAATCCCTTCACATCCCAACCACCATCCACAAAATCACGCGCCAGTAGGTCCAACAATTCGGGATGACTTGGCCACTCACTTTGCGAACCAAAATCCTCCAGCGTCTTCACAATTCCGACACCAAACAACTGCGCCCAGAAACGGTTCACCACCACCCGCGCCGTCAACGGATGCCGCGGCTGCGTGAACCACTTCGCCAAACCCAGACGATTGCGCGGTGCCCCTTCCGGCCAGGGCGTTATCAAACCCTCCGGCACCCCCGGCTCCACCCGTTCCGTTGGCGCATCATACATGCCCCGATCCAACACAAACGTCGGTCGCGGCTCCGGCAGCTCCACCATCACCATCGAATTCGGCAAGCCCCGACGCGTCGCGAGATGTGCCTCCCAAACCGCCTTGCGCCGCGCCACCAACGCCTTGGTCAACTCATCGTCCGACAACAAAGCCCGATGTCGCCAACCCTTCGCCCATTCCTCCGCTGCAAACTTTCCAGCCAGCGGCAACGCATTTGCCAAAAACAATTGCATCACCTCATCGCCACCCAGCGGTTTCGCGATCACCCCCAGCTCATCCAGCTCGCCAACCCATCTCGCCCCTTCCTTGCCATTGTCCGCCCCCACCAGAAATTCGCGATTATCAATCGGCGCAGGCAACCCGTCATAACGCACCACCATCGGCAGTTCCAAGCCATCCACAAATATCCGCACCTTCTCCGCCTTGATGCCATGCGCGATGCTCACCACCACCTGCCGCCACACCCCCGGCTTGATCGACGCCCCCTCGGTTCGCACCACCATCGCATACACCGGCAGGCGACTGCTCGCCCGCCACTCCAGCTCGCCATCGATCAACCGCAACTCCTGCCCTCGACCATACCCCGACGCCGCAGGTGACCCGCTATAATCCAACGCCGACAGCAACGGCACATCCCGACCATTCGCTGCATCTGGCTTCAGCCAAAACGACAAACTCAAACCCGACTCGCTTTTGAAATCCAGCGCTTTCGCCGCGATCCTCGGAGCCGGCACTTCCGCCTTCAACACCATCCCATTCCCCACCACGCCATCCACACCATCCGGCAAAAGCACCACCATTTTCAAAGTCTCCTTCACCCTCGCTGCCTCCTCCGCAATCCTGCTCAATCTCTCCTCGTCGTCCATCTGATCCGCTAGCATCGGAGCCAGGGCCGCATCCAGCTTCGCCAGTTCCGCCTGCTGTTTCGTCATCAACGTCTGCTGCAGTTTCGTCGGCGCGGGAATCTGCGGCACCGCATTGGCAATGCGACCGTCCTCGCCATGCTCCGGCACGCTGTTGAAGAACGCAAACAGCTGAAAATAATCCTTCTGCGTCACCGCATCATACTTGTGATCATGACAACGCGAACACTCCATCGTCAGCCCAAGCCACGCCGTGCTCGTCGTCCTCACCCGATCCGCCACATACTCGACCCGATACTCCTCATCAATGATCCCGCCCTCGCTGTTGATGACGTGATTGCGCGAAAACCCTGTCGCAATCCTCTGCTCCAACGTCGGCTTCGGCAACAGATCCCCCGCCAGTTGTTCCGTGATAAACTGGTCATACGGCAGGTTCGCATTAAACGCATCAATCACCCAATCCCGCCACCGCCACATGGTCCGCAACCCGTCATTGTTAAACCCATGCGAATCCGCATATCTCGCCGCATCCAGCCAGTCGATCGCCATGCGTTCGCCAAAATGCGGCGAATCCAATAAACGGTTCACCGCCTCCTCATAAGCGCCTTCCCCATGCTGCCTCACCTGCTCCTCAAACGCCTCCAGCTCACGCGGCTCCACCGGCAGCCCCGTCAGATCCAGACTCACCCGTCGCAACCATGTCGAAGGTGAAGCTTCTTTCGACGGTGCCAATCCCTCCTTCTCCAATCGCGCCAGCACCCAACGATCCAAATTATGCCGTGACCAATCATCCTTGCCGACCTCAGGCAACTCCGCCCGTTTCGGAGTCAGATAGGCCCAATGCTTTTCATAGTGCGCCCCCTCAGCAATCCATTGCTTCACCACTTCCAGTTGTTCGGTTGAAACTTTCCGATTCGATTCCGGCGGTGGCATCAGGTCAGCTTTGTCATGCGCCATCATCCGCTTCAGTATCTCACTCTCCTCCGGTTTCCCCGGCACAATGGCCGCATAACCTCCCAAATCACGCGTCGCGCCCTCATGCTCATCCAGACGCAAATCCGCCTCGCGTGTTTTGGGGTCCTGACCATGACAATAAAAGCAGTTTTCCGACAAGATCGGACGCACATCGCGATTAAACTCAATGCCTCCGGCCCTCAACGGTGAAACCCCGCCGAGAAGCATGCATGGAAGTGTCGTGACAATAACCAACCGAAAAATCATGCGCCCATTGTCTCATGAAATGTCATGGAAGACTTTGATTGATGCCGCAGTTGTTGGTAAAATCACCGCATGCAGGCACCTTCACCTCAGCAGGTCAGCGCTGACTTTTTCCAGCAGCTCGACAGCCCTTCCGTGCTGGCAACCATGTTCGATTTTCTTCCTGGGGTATATCTCTTTGTGAAGGATCACCAGCATCGATACATGAAGGTCAACCGCAGCCTCGCGCGTCTCCATGGCTGCGATTCCGACGCCGAAATGATCGGCAAATGCGACTTCGATTTCAACCCTCCCGCTCTCGCCGCCCAATACGTTGAAGAAGACCGCAAGGTCATGAGCGAACGTCTCCCGATCATCGACAAAATCTGGCTCGTGCAGGACTCCGACGGCATGCCGCACTGGCATCTCAGCACCAAACTGCCCTTGATCGACAAACAAAACGAAGTCATCGGCATCGCCGGCGTCATGCGACCCTACGACCGCGCCGGCGACGCCCCCGGCTCCTATCAACGCCTCACCCAGGTGTGCGACCACGTCCTTGCCCACTACGGCGAGACCATGTCCGTCGACCATCTCGCCAGCCTCGCCCACCTCTCCGTCAGCCAGCTCCAACGCGAATTCTCCCGGCTCTTCAGTATGAGCCCCATCGAATACGTCACCCGCGTGCGACTCCACATGGCCAGCCGACAGTTGGAACAAAGCACCAATCCCGTCGGCCAGATCGCACTCGACTGCGGGTTCTACGATCAAAGCCACTTCACCCGCGTCTTCCGCACCCGCACCGGCCTCAGTCCTCTGGAATACCGTCAGCGTTTTGCCGCCGTTCGTTGACTCACCACTCGGGAAACATCGGCAAAGGCGGCGCTGCAGGCATTTTCAACGCATCCGTCCCGGACCTGCGCTTCTTAAAAAAACGGCGCAACGACTCCAGCTCCCCCGCCCAATACTCCACTTCGCGCTCGTCTTTTCCACCCACAACCGACTCCAAAATCACCAGCAATTCATCGCTCTGACCCGACACCCAACCGACCATCAAATCCACCAACCGCTTCCCATCCTTTGCCTCCAACTTCAACAACATCGACAACGGCACCGTGAGATTAAGCAATCCCAGTGGATAAGCACCCAGCGAACATTCAGGATTCAAATACCGAAACACACACCTCATCAACGATGCATGGGCATACCGCAAACCTGCTGGAAACGGTCCCATGCACTCCGTTTCACCACCCGCCTGTCGGCTCAGGCCCACATGAACACCGTTTGCCGCCAGTTTCACCGTCATCCACCACGCATATCCCGGCCACACCCCAGCACGATTGAACGGAGGTCGATGTTCCAGCAGCAGCTTTCGCTCAAGCTCAATCGCCTCCGCTGCACCTTCGCACTCGACCCATTCCACGTGGGTTATGCGATGCACCAACCTCAACAGGCGACGCGGATTCCGATCCAATGACAGATGCCGGTAGCTGCCAATGCGCGCACGCAGGTCGTGCGACTGGCCAATGTATAAGAGCCGCGACTCGACATCCCGGAAAAAATACACCCCCGCCCTGGATGGCACCGATTTGAAAAAACCTACCCCTAGCCTCGCACTCAACGGATTCTCCAAAGCAAACAAAGGCATTTGCCGGGCACCCCTGCGAAGATTTTTAGCGACTTCAACCATCACGATCCAAGAAGCGAAACCCTACCCCACCGACGCATCAATACCAACCCTAATCATCCGCCCACACCCCTCAGAAAATTTTCTCCAAACCCTCCTTTAGCACTTGATGTCTCCCCTTACATGGAAGAAAACGTGTCGCGTTAAATCATCATTTGCCCTCCGGCGCAAGCCTAGTCAAATCCCGGACTGGGTTGCAAAAACACCTCCCAACACTAACATCGGTCCCGCCGGTTTCGGCACGAGATTAGCTTGAGAGGTCTTACTCAGGTCTGCCATTAGTCGTCAAATCACGCCACCTTTCCCACATGCAGAACATCTTCGCCTTAGCCCAGTCGCTCCACATCTCCGACAGCCACCTTACCTGCTATGGGAATGACAAGGCCAAGATCTCACTGAAGGACCTCGAACATCGCCCTCAACGTGGCAAACTCATCCTCGTCTCCGCCATCACGCCCACTCCTGCCGGCGAAGGCAAAACCACCATGTCCATCGGCCTCGCCCAAGGCCTAAAGAAAGCCGGGCAAAGCGTCGCGCTTGCCCTGCGTCAGCCCTCCATGGGCCCTGTATTTGGCCGCAAAGGGGGAGCCACCGGCGGTGGACGCAGCACCCTGCATCCGTCCAACTCCATCAACCTCCACTTCACCGGCGACTTCCACGCCATCACCAGCGCCCACAACCTGCTGTCCTCCGTCATCGACAATCAGCTCTTCAATGGCCAGACCCACCTGAAACCCCAGGGCGTGCTTTGGAAACGCGTTTTGGATGTCAACGACCGCAGCCTGCGCCAGATCCACACTTCGCCTGGCAAACCCACCGAACGCACCACCGGATTCGACATCACCGCCGCCTCGGAAGTGATGGCCATTCTCTGCCTGTCCGAATCCCTGCAAGACCTGCAAGCCCGACTCGACCGTATCGTGGTCGGCTTCACCGAAGACGGCAGCGCTGTTTTCGCCAAAGAGGCCCGGGTCACCGGCGCCCTGCTTGCCATCCTCCGTGACGCCATCGAACCCAACCTCGTGCAATCCGTCGAAGGCGTGCCCGCATTCGTCCACGGCGGTCCCTTTGCCAACATCGCCCACGGCTGCAACTCCATCCTTGCCACCCGCATGGCCCTTGCCCATGCCGACTTCGCCATCACCGAAGGCGGATTTGCCTTCGACCTCGGCGGCGAAAAATTCATGGGCATCAAATGCCGTCAATCCGGACTGCAACCCGAAGCCATCGTCATCGTCGCCACCGTCCGCGCCCTCAAGATGCACGGAGGCGCTCCACTCAACACCCTCGCCTACCCCGACCACATCGCTCTTTCCGCAGGACTGGAGAACCTCGCCGCCCACCTCGACAGCGCCGCCCAGTTTCAACGACCGGTCATCGTCGCCATTAACCGATTCACCAACGACAGCGAGCAGGAACTCGCTCTCATCCACGAATTCTGCCAACAACGCAACGTCCCCTGCGCCACCGCCGACGTCTTCGGACAGGGAGGTGACGGTGCCATCGACCTCGCCAAAACCCTCCTCGCCGCCCTGCCGGAAAAAAGCGTCCCCCTTCCCCAACTCTACGAACTGGAAGACACCATCGAAGACAAACTTCACGCCATCGCCACGCGCATCTATGGCGCTGATGGCGTGCATTTGACCGATGCCGCTAAAGCGAAAATCGAGCTGTTCCGCAAGAACGGATTCGACCGCCTCCCCTTGTGCATGGCGAAAACCCAAAACTCCCTCTCCGACGACGCCACCAAACTTGGTCGCCCAAAGGGTTTCACCATCACCGTCCGCGACTTCGAGATCGCCAACGGTGCCGGATTCATCGTCGTCCTCACCGGCACCATGATGCGCATGCCTGCCCTTCCCAAAGTCCCTGCCGCCGAACACATTCAAGTCTCCCCCGAAGGCGACATCATCGGTATTTGAGCGCGCTTAACGCGCACCAATTCAGCGCAAAAACTGCCCCGTCGGCTCACTGCCCTCGGCGGAAAAAACCAGTCGACCGCCACGCTCCGACACAAACTCCACCACTGACGGAACCTTCCCCAAAAAGCGTTCCGCATTGACGGCAAAACGTGCCGTGTCTCCCGACGACAGCACTCTGACAAGTCCGCTACCCGCTGATTCGCTAAAGCTCGGATGGCGCATCAGCCAGTCCATAAACCGACCCGCCACAAACGGTGCTGGATCCAGCAAGTTGACCCCATCAGGCAGCACCTCTTCGAACACCGCCTTCAGCAACGGGTAATGCGTGCAGCCCAACACCAGCGTGTCCACCTCGCCCAGTTGCTCCACATATTGCTGCACCGCCAGCCGCGCAATCTCCCCACACTCCCAGCCTTCTTCGACAATCGGTGCCAGCAACGGAGCCGCCACCTCCTTCACCTCTGCGGTTGCATCCAGCTTCGCCACCTCCGTGCGAAACGTGTGTGACCCCACCGTCCTCCGCGTCCCCAAAAATCCAATCCGTCCCCTGGCCACCGCCACCGCATTCTCCGCCGCCGGCACCGTCACCCCCAGCACCCGGCGTTCATCATTCGCATAGCGATGCTGCAAATGCCGCAACGCCACACACGACACCGTGTGGCACGCCACCACCACCACCTTGCAACCCTCGGCGAACAACAGCTCCGTGCATTGCTCCGCAAAATCCAAAATCGTCGCCAGATCCCTGCCTCCATAAGGCGCACGACCACTATCCCCCAGATAAATAAAGTCCTTGTCCGGCAACACCCGCTGCATTTCGCGCAGCACACTCAATCCCCCGTAACCACTGTCAAAAACACCAATCGGCATGGGAGGAAGGTAGAGTAAGCAGTATTAGTATTGAAGTCAGAAAGGACCATTCAGCCGAGTTTTTTACTCACCCCTTTTCACTTATCACTCAACTTGCATGCCTTCACCGTATTGGCCATCAACATCGCAATCGTCATCGGCCCCACTCCTCCCGGCACCGGTGTGATCGCGCGACACTTGGGAGCCACCTCATCAAACGCCACGTCACCCACCAGCTTGTAACCTTTTGGCAACTCAGGTGCTTCCACCCGGTTGATCCCCACATCAATCACCACCGCCCCTTCCTTCACCATGTCCGCCGTCACAAATTCCGGCCGACCAATCGCCGCCACCAAGATATCCGCTCCACGTGTGACCTCCGCCAGATTTTTTGTGCGCGAATGTGCCACCGTCACGGTCGCATCCCCGCCCCTGCCTTTCCCCATCAACAACAACGCCATCGGTTTGCCGACAATCATGCTGCGCCCCAACACCACCACGTTGGCACCCGACGTCTCGATCCCCGCGTGCAACAACATCCGCTGACACCCCAACGGCGTGCATGGCACAAAGCCACTGCGATCCTCCAGCGCCAGTTTTGCCACGTTCACCGGATGGAAACCGTCCACATCCTTGCGCGGATCAATCGCCATCACCACCGCGCTCTCATCAATATGCTTCGGCGGCGGACTCTGCACCAAAATTCCATGGATCGCCGGATCAGCGTTCAGCCCCGCAATCACCTGCAGCAACTCCTCCTGCGTCGTCGACTCCGCCAGCTCCAGCTTCACCGAATGCAGCCCCAAATCCCGACACTTTTTGTCCTTGCTGCGCACATAAGCCCGAGATGCCGGATCATCCCCCACCAACACCACCGCCAGACCCGGTTTCTTCCCCATCAGGGCAAGCTCAGCGATGTCTTTTTCACACTCTGCCAGCACCGCGGCGGCGACTTCGGGGCCATGAATCAATTGCATTCATGCCTGTAGTCAAAAGCAACCCCTCCCGCAAGCCATGACATGAAATTTCCCGATGTTCCCGCCTGACACGCTCCATTTGAACATCTCCGGTTAGTTATTAGCTCTTCTCATACAAAAGAAATCGCTTCCCACCTCTCCACACGTGTGTCATGTTTCCCACCGAAGCGTCTCAACCTTCTCATTCCGCCGTGTCCACTTCCTCTCACGTCGCCCCTCCCACAACGTCCGCTGAAACGTTGAAACCACTCTGTCAGCAAGCCTTCAAACACATGGTTCGCGCCCGGGTTTTGGAGGACAAACTCGCCAGCCTCTACCGCGCAGGCGGACGCATCGTTGGCGGCGTTTATGTCGGCCGCGGCCAAGAGGCCCTCAGCGCCGCCCTCACCGTCCACCTTACGAAAGGCAAGGACCTCTACGCCGGCCTCATTCGCGACCAAGCCGGCAAAATGGCCTTCGGCGAATCCATCCTCGACGCCACCCGCACCTACCTCGGCTCCGTGCTCGGGCCCATGCGTGGTCGCGACGGCAATATCCACCGCGGTCGTCCTCGCGAAGGCATGCCTGCGATGATTTCCCACCTCGGCACCATGGTCAGCGTCATTGGTGGCATGCTCCTTTCCCGCCGTCTGCAAGGCACCATCGGCGACTGCGTCGGTGCCACCTGCATCGGCGACGGCGGCACCTCCACCGGTGCCTTTCACGAGGCCGTCAACCTGGCCGCGATCGAAAAACTGCCCATGGTCATCTCCGTGGCCAACAACCTCTACGCCTACTCCACCCCCAACAACCGCTCGTTTGCCTGCGATTCGCTTGTCGACCGCGCCAAGGGCTACGGCATTGAAGGCTACGCCGTCGATGGCACCGACCTTCCCGCCTGCGTCGAGACCTTCCGCCACGCCGTCGCCCGCGCCCGCGCCGGACACGGCCCCCAAATGGTCGTCGGCACCTTCCTCCGCCTCAGCGGACACGGCGAACACGACGACGCCTCCTACATCCCGGAAGAAGTTAAAAACTCCCCTCAAGGACGCGACTGCCTCCCCTTGTCCGAACAAAAGCTTATCGAACGAGGCTGGTTCACCAAGGAGGAAGTTCAGGAACTCTACGACAACGCCAAGGACGAAGCCGACAAGGCCATCGCCAAAAGCAGCAGCGAACCGTTGCCCGACCCCTACAAGGAATCTTGGAACGCCCTTGCATCGCCTCTCCTCGTGGAAGAATGAAGCCAGGTCGATGGTCAATGGCCGGTCGTTGATGGTTTCTCCCTTCCAACGCTCTCCAGCCTCAGGCCATCCACCATCAACCACTAACTACCAACACTCTTGTCCCTAACTTATCTCGAAGCCATTCGCGAAGCCCAATACGAAGCCCTGCGGCGTGATCCCAGAGTCTTCATCTACGGTCAGGACATCGGCAAATTCGGTGGTGCCTTCAAAGCCACCAAACATCTCGACAGCGAATTCCCCGGTCGCGTCATTGATGCGCCCATCAGCGAAGATGCCATGGTCGGCACCGCCATCGGAGCCGCCATCGAAGGCTCGCGACCCATCATCGAGATGCAGTTTGCCGACTTCAGCAGCGTCGGTTTCAACCAGATCGTCAACCAGGCCGCCACCCAGTTCTGGCGCACCAACGTTCCCTGCCCCATCGTCATCCGCCTGCCCAGTGGCGGCACCGCCGGCTCCGGTCCTTTCCACAGCCAGAGCATGGAAAGCATCTACGCCCACTACCCCGGCCTGATCATCCTCACCCCCGCCACCGTCGAGGACGCCTATCACATGCTCCTCGCCGCCATCGACCTCGATGACCCCGTCATCTTCTGCGAGCACAAGTTCCTCTACTATCACCTCAAAGCCGACAGCCTTCCCGACGCCACGCTGCCCATCGGCAAAGCGCGCATCGCCCGCCCGGGTCGGCACGCCACCGTCGTCGCCTACTCGGCCATGGTGCACGAATCCATCCGTGCTGCCGACGAACTCCAACAGGATGGCTACCAAATCGAAGTCGTCGACCTGCGCAGCGTCAAACCCATCGATACCGACACCATCCTCGCCTCCGTCGCCCGCACCGGTCGACTCCTCTGCGTCGGCGAAAGTTTCCCTTGGGGCGGCGTCACTGCTGAAGTCATCGCCCGCGTCGTGGCCGACGGTTTCCATCTCCTCGACGCTCCGCCTCAGCGCCTTAACGCCAAAGACACCCCGATCCCCTACCACCCCAACCTGTGGAAGGCGCATCGACCCACCGCCGCCAGCATCGGTGCCGAGCTCCGCAAGCTCCTCAAATTCTAACGAAGGCAGCCTCCAATCAATCAGCCGAACTCACGTTGCACACGTAACGTAAGCATTGATTTGGAAAACATGCCCACACCGCCGACTAAAAAAGAGAAAGCCACCTGGTTCAGCCGCCGTCGCATGGCACGTTGGGCCCTGCTGATCCTTGTCCTGCTCACCGCGCTTTATCTTCCACCCATCCTCGAAAGACAAAACGCCCAACAAGTCGGCATCAACTGGGCTCCCAATCAGCTACACAAAATCGTCATCTACACCGCCCCCAAAGTCTTCGGCAACGGCCAGGCCTTATCAGCTCACATCGTCCTGCAAACCAAAGACGGCCACGAACTCAACCGCCTCCGCCTCGACGATCTCCAGCACCTTCAAAACATCGCTTGGGAAGATCAAGCCGTCGTCATCAACGGCGACACCCGCTGGACTCGATAAGCCAGTAGGAGTGCGGACATTCCTGTCCGTTTCAACAAAAAGACGGACAGGAATGTCCGCACTCCTATCCGCATAAAAAATAACCGCTCCGCCGGAGCAAGCTCAACGTGCGGAGCGGTTGGAATCCCACCTGTGTCGTTTCAGAAGCTGGCTGCCGTTCCCAGGAGAGCGACAGGGTGGAAGCCCGCTTACGGGTGCGTCTGCCGTCCAATAAAGGCGTGGCATCTGCTCCCGGTGCGCAGCTTCCGGTGCTTTCAAATATCGGTTCGGGCCATGTGCAACTGCAACAACGAACACCGCAGGAAATTCGATTCTGCTACCAGAAAAATAGAAAATTTCAAAGAGCCACGAAAGATATTAACGGATGGTAGCCGGGACCGTGCCAACCAATGCTTTGAGCACTCGCTGATGGGTTTCGTCCACCTCTTTCGTGGCTAGCGTCCGCTCAGAAGAACGATAGGTCAAGCGCCATGCGATGGATTTTTTGTCATGCGCCAGTCTTTCACCTGAGGCATCCACAAAAACATCAAACAGCTCCGCTCCCATCAACAAAGGCTCCTTCTGTTTTTCAAAAAATGCCGCCACCGTCGCATGCGGAAGATCCGCCGCCACCTCCAACGCCACATCCCGGGTCACACTCGGATACCGCGGCAAATCGCTGAACTTGACCGCACTCACCACGCCCTGCTGCAACGCACTCACCGCCAGCTCCGCCACGTAAATCGGATGCCTCGCGTCCAATTCCCGCGCCCGCGCCGGAGCCACCTGCGCGATCCAGCCCAGCGTCTTGCTGCCACGCTTGATCTCCGCACTCAACAACCATCCGTCCACCGCCTTCGGCACCAGCAACAACCCCTGCCCGGCCAGACCCGGCAACGATTCCAGCACCCCGCGCAACGCATGAATATCCGCCACCGCAGGCGATTTCGCATTCCAGCTCACCGCATGTTCCGGACCGCTCATCAACACCGACAGCCGCTCTTCTTCTCGACTGCTGCCATTCGGATTCAGCAAAAACACCCGACCCAACTCAAAGAACCGCAACGTCGCCAGCCCCTGCCGGACATTGTGACCCGCCGTCATCAACAAACCAGGGATCAACCCCGGCCGCAAATGCGTATGATCCTCGCTTAACGGATTTTTCAATGCCACCGCATCCACCTTCGCCGCCAGCACATCCGTCAACTGCCCCTTCGAAACCAGCCGCAACGTCTGCGCCTCATTAAAGCCACGATTCGTCAAAGCCTGACGCACCTGCATCATGAAATCATAGGACTTGTCCGCACTCTGCGGCGCCACAAACACGCCCGATGCTTTCGACGGCACCCGATCCAGCCCGATCACCCGCGCCAGTTCCTCGACCAGATCCACCGACCTCAACAAATCATTCCGATAACTCGGCACCGTCCAGGTCGACGTCACCTCCGTCTCGCAGGTCTTCACCAATCCCAACGAAGTCAAAATCGCATGCATCTCCGCCCTCGGAAGATCCGCAATGCCAATCAAACGCCGCGCCCGCTCCTCATCCAGCACCACCGGCTGCGTCAACACCGGAGCCTCGCCCGCCACTAGCAACGTCTCCGAAGCCTTGCCGCCCGCCGTCTGCAAAATCAACTGCGTGGCCAAAGCACTCGCACGAATCACCGCTTGCGCATCGACTCCGCGCTCAAAACGATAACTCGAATCCGTGCTCAACACCAGACGGCGCGCCGTGCGACGCACCGAAGATGGATTGAAATAAGCCGCCTCCAGCAAAATGTCCGTCGTGCCCTCCGTCACCCCACTCTCCTCACCCCCCATCACCCCGGCAATCGCCAGCGCCTTGCCGTTGTCAGCAATCACCAAATCCTCCGGCAAAAGCGCATGCTCATTGCCATCCAAAGCCACCAGCTTCTCCCCTTCCGTCGCTTTGCGAATCGTCACCGGCACCACCAGCTTCGCGGCATCGAACGCATGCAGCGGCTGACCCACTTCGAACAACACATAATTGGTGATGTCCACGATGTTGTTAATCGGACGCAGCCCAATGCTCTTCAAGCGGCTCTGCAACCACTCTGGACTCGGCCCCACCTTCACGCCTTCGATCCGGCGCAACGTGTAGAACGGACAAAGCGTCGGCTCCGCGAGGTGAATCTCCGCCACGCCAGCCTTCTCCGTCACCGGCAGCACCATCTCATCGCTCTGAACCAGCGTCTTCCCCGTCAACGCCGCCAACTCGCGCGCCAGTCCGGTATGACTCAACAAATCCGGCCGGTTCGGCGTCACCTCCAGATCAAAGATCACATCCGAAGCCACCAACTCCTTCATCGGCGTTCCCACCTTCAATCCCGCCTCAAGAATCCACAATCCCCCTTGGTCTTCCCCCACGCCAAGCTCCTTCGCACTGCACAACATCCCCTGCGAAAGCAACTCGCGCAGCTTCCCTTCCTTGATCTCAATCCCGCCCGGCAAAACCGCACCCGGCAACGCCAGTGGCACCTTGTCCCCTGCCTTGAAATTCTTCGCGCCACACACAATCTGCCGCGCCTTGCCGCTGCCATCATCCACCTGACAAACACTCAACCGATCCGCATTGGGATGCTGCTCAAAAGAGACGATCTGCGCCACCACAATCTTGTCCGATTCCACCCCGCTCTGCTCGATCCCCTCCACTTCAATCCCCGCAAACGTCAGCATGTCCCTCAGTTCATCAATACTGTGGGAACCAAGATCAAGATGGGCATTGAGCCACTTAAGAGAAGTCTTCATCAGAATAAAAAAATTAAAATTATCGAGTCACCAGTTTTGATTCAAGGGTGCCCATGGTTTTGGCAGATGCGATGGAGGAATAGAGACTAAAACTGCCCGAGGAACCGCACGTCATTCTCAATCAAATGACGAATGTCCGTGATCCCATGCAGGATCATCGCCAGCCGGTCCAGCCCCATGCCAAAAGCAAAACCCGTGACCAAATCCGGATCAAACAGATTGTCTCCACGGCTCTTGCTCACCGCCTCGAACACCGCCGGATCCACCATCCCGCAACCGGCGATCTCAATCCATTTCGGTGCCTGACCTTTGACCTCGAGCTTCACATCAATCTCAAAACTCGGTTCCGTGAACGGGAAGAAATGCGGACGAAAACGCACCTGTGTCTGCGGCCCAAAAATCTCCTGGAAGAAATACTCCAGCGTCCCTTTCAGATCTGCCAGACTCACGTCCCGGCCCACATACAAACCTTCCAACTGATTGAACACGCTTAAATGGGTCGCATCAATCTCGTCCCGACGATACGCCGCCCCCGGTGCAATGATGCGCACCGGCAATGCCTTGATCGATTCCATCGTGCGAATCTGCACACTCGATGTATGCGTGCGCATCAACCGCCCATCCGGCAAATAAAATGTGTCCTTCTCGTTCCGCGCTGGATGATCCGCCGGTGTGTTCAGCGCATCAAAACAATGCCACTCCGTTTCAATCTCCGGTCCATCTGCCAAAGCAAATCCCATGCGACGCAGTGTCTGAATCGCCCGATCGCGGATGCGCGTCAGCGGATGCAAAGCCCCGTTCGGTGTCGGCAGTCCGGGCAGCGTCACATCAATCCCCGCCACCGAAGCCGCATCCTTCGCCGCCGCCATGGCCGCCACCTTCTCTTCAATCCCGGCCGTCAATGCCGTGCGCACCTCATTGAGCTTCTGCCCCACCGCGCCTTTTTGATCAGCAGGCACCTCACGCATGCCGGCACTCAGCGCCGTCAGACTGCCTTTTTTGCCAAGGTATCCGACACGAAAATTCTCCAGTGCGCTTTCGTCCTGGATGTCAGCGAGCGCCGCAAGGGCTTCAATTTGGAGAGCGGAAAGTTGGTCGAGCATGAGGAAGAAAACTAAAGCTGAATAACGAAGAACAAAGAACCAGGAACCAAGAACAAACAAAAACACCTAAACCGCGAGCAACGATAACATCACAGGCCTTGCAAGCCCGCTCCGCCGCGTTGATGCTGATCCACAAAAAAGCCGGTGCCTGTGCAGACCCCGGCTTAATTGGTAAATGGGTTCGAGGTCGAATCGGGCAGATCAAATGATTAAGCAGCCGCCTTGGACTTCGCTTTGTTTTCCAAAGCGTTTTTGGCTTGCTGGATAAGGGCCTTGATGGCTGCTCCATCGGTGACGGCGAGGTCGGCAAGGACTTTGCGGTCAAGCTGGATACCGGCAGCCTTCAGGCCTTCGGTAAATCGGCTGTAGCTCAAGCCTTCAGCACGGGCAGCGGAGTTGATGCGCTGGATCCACAACTTGCGGAAGTCACGCTTGCGAACCTTGCGGTCACGATAGGCATATGACATCGCCTTGCGGACAGCGTCCTTGGCGTAACGGAACAATTTGGAACGGAAGCCGCGGAATCCTTTGGCTTTGGCGAGCGTGCGCTTACGGCGCTTGCGGCTGGCTGGTGCGTTGGTAGCTCTTGACATGTATTTTCTCTCAAGATCAAGCTGTTGTTAAAAATTCGACGAAGGGCCTCACTTGATCGAAGGCTCCTATTACAGAGCCAGACCGGATCGTCGTGGCCGCGACTGCGGCCGGGTGCAATTCAAACGACGACTCAGGACCAAGGCATGTTGGCCTTGACTGCTGCAGCGTCGGTCTCGTGCACGAGAACGGCTTTGCCCAGTGAGCGTTTGCGTTTGCGGTTCTTATTTTGAAGCAAGTGGCGCTTGCCCTGCCGACGACGGAGGACTTTACCACTGCCCGTGATTTTGAACCGTTTGCTAACGGATTTTCTGGTTTTGGCGATGCCTGCGTTTTTGGACATAGGGGTCGCGAAGTTAAAGAGCTTGGGCAAAAGTGCAAGGGAATTCTCCCTCTCGGACTGAAAATCCCCGCAATTCGTGCACCAAATCCCGATCGCACCGGGCCACCACCGCCAGTTGCGGCTTTTTCACCTCAGAACGCCACGCGAAAACTCGCCTGAAAATACTCCACGTCATCGCCACCAACCGCCACCAGCGAACGCCCGGCTTCGTGATGGGTATAGCCGAGCGCCAGCTCCACGCTCTCCCGCACCTGCCAGATCACCGCCGCGTTCAGTGCCGTCCCCAAATACCTCTCACCATCCGGTGCCGGACCTCCCAACCTCTGCAACGGCGGCCCATAAACATCGTCTTCCGCACTGAACCTCCACTGAAAATTCACCCCAAAACTCACCGTCACCCTCTCATGCGGTTTTAACGTCAGCACCGGATTCACATTATAAAGATTCGACGGCGAAATGAACCCACCTTCATTGAAATAATTGTTCGCCTGAAACAGCGGATGAAACGTGTGCAACGTTCCCTCGTCATCCCCCCCGGAAATCGCATCCGCCCGCAGCATCAGCGTTGGCCGCCACCTCACATCCTCCAACACATATCCCACGCCGAGACTTGCCGCGCCAGCCAGAATCTCGCGCCCCCCCGCCTCACCGAACTGAAAAATCAGCTCCGTGTTGTAAACCCACGGAACTCCCTCGTTCCACCAGCGCGTCCCCACCGTGTGCCTCAATTCACGCCCCCCGTCCTCCACAAAAATCGATCCTTCATCACGCAACCCAATGTAATACCCATCCACGAAACCTTGCTTATCCAGCGGCGAAGGCATCACCGCATAAACACCCCAAAACATCACCTCCTTCTGATGCGATTCATTATCGAAAACTCCCGGCCCCGTCTCCACCGGCGACGCGACAAAACCATCCACCCTCATCTCCTCTCCCCGCTGCCAGGAAACCCTGACCCCATCATGCGACAACCTCTGGTTCGCCCCTTCCCTCGACGCCAGCAACCGACCCGACCCATAATAAAGCGTTTGCCTTCCCACGCGCATCTCCACCTCGTCTTCTCCCCCCAACTCCCAGGTCCTCTGACCATAAACCTGCAACCAATCCCCTTCATCCTGATCCGGCGGGCCCAACGGCGATTCCCGACCCCACATGTCTCCCCAGGTCAACTCCGCTGCAATCAGCCAACGCTCCTCCCACTCGCCCGTCGCCATCAACTGCACCCGCTGATGCACCCACGCATCATCCTCAATCTCCCCCAAACCCAAATCCAGTCCCCGATAACTCTCTCCCATCGTTCTCGCATGACCCGAAAACGACCACTCCCATCCCTGCCCACTCACCACCGAGCATCCCATCAATAAAATAAATCCCGCCCATCTCACAACACCACTGCCCTCACCTCCTTCATCAAATGATGCCTCGCTTTGGGTGCCCCATCCCCCACATGAAACGCCAGCACCGCCTCTTCAATCACCCGATCATCCGCCGTCGCCCGCTCATGCTGACGCAAATGCTCTCCCCAGGTCCCCACCAAAAACACTTCTTTGAATCGACCTGGCTCATCCAAATCCTGAAACAGCGACCAGCGAAACGCCCCATCCCTCAACCTCACCACCCGCAGCGCCGACATCGCCCGTTGGAACTTCACCACCTCCTCCGCCTTCACCACATACTCCAACTCCACCATCACCGGCCCCTCTCCATCCGATGGCTCCATCGCCAGCTCATGACCCGCCCAATGCGAAGAAGGCGTTAAATTCAATCCCATCGCGCCACTCACCCGAACCTTGAACCACCAACCCAACCCTCCCGTCAGCAACAAACCCAAAGCCGCCACCCGCAGCGCCCAACCAGCATCCGTCCCCGCCGTCACCTGACCCCAGACCACCGCCCCAACCGCCAGCGATACCTGCACCACAATCAGAAAAATCGCCGAACTCCTCGCCCGCACCCAATTCGGAAACGCACTCTGCGCCGCCACCGCCAGCGTTGACATGCAAGTCAACCAGGCCCCACCCGCCACCAATAAAATCGCCATCATCCCCCAGCGATTCCCCACCAGACTCAGGCCCGCCGCCAGCAACGCAAACAACACCGTCCCAGCCGTTAAAATCCCGTCCGCCGAAACCTTCGCCCGCAACTTCGGCAACACCAAAAACGCCGCCAAGATCCCCCCAACCCCATACACCCCCATCAACAGCCCGAAATCCCCCGCCGACAATCCACGTCCCCGCACGATCAACGGCAACAACGCCACCGGCGCAATCCCAAAAAACGCAAATCCCGCATTGCGCAACAACACCCGCTGAATCACTGGCGAATGCCTCGTAAAACGCAGCGAGGTCACCATCGCCCCCATCATCCGCTCCGCATGCGCCCCCTTCATCACCACCGGTGACTTCGACCTCCACAACACCGCAATGATTCCCACAAACGACAACGCATTCAACGCAAACGCCGCCGTCGGACCCGATGCTGCCAGCAACACCCCCGCCACCAACGGCCCCAGCGCCCGCGAATTATTCACCCCAATGCTCCCCAGCGTCAGCGCCCCGGTCAGATCCTTCTTGTCCACCAACTCCGCCAACAACGCCTGCCAGGTCGGCATCGTAAACGCCACCCCGACCCCCAGCAAGAACGTCACCGCCAGCAGCACTCCCGGCGTCAGCATCCCCATCGCCGACATCACCACCAACCCCATCGTCACCAGCAACGACCCCACCTGCGCCGCAATGATCACCCTCCGCCGATCCACCAAATCCGCCAACGCCCCCGCCGGCAGCGCCAGGAAAAACAGCGGCAAACTCGACATCGTCTGCATCAAGGTCACCAGCGTCGCCGAAGTCGTCAACGACGTCATCGTCCACACCGCCGCCGTGTCATGCAACGTCGACCCAATGCCCGACGCCACATTCGCCAGCCACAGCGACCGGAACACCGAATTCCCCAACACCGACCATGCGCCCTTCTTCCCCTCACTCATAACATCAAATCAAAACGCAAAACAGTCACATCCCGAACCCCAGAACGACGCAAACCGGTTCCGCGCCGCCTCTACTCCCGCCATCAACTGCAACCCTGCATGATCACAACCATGCGACCGACACTCCGCCGAATGCTCATGACTCACCAACGGCATCGGCACTCCCGCCCTCGCCATCTTCTTCACATCCAGCGGCGCCCCATACCCGCCAAACACCGAGACCGGCGACCACTCCGGCAACACCGGAATCGACGGCGGCGCAAATGATCCAAACTCCTCCACCGCATACACCACCCTGCCATCCACCACCGTCATCACCGCTTCAATGCTTTTGATCGCCTCATCATCCACGTCAAAATAATCATCCGACAACACCGCCAGATCGGCCAGCTTCCCAACCCCCAGCGATCCCTTCTTGCCCTCCTCCGTCGAAAACCATGTGATTCCCAACGTGTAAAGCCGCAACGCCTCCTCCCGACTCAAACAATTCTTGTCCGGATACATCGAAGTTCCCCCTACCGTCTTGCCCGTCGTCAGCCAACACAACGACACCCACGGATTATAACTCGCCACCCGCGTCGCATCCGATCCCGCCCCCACCGGCAATCCCATCTCCAGCATCCGCCTCACCGGAGGTGTCCGCTCCGCCGCTTCCTTGCCATACCGATCCATAAAATACTCGCCTTGAAACGCCATCCGATGCTGGATCGCCACCCCGCCTCCCAACGCCTTCACCCGCTCTAGATTCCGATCCGAAATCGTCTCACAATGATCAAAGAACCAATGCACCCCACCAAACGGCACTTCTTGGTTCACCTCCTCAAACACATTCAAAAATCTTGTGATGCTCTCATCATAAGTCGCATGCAATCGGAACGGCCACTTGTTCGCCGCCAGCAACGTCACCACCCCCTTCAACTCCTCCTCCACAGAAGCCGCCAGATCCGGCCTTGGCTCCAGAAAATCCTCAAAGTCCGCCGCTGAAAAAACCAACATCTCACCCGCCCCATTGCAGCGGAAAAAATCATCGCCCTTGCCCGGCCCCGTCATCTTGATCCAACGCGCAAAATCCTCCTTCTCCTCCTTCGGTTTTTGAGTAAACAAGTTATAAGCAATCCGCAGCGTCATCTCCCCGCGTTTGTGTAACTCGTCAATGATCACATAGTCATCCGGATAATTCTGAAACCCACCACCTGCATCAATGATGCTCGTCAATCCCAAGCGGTTCAGCTCACGCATAAAATGTCGCGTCGAATTCAACTGATGCTCCGGCGGCAACTTCGGACCCTTCGCCAGAGTCGCATACAAAATCGTCGCATTCGGACGCGCAATCAGCAGCCCCGTCGGATTCCCTTCCGAATCCCTCTGAATCTCCCCACCCGGTGGATTCGGCGTATCCCGGGTATAACCACAAGCCCGCAACGCCGCCCCATTCAGCAAGGCCCGGCAATACAAATGCAAAATAAACACCGGCGTCTCCGGTGCCGCTTCATTGATCTCCGCCAACGTCGGCATGCGACGCTCCGCAAACTGAAACTCGCTCCATCCCCCCACAATCCTCACCCACTGCCCCACCGGCGTCCGCGCCGCCTGCGCCTTCAACATCCGCAACCCATCCGCCAGTGAAGGAACCCCATCCCAGCGCAACTCCATGTTATAATTCAACCCGCCGCGAATCACATGCAGATGCGAATCATTCAACCCCGGAATCACCCTTCTACCTTTCAAGTCAATCACCTTCGTTTCTGGCCCACGTGGATACTCATGCGCATCATCCAGACTCAGCACCTTCCCATCCTTGATCACCGCTTCCCGCGCTTCAGGATAACCATCATCCAGCGTCGTAATCCGTCCATTTACCAAAATCAAATCAGGCTCCACTTTCATAAGTTGTAAGTTCTCTGTGTTTCTTCTTTAGTTATTTTTTTCGGGCACCTGAAGCACCTTGTCTTCCGAATTCGGATGCAACCATCCGTGTGCCGCTTTCACCAAAACGGGCATCGCCACCCAGGTCAGCGTTGCGGTAATCCCAGCCGCGATCACCCCTGACACCAACACCTTGTGCATCAACCCTCCCAGAAGCGGCAACACCAATGCCGCAATCCCCATGCTCACCGGCCAGACCGCCAGCCAGGTCAACAACGCCATCTTCCACCGCGGCGGCGGACTACCATCCGAAGCATGACGAAACCACGCCTCCAGCCCATGCAACTCACGAATCTGCAACGTCCCTTCGACCATCGGCTCAATCGTCTTCTCCCACCGGTGATAAGCCTCGGAAGCATAAAACGCATCACGCGCCGCCGCATTCGCAAACGTTCGCATGATCCCATACTCCTGAACCTTCGCCCCCGGCGCAGGATACAAACATTGAATTCCACGCGCCCCCGGCTCCGCCAACGACACGCGGGCAAAATCCCCCAGCGCCGCCTCGAAATCCTTCACGCGTTCAGGACGAACGCGCCGGACAACGGCAATGTGAACCGATTCATCGTCCATGACGTTGCGATGTTGAGTTAGTGCCCTTCCTTGTGCGGAACCACCTGTGGTTTGATCGCCGACTGCGGCGCTTTATGCACCATCGTATAAGCATACTCAACGCCGACTCCATAAGCCCCACCCTGTTCCTTGATGAGCCCCATCAAGTTGTTGTAATGCTCGCGTTTCGCCCAATCCCGTTGCCACTCCAGCAATGCCGGAAGCGCCGTCAACCGCACCGCACCCGCCTGCACCATTCTCGACAACGCCGCATCATGCGCCGCCTGTGACGTCGCTCCACAACAATCCTCCACCACATAGATGTTATAGCCCGCCCCCAGCATCTCAATCGTCGGCCAAGTCACACACACCTCCGTCCACAACCCCGTCATCAGAATATTCTTCCGTCCCGTCGCTTCCACCGCCTTGCGAAAACCCGCATCATCCCACGAATTCATCGAGGTCCGCTCCACCACTTCCTGACCAGGAAACACATCCAGCAATTGTGGCCAGATATAACCACTAAACGATTCCGTCTCGACCGCCGTCAGCACTGTCGGCACATTAAATTCTTTCGCAACTTTGGCCAGCAGCGTCACATTGCTGATCAATGTCGCCCGATCAATGTTCGCCACCCCAAAAGTCATCTGCGGCTGGTGATCAATAAATACAACGGCACTATCTTCCGGCGTAAAAAGCTTGTAGTAAGGATTCATGATGATGATGGTGGTCAGTTAGTCACTAAGTTCGTTTTCCAACTTATGCCCAGGCACACTGGAAACGCCCATCATCATGCCAGCTGCGCCCCCAAAAAACCATGGATCATGCGGCTGGATTTTTCGCCCTGCCCAAGGATGAGTTCCGCCTCATCCTTTTGAACGAGGCGACCCTGAATCAAATCCGCACAAACCCGCGCCGACCCGCCACCGTCACCGCCTCCGTCCGGCTCAACACATTCAGCTTCCCGAAAATCCCGCGCAAATGCGTCTTCACCGTCGTCTCGCTGATGCTCAACCGCGCCGCAATCTCCTTGTTGCTCAACCCCTCCGCCAAAAGCTCCAGCACATTCAACTCCCGTCCCGTCAATGTCTCCCCGCTGATCCCCGCCGCCAGCTTTTCAATCAAACCCTGCGGAATGCACGTCTCCCCCGCATGCACCTTGCGAATGCACTCCAACAACTCCTCGCGCCGCGCATCCTTCAACAAATACCCCCTCGCCCCCGCTTTCACCACGCGCATCACATCCTGGTCATTATCATAAGTCGTCAGCACAATCACCTTCGCCGTCCCGTCATGTCGGCGCACTTCCTCAATCACCTCCATCCCATCACGACCCGGCATTCGCAGGTCCACCAGCGCCACGTCTGGTCGTAACTCCAGCCACCTCGCCACCGCCTCATCCCCATCACAAGCCTCCGCCACCACCTCCATGTCCGGCTGCCGGCCAATCATCGCCGCCAGTCCCTCCAGCACCGTCACATGATCATCCGCAATCAAGACACGAATCCATCCATCAGCCTTTTTCGAGTTTCCTTTCATCATCCAACAATCCCTCCACCGTCCACCAGAGGCAGCCGGATGCAAATCGAAGTCCCCGCTTCACTCGAACTGGCGAGGGTCATCTCACCCCCCATTGCCTCCACGCGCTCCCGCATCCCCGTCAACCCAAACCCCTCATGCACCGCCAATACGTCAAAACCCAGTCCATCATCTTCCAACTCCAGTCGCAGTTCCTCTTCCTCAAAAAACAAAATCGCCTCAAACCGCGTTGCCTGCGCATGCCTCAACACATTGGTCAAAACCTCCTGCACAATCCGCAACAGATTGCACTCCACCTCTGCCACCAGCTTCCTCGGCTTTCCACGCAACTCAAACTTCGCCGTCAACCCCGTCCCCTCCGTCATGCTCTTGAACAACTTCGACAACGCCACACACAAATCCTGCGTTTCCAGCGCCTGCGGCCGCAGCGCCTGCACCGACCGCCGCGCCTCCTGCAAACTGTTCCGCGCCAGCTCCCTCGCCCTCGTCACATGCGCATCCGCCGCCTCCGTCAAGCCCCCCACACGCGCATCCTCCGACGCCTCCAACTGCACAATCACCCCCGTAAACCCCTGCGCCAGCGTGTCATGAATATCCCTCGCCAACCGGTTCCGCTCCGCCATCACCGCCGACTTCCGACTCTGCATCGACAACCGCATCAACTGAATCGCCAGCATCGCCTGATGCCCCAACGCCCGCGCCAATCCCAGCTCCTCATCACGAAACACCCTCCACTCCTTGAACCTGATATTGATGAACCCCACCACCCTGCCCCCCACCAGCATCGGCACACCCAACGTCAGCTTCACCCCCTTCCCCGTCAATACCCGCAGCATCGTCCGCACCTCCTCCGTGTTCACCATGTCCCCCAGCCACTCCTGCCACTCCCCATCCGCCACCCCAGCCAACCTCACCCTCGGCATCTCCGACTCCAAATCCCCCAAAATGCAATGCTCCGCCGTCGCGAAAAACGTCGTCCACACCCCGTTCTCCCTCACCGGCGGCGCAAACCTCGGAGCCCCTTGCTCTTTATCCTCTTTCACCAGCCGCACCACCTCACCCTCACAACTCGCCAGCAACTCCACCCGCTCCGTCACCTCATTCAGCTCCCAAACCCCCAAACTATGCGCCGCAAACTGCCGGCCAATCATTCGCAAAACATGATCCAAAAACCTGTCCGGTTCCGACTCCCTCGAAAGCATCGTCAACGCATGCTTCAGCGCCTCCGCCTGACCATAAGCCAGCCCCTCCAGCTCCCCGTTCAACTTCGCCAGCGCCTCCTCCGCCCTCTTGCGTTCCGTGATGTCGGTCACCGTCCCAATAAACCGCACCGCCTTTCCCGACCCATCAAAAAACGCCTGTCCCCTCGCCATCACCCACCCCTCACGACCATCATCCGCCCGGATCGTCCGATACTCCGCCGTATACCTCCCCTCATCCACCCCCGCCAGCGCACCCATCACCTTCCCATGGATCAACTCCCGATCCTCCCCATGCACACACTTCAAAAACATGTCGTGCGTCACCTCCGCATCCAGCGGCAGCCCAAAAATCTCCTTCAACCGCTCCGACCAGTCCCCCTCATTCGAAGTATCCGTCGAATCCCACACCCACAATCCAATCCGCCCCATCTCAATCGCCAGCCTCAGCCTCTCCTCACTCTGCTCCAGCTCCGCCACCCGGCTCCGCAACCTCTCCAGCTCTTCTGAAGAATCTGCCTCCGCCAAAGAAATCTGCGTCCTCTCACTCATCACGTCCCCCATCCTCCAACCAATCCCCCCGCAAAGCCAGCGAAAACCAGTTGCCACACCCCCACCCGCCCCCCGTAAATAAATAGCAAGAACAAGGAACGAAGAACTAGGAACAAATCCTCCCCATGCCCCACCCTCGCGGACATTCCCTCATTCTGACCGTGCTGCTGCTCCTTCTCACTGCAGGCGGCGTTCTCATCTGGTGGCAAAACCACCTCAATCGGCAAGCCACCATCGCCCAGGTCGGGACCACCCCCATCGCCCGCAGCCAGCTCGCGCTCGCCCTCCGCAACCACGTCTGGCGTCACAACCTCCACTGGCAAACCCTCGCCTCTCCCCGTCAGGATGCCGAACGCCAAATCGTCCTCGACCAGCTCATCCACTCACACCTCCTCGCCCAGCTTCCCTCCGCTGAAGAAACCCGCGCCCAGACCGAAGCCGACCAGCGCTTCCAGCAATTCACCAAACAATTCGAAGGCGCCAACACCTGGCAAACCCGCGCCGCCACCCAAAATCTCGATGAAATCCTGCTTCGCCAGCAACTCCTTCACGAAGCCCGCCTCTCCATCTCCATCGAAAACCACCTCGCCAACCATCCCGACCAACCCACCGAAGCCGAAGCCCGCGCCTACTTCGCCGAGCACAGCGGCCACTTCACCGTTCCCGAAAGCGCCCGCGCCAGCCACCTATTCCTCACCATCCACGACAAAGAGCGCCCCAATGCCGAGTCCAACATCCGCGCTTATCACCAGCAACTCATCACCAACCTGGCAACCCTCCCCAACCTTGCCACCCGATATAGCGACGACCCCCGCACCAAAAAAACCCGCGGCGAACTTGACTGGTTCAGTCGCGACCGCGTCCCTCCCGACTTCGCCTCCAACGTCTTCGCCCTCACCCCCGGTCAGCTCAGCCCCCCTTTTATCACCGACCTCGGCTGGCATATCGTCAAGCTCCATGAAAAACGCCCCGCCCGACCCGCCACCTTCGACGAGGTTAAACCCGAAATCCTCGCCCACCTTCATACCCAATTCCGCCGAACCGCCCTCCAAACTTGGCTCACCCAGCAACGCCAAAACGCCGCGATCCAAATTCACCCCGACCGACTCAACACCCTCCAACCCGCCCCCTACCAGTGATCTTTTTTCGCGCTCCCCGTCCGAGGAACCGCAGACTTTCAAAGCTCATCAATCAATGAGGAGCAGGAATGTGCGAAAGTAAAAAATCAAATCCTCCTCAACCGAAACTGCCTCAAATACCGCAACGGCGTCATCCCCAAATGACGCTGAAAATGCTGCGTAAAGCTGCTCTGATCCGCAAACCCCATCGCCCTCGCCACCTCGCTGATCTGCGCCGACTCCTCTTTCAACGCCAGGCACGCCGCCTGGATCCGCAACTTCATGATGAACGCCTGCGGACTGCTCCCAAACGCCTCCACAAACTTGCGCTGCAACTGCCGCGGCGACAAATGCACCATCGCCGCCAGCTCCTCCACCGACACTTTCTTCCTGAAATGTTCCCGAATGTAATTCACCGCCTTGTCGATCTGCATGAACGGCTGCAAAATCTGCTTTTTGCTCTCATAACTCTGCGTCGTTCCCATCAACCCCATCACCTTGCCTTTCCGATCCAGCACCGGCAGCTTGTTGGTAATGAACCAGTCCGGAATTCTCTGCCGGTTGAAGAACAGCTCCACAATATTCAACTTCGCCACCCCGGTCGCCAGCACCTCCGCGTCATCGCGACGAAAATGCTCCGCAAGCCCGGTCGGGAACAAGGTGAAATCATCCTGCCCGATGATGTCCGATTCCTTCTCAAATCCGAAACGCTCATAAAAATGCCGGTTCGCCGCCACGATGCGGAATTTCTCATCCTTGGCAAAAAACGACACTCCCGGCATGTGATCAAACAGCGGATAAAACATCGCATCATCCGCCATACGCCTCGCAAAACGCTGCTTTAACAATACCGCATCCGCAGAACTTGCCGTTGCCGTTGTCTTCAATGCCATGTCCGAAAAACTATAAAAATCCATCCTTGCTGACAAGCCCTAAATTTAGCCTCCCTTCACTCCCCGCTGGTAAAAACACCGCTCCGTGTTATGAAGCCCCCATGGCATCCGATCCCGTCGAAGGCGCACGTCGCGAACTCAAAACCCGTCAGGCAGGATGGGCAAAAAAACTCGCCGCGTTCCTCGTCAAGACGCCCATCACCCCCAACATCATCTCCGTCATCAGCATCCTTTTCGCCGTGCTGGGTGCCATCTGCTTCATCATGATCCCCACCGCCCCCTGCCAATGGGGAGGCACCCTCCTCTGGTTCGGAGCCGCCACCTGCATCCAGCTTCGCCTTCTCTGCAACCTCCTCGACGGCATGGTTGCCATCGAAGGCGGCAAAAAAAGCCCGACCGGCGGCCTCTACAACGAAGTCCCTGACCGCATCGCCGACATCCTCTTCCTCGCCGCCGCCGGCTACACCGCCAGCAACCACCTGTTACATTTCGACATCGCAAAACCCATCGCCGAAGGAGGCTGCTGCAACTTCGCGCTCATCGGCACCCTTAGCCAGCATGTCCTCTACGGCATCCCGCTCGGCTGGCTGGTCGTCGCCCTTGCCGTCACCGCCCCCTACATTCGCGTCCTCGGCGGCACCCTCACCGGCACCCAGAGCTTCATTGGTCCCATGGCCAAACAACATCGCATGTTCCTCCTCACGGTCGCCTGCTTCCTGTCCATCGCCGAACTCTGGCTCTGGAACCCCGGCAACCACGGCCACTCCGTCATGTGGTTCACCCTTCTCTTCATGGCCATCGGCACCCTCTGGACCTGCATTCGCCGCCTCAACCTCATCGCCAGACAGCTCAACCAAAATCCCTCGGCATAATTCCGACTTCCGACTTCCGACTTCCGACTTCCGACTTCCATGCTCCGTCCCACCGCCGTCTTCCTCACCAAGCTGATCACCGGCGCCAATGCGCAATGGGTGAACTGCCCCAAAGACCGCGACTGCCTGCGCATCTACTTCGCCAACCACGGCAGCCATCTCGATTTCGCCACCCTCTGGGCCGCCCTGCCCGCCTTTGCCCGCGATAAAACCCGACCCGTCGCCGCACGCGACTACTGGGGCAAAAATGCCTTCACCCGCACCATCGCCATCGGCATGTTCAACTCCCTGCTCATCAATCGCGAAACCATCACCCGCAAAGACAACCCCATCGAACAAATGGCCGCCGCCATGCGCGAAGGCAACTCCCTCATCATCTTCCCCGAAGGCACCCGCAGCATGGATGGCCAGATGGCCGAATTCAAAGCAGGCCTCTACCATCTCGCCAACAAAGTCCCCGAAGCCGAAGTCGTCCCCGTCTATCTCGAAAATCTCAACCGCATCCTCCCCAAAGGCCACCTCCTTCCCATTCCCCTCCTGAGTCGCGTCGTCTTCGGCGAACCCATGCGACTTCAAGAGGGCGAACGCAAAACCGACTTCCTCCTGCGCTGCCGCCACGCCCTGGAGTCCCTAGCCTCCCCAACCTAGCCTGCATTCCTTTATCCCTTCGCCTTTATCCTTTAGCCTTTCATGATTGACTACGCCTCACCCGTCACCCGCAACCTCCTCAGTGCCATCTTTGGCGTGCTCATCATCGCCAGCGTCATCGGTTACCTCCTTGCCCGCAAAGCCAAAACCGACAGCGCCAAAGCCACCGTCAGCAACCTCAACGCCCGCACCAAAAGTTGGTGGGTCATGGTTCTCGTGCTTCTCGGAGCCCTTGCCCTCGGCCATCGCGGCACCACCATCATCTTCGCCTTCATCTCCTTTTTCGCCCTGCGCGAATTTCTCACCGCCACCCCCACCAAACGCGCCGACTACTACGCTCTCTGCTTCGCCTTCTTCATCATCCTGCCCTACCAATACTGGCTCGTCCACACCCAGTGGTATGGCATGTTCAGCATCATGATCCCGGTGTATGCATTCGCCCTGCTGCCCATCCTCAGTGTCATCGGCGGCGACTCCACCGACTACCTCGCCCGCACCGCCCGCACCCAATGGGGACTCATGGTCTGCGTTTACTGCATCAGCCACATCCCCATGCTGCTCACCCTTCCCATCCCCGCCGACTCCCTGCGCATGGGCAGCGCCGGCCTCGTGCTTTTCCTCGTCTGCCTGATCCAGGGCAGCGACGTCCTCCAGTATGTCTGGGGCAAACTCTGCGGCAAACGCCCCGTCGCCCGCGTCCTCAGTCCGAAAAAACCCCTCGAAGGCCTCCTCGGCGGAGTCCTCACCGCCAGCCTGCTCGGTGCCGCCATGCACCGCCTCACCCCCTTCAGCCCCCTTCAGGCATTCTTCGTTTCCCTGCTGCTCTGCTTCATCGCCTTCTTCGGCGGCCTCGTCATGTCCGCCATCAAACGCGAACGCGGCATCAAGGACTGGGGCACCCTCATCGAAGGTCACGGCGGCATGATGGATCGAATCGATTCCTTGTGTTTTTCCGCGCCCGTGTATTTTCATATTCTGCGCTACTATTTTACCTGACTTCGCATAAGATCTCACGCCCGGCCCGTTCCTTAAAAAAACTAATTAACTTATTCATGAAATCTCTCGGCATTCTGCTTTTAGCCATTGGCGTCGGCCTTCTCGCCTACTTCAAAGCCTATCCATGGGTCATCTCCGAACTCGGCATCGTCAAAAAAGCACCCGTGGTTGAAGCACCGGTCGTGGTTGAAGCCCCTCCACCACCGCCCGAGCCCGAGCCCGAGCCCATGCCCGAGCCTCCGAAACCCACCCCGCCACCCGCTCCCACCCCACCGCCCATGGTCGCCGACACTGGCCTCGGCGAAATGAAACCCAAAGTGGACGCCGACGGCTTCGAGATTCCCATCTTCCCGTCCTTGGAGGAACTGACCAAAAACTGGACCGTCATCCCCCCCAGTGCCTTCAGAACTCCGAAGGAAATCAAACTCAAGAAGAACGTCACCTTTGAACTCGTCATCGGCAACAACCGCGTCGGATCACAAGTCGCCGCCGGCGGCACCGCCTATGCCGTTTCACAAGTCAACGCCACCACCATTTCCGTTGCGCCCAACCCCGAATCCAAAGCCCGCGCCCAGATTGGCATCGACGACACCAACCTCAAGGACGTTCTGACCGCCCTCTACGAAGCCGGCAACGCCAACAAGATCGTCCTCATGAAACGCGCTTTCATGCGTCAGAAAAACGCCCCCGCGATTGCCGCCGCCGCCGCCAAACCAGGCGCCCCGCTCGACACCGCCAAACCCACCATGGCAGCCGACGGCACCTACAAAGTTCTTCTCGACAGCATCTCCGCAGGTGACGTTACCGAAGTCACCCCCGCCAGCATCACCAAATGGGACGAACCCATGCAGGAGGAGCTCGACGGCAAAAAGTATTGGACCATCGTTGTCACCTATACCACCAAAACCATGTTTGGTGACTTCACGACCTACGCCAAAGCCCACATCTACAACGGCAAAGTCGAAAAATGGCTCTACCGCGACTCCGGCGAAGTCGTCCCCTAACTTTGAAAGTAGCAGCCGAAGTGAGGAGGCCCTCACTTCCTGCTGCCCCCCCGGCCAATCCCTCGCCAGCGAACGAGACTCTTCATCTCGTCCGCCATCACGCGTTGTCGACTCAATGCTTCAACAACCAATCCGTCGTGCGCGGATTGAAATCGCTCAAACACTCCCAGTGGAACGCATGCCCTGCATCGTCATAAAGATGCAGCTCAGCCCCCGGAATTGCCGCCGCCACCTCTTCACTCATCCACCGCGGCGTGAACACATCGTTTTTCCCGCCAATCACCAACACCGGACAATCAAAACCCGCCAGATCATTCAATGTGTTGTGATTCATCGCCGCCGCCGCCTGGGCCTCCATCGCATGCACCGGCTGGGGTGCTGCACCAATCGCCGCATCCGCCAACCCCTGCTTCATATTGTCCCAGCAATCATCATTATCAAACCAAGGCTTCGTGAAGATCAGCATCTGCACGTAATGCATAAAATCCTCCGGACGCATCGTCGCCTTGCACTTCATCATGTGCTGCCAGGTGTAAATCCCAAATCGGTCCTGCCGTGCCCAGGTGCACATCAAAATCGCGCTCTTCACCTTGCCCGGATGCCGCAGCGCCAGTTGTTGCGCAATCACGCTCCCCAACGAACACCCCACCACCCGCGCCGACTCAATCCCCAGCTCATCCATTAATCCCGCATAATCATCCGCCATCATCGCCGTCGTATACGGCCCTTCCGGTTTGTCCGTCAAACCCACGCCACGGTTGTCGCCCAAAATGCACCGAAAATGCTTCGACCACTCCGCCGCATGCGCCTCCCAAACCCCACCCGGTGCCGTCACCCCCATGATGCAAATGAGCGGCTCCCCTTCACCGCGTTCGTCATAATACATGTTGATCCCGTTAGTCTTGATGTGTGGCATGCTGTGCTGTGTGGTTTGGTTGGTAAAAAAATGTCCTCTCAAGTCCTAGCGGACCCTCCCCCCCTTGCCAAGCGTAAATTCCAACGCGTTCTGCTCGGTTCGATTTCACGAACGGAAGAAAGCGGAGGTCAAGTTGGCGCACGGCATGGGGTTTATCGACCTTTCCAAGGCAGAAAAAGCGATCAAACGCATGGAAAACATGATCAAATTCTGCAAACCTCGGGCCGATCTCATTCAGAGGACTTTGAAACGACCACAACACATGAATGCACAACAAACTCGATCATCAGTTCGATTCGTCAGCAGTTTTTGCGTCGACAATGCTATTTCAGCGATATGAAAGGTCACCAATTTAAGAATCTGACAAACTTGTCACCGGGAATCAATTTTGGTGATCTCTCGGTGTGGGAAAAGATTAAAGGTTTGGAGGAAAATATTCCCGGGTTAGTCCGTGATTATGTGAAAACAGGACTCCCCAGTTGTAGCGTCGACTCTGACGGATTGGAGCTTCTTGGCAGCACTCGTTTTGTCGAACACAACACCAAGTATTCGCCCGCGATATTTATTCGCCCATTGGGTTTCTGGACGATCGCAACCACTTTTGGTGGAGACGCATTCGTCGTTGACACAGAAAAAGGAGACGTATTGCTGGTTGATACAGGAATGCTCTTCTACGACAACGGAATTCCGACTGGCCTGGGTGCAGCCGGAAAAGAACCAATTACCAGAGACTTCGTGCTGAAAACATCACAGATAGAAGCTTCATCCTGGGTGGAATTTCTTAATATGATATAGAATCGGTGTGACGCGTTTAGCAACCGTCACGCTCACCTTCTTGATAGTTGTCTATCAAGCTGCAAGGAACGTGGCTTCGTTGCTGCCTCTCAGCCAACTTGGCGATGAGATCGGAATCATCTGCAAGACTGGGCATAAGTGGCTGACTCTCTTTTCCGAGTAGATTGAGGAAGCTCAGAGTGAGTTGCATCGCGCATCGCGTTGAGGTGCCGTCTACGCGCCCCCCCCTCACACGACCACCACCTCAATCCCCAAATTCTCCAGCGCCTGCCGCGCCTCTGTCGCCAAACCTTCATCCGTGATCACCGTCTGCACCGACGTCATCGGTGCCACACGGATAAACCCCGACGTCTCCCACTTGCTCGAATCCATCAGTAACGTCACCCGCCGCGCACTCTTCATCATCGCCCTCTTAATTTGCGCAATCTCCACATTGGTATCCGTCAGCCCGTTCTCCAAATCCGCCGCCTGCGCGCCAAGAAACAACTGATCCACCAACAAATCCTTCAGCATCCCTTCCGCCATCGAACCCAGCGTGCTGCCCGAATCCCCACCCACCACACCGCCCAACATCATCACCCGCGCATCTGTCGACGCCGTCGCCGCCAAGGCCACATTCAAGGCATTCGTCACGATGGTCAGCCCGTTCACCCGGGACAAATGACGGACCATCTCCACCACCGTCGTTCCCGCATCCAGCAACAACGAACTCCCCGACGCCACCCGACTCGCCGCCGCCGCCGCAATGCGCCTTTTTGAATCCACATTCAACCCCGCCCGCAGTTCCATCCCCGGCAACGTCGTTACCGTCCGCGTCTGACCGGATGGCAACGCACCGCCACGATCACGCATCAGTCGCCCCTCGCCTTCCAACTGATCCAGATCGCTGCGAATCGTCACCTCAGACACCCCAAACCGCGCCGCCAGATCCACCACCCGCATCGATCCACGCCCATGCACCAGCTCCACAATCTGACCACGCCGCTGCGCCGTCATCGGAGCCAAATCATTGCCCTCACCCGCTTTTGAAGATTTCGGTCGCCCAGATTTCATAAGTTAACGAAGCCGTAATGAAAGTATTCGCAAGGCTTAATCGCATTATTTTTGAAAGTTTTCGAAATATAAGCTCGACATTTTTCGTAAATTTTCGCAAACTTTCATTAATCCACGAAATTACCCATGAAAATCGTCGCCCTTACCTCCTGCCCCACTGGCATCGCCCACACCTACCTGGCGGCTGAAGCCCTCAAGAAAACCGCCCAAGTCATGGGTCACAGCATCGCCGTCGAAACCCAGGGTTCCATCGGTGCTGATCACCTCCTCACCGAAACGCAAATCGCCGAAGCCGATGTCGTCATTCTCGCCACCGACATCAAAGTCGACCTCGCCCGATTCACCGGCAAACCCCAAATCGAAGTCCCCATCAGCGAAGCCATCCGCGACACCCGCAATCTTCTTGAGAAAGCCATCGCTTTAGTTCCGACTCCCGCCCCTGTTGCGGTGCCCGTCCCCGCCCCCGAACCCGTCGCCTTCGAGAAAAAACGCTTCGTCGCCATCACCGCCTGCCCCACCGGCATCGCCCACACCTTCATGGCCGCTGAAGCCCTCCAAAAAGCCGCCAAAGCCCTCGGACACGACATCAAGGTCGAAACCCAGGGCTCCGTCGGCTCCAAAAACACCCTGACCACCGAAGACATCGCCAACGCCGACGCCGTGGTCATCGCCGCCGAAACTAAGGTCGACACCGCCCCCTTTGCTGGCAAACGCCTGTTTATGACAAGCACCAAACACGCCATGCACAACGGTCGCGAAGTCCTCCAAACCGCGCTCGCCCAGCCCCTAGCTTCCGGCACCGACCTCACCTCCGCCGTCGACCAGGCCAAAGCCTCCCGATCCGCCCAACGCACCGGACCCTACAAACACCTCATGACCGGCGTCTCTTACATGCTGCCCCTGGTCATCGCTGGCGGACTTGCGATCGCCCTTGCGTTTGCTTTCGGAGGCATCTACGCCGGTGACCAGGAAGGCACCCTCGCCGCCGCCCTGAGTCAAATTGGCGGAGGCACCGCCTTCCACCTCTTCGTCGCCGTTTTCTCCGGCTTCATCGCCTTTTCCATCGCGGACCGACCCGGCATTGCCCCCGGCATGGTCGGTGGACTCCTCGCTCAAAATCTCGGTGCCGGATTCCTCGGCGGCATCATCTCTGGATTCATGGCCGGCTATCTCACCAAATTTCTCGCCGAGAAAATCAAACTCCCCAACACCCTCGAGGGCCTCAAACCCGTCCTCATCCTCCCCTTCCTCTCCACCGTCATCATCGGCCTGTTGATGATCTACATCGTCGCCCCACCCGTGCAGATCGTGCTCGACGCCATGACCACCTGGCTCAACGGCATGCGCGGCACCAACGCTGCCCTCCTGGGCATCATCCTCGGTTCCATGATGGCGTTTGACATGGGCGGACCCATCAACAAAGCCGCCTACACTTTTGCCGTCGGACTCCTCGCCAGCAAAGTCTACACTCCCATGGCCGCCGTCATGGCCGCTGGAATGACCCCACCCCTCGGACTCGCCCTCGCCGCCTTCCTGTTCAAGAGCCGTTTCGACGCCGAAGAACGCGGAGCCGCTGCCCCCGCTCTGGTGCTCGGCATGTCCTTCATCACCGAAGGTGCCATCCCTTTTGCCGCCAAAGATCCCCTGCGCGTCATCCCCGCCCTCGTCCTCGGTTCCGCCGTCGCCGGAGCCATCACCATGGTCGGCGGTGTGCAGCTTCTCGTTCCCCACGGCGGCATCTTCGCCTCCCTCATTCCCGGTGCCGTCACCCATCTCCTCAACTACCTCGCCGCCATCGTCATTGGCACCGTCGTCACCGCCGGCACCATGTATTTCCTCAAACGCCCGATCACCACGGCCCCCGCGACCGCCGCCTAATCCCAACCGCCTTCCTCTTTCCTTCCATGATCTCCCTCGCTTCACAAAACGTCCGGCTCAACGCCACCGCGAAAACCAAAGAAGACGCCATCCGCGCTGCCGGACAACTCCTCGTCGAATGCGGCCACATCGCCCCCGGCTACATCGACAGCATGCTCGGCCGCGAGCAACAGGCCAACACCTACCTCAGCCACGGCATCGCCATCCCCCACGGCATGCCCCAGCATCGCGACCTCATCCAAAAAACCGGCGTCTGCGTCATTCAGATTCCCGCCGGCGTCTCCTGGCAAAACGGCGAAACGGTTCACCTCATCGTCGGCATTGCCGCCAAATCCGACGAACACCTCGGCATCCTCGCCGCTCTCACCGATGTCCTCGACGACCCCGCTGCCGCCGGCCGGCTCGCCAACACCGACAACCCCGAAGACATCGTTGCCGCCCTCACCCGACAGGCCCCCAAAGGCGCCATCACCCAGGGCCTTGTCAACGCCCGCGAAATCACCCTCAACCTCCTCGAAGGTGCCGGACTCCACGCCCGCCCCGCCCTCGCTTTTGCCGAAGTCGCCCAGCAATACCACTGCGCCGTGCGCGTCGTCTACAATGGCAAAGTCGCCAACGGCAAAGCCATGGCCTCGCTCCTCAAACTCGGCGTTCCCGGCAACGGCAGCATCACCATCCAGGCTGAAGGCAGCGACGCCGACGCCGCCCTGCAGGCTCTACGCAGCGCCATTGCCGCCGGTCTCGACGACGAACCCCATCAAACCGAAGACCTCGCCCCCCTCACCATCCCCCACTGGAAGCCCGCCACCGAACTTCAATCCTTCACCGGCGTTTCCGCCTCCCCCGGCCTCGCCATCGGCCCCCTCCATCTGTTCCAGCCCACCACCCTGCGCGTCATCCAAAAAGGCGACACCCCCAAAGCCGAGATCCAGTTCCTCATCAATGCCCTGCACGAAGCCGACGCCCAGCTCGAAGACATTCACGAATCCGTCAACACCCGCAGCGGCAAAAACCAGGCAGCCATCTTCCGCGCCCATCAAGCCCTTCTCAAAGACGAGGAACTACTCGATGCCGTCGAACAACACATCCACACCGGCAACAGCGCCGCCTGGTCCTGGCAGCTGATCATCCAACAACGCGTCGACGAAATGAAATCGCTCGCCGACGAACGAATCGCCGCCCGCGCCGTCGACCTCCACGATGTCGGCCAACGTGTCCTCCGCGCCCTCGCCGGAGCCACCCACGCCGAACTCATCCTTCCCGATCACCCCGTCATTCTCGTCGCCGACGACCTCACGCCCTCCGACACCGCCCGACTCGACCCCACCCGCGTGCTCGGCCTCTGCACCGCCCTGGGCGGCCCCACCTCCCACACCGCCATCATCGCCCGTTCCCTCGACATCCCCGCCATCGTCGGAACCGGACCCGCCATCCTCGAACTCAAAAATCAAGCGGTCTGCATCATCGACGGCAGCGCCGGCCAACTGCATCTCCACCCCACCACCGCCGACCTCGAATCCGCCGAAGCCTTCCGCCACGACCTCCACTCCCAGCGCGAAACCGAAAATCAAACCCGCTACCAGCCCGCCATCCTCACCGACGGCCACCGCGTCGAAATCGTCGCCAACATCGGCAAAGCCGCCGAAGCAGCCGCCGCCGTCGAAGCCGGAGCCGAAGGCATCGGCCTCCTGCGCACCGAATTCCTCTTCCTCGATCGCGAATCCGCCCCCACCGAAGACGAGCAATACGCCGCCTACACCGAGATGATCCGCGCCCTCAACGGCCTTCCCCTCATCATCCGCACTCTCGACATCGGCGGCGACAAAGTCCTACCCTATCATCCCCTCGCCAAAGAAGACAACCCCTTCCTCGGCGTCCGCGGCATCCGTCTTTGTTTGCGCGAACCCGACCTCTTCCTCCCCCAACTCCGCGCCATCTATCGCGCCAGCCAAAACGGACCCGTCAAGATCATGTTCCCCATGATTGCCACCCTCGAAGACTGGCATGCCGCCTGCGAAGTCGCCGAAAAAGTCCGTCTGGAGATCGGTGCCGATCCCGTCGACATGGGCATCATGATTGAAGTCCCCTCCGCCGTGCTCATGGCGGCTGAATTTGCCAAAGAAGTCGACTTCTTTTCCATCGGCACCAACGACCTCACCCAATACACCCTGGCCATGGACCGCATGCATCCCGCCCTCGCCAAAAACGTCGACGGCCTCCATCCCGCCGTCCTGCGTCTCATCGACCAAACCGTCCGTGCCGCCACCAAAGAAAACAAATGGGTCGGCGTCTGCGGCGGTGTCGCCGGTGATCCCCTCGGAGCCCTCATCCTCACCGGCCTGGGCGTCACTGAACTCAGCATGTCCCTCCCCAGCATCGCCGCCGTCAAAGCCCGCCTCCGCACCACTTCCAAAGCCAAAACCCAATCCCTTGCCCAAAAGGCCCTCACTCTCTCCACCGCTTCCGAGGTTCGCGCGCTAGCTTAAAATCGTCCTCGTCCTCCTACTCGAACTCGTCCTCGACACCCCTCGCCAAACAAACACTCACCATCCCCAACTAACCCAACGCACTCTACTCTTACTCCTCCTCCTACTCCTACTCCCCACTCCAATCTCCATCCGAGGACGAGGACGATGCAGCCACATTCAGCCTCCCCCATTTTAGCCTTTATCCCTTATCCTTTATCCTTTCTATGCTTGCCTCTGTCACCATCACCCTAAATCCCGCCATCGACCGCACGGTCCTCATCCCCGGCTTCACCGCCGGAGCCACCAACCGCGTTGAATCCATGCACAGCCACGCCGGTGGCAAAGGCATCAACGTTGCCTCCGCGCTCTCCGACCTCGGCCATCGTGTCGCTGTCAGCGGCTTCCTCGGACACGACAACACCGCCATCTTCGAACGACTCTTCATCGCCAAAAAACTCGAAGACCGTTTCGTCCGCATCCCGGGCAGCACCCGCCAGTGCATCAAGATCTCCCACTCCGAACAGTCCGAAATCACCGAGGTCAACTTCCCCGGCCTTACCCCGAGTCCCAACGACATCGAATTCTTTCAAGCCATGGTGGGTGCCCTCGACGCCCAATGGTTTGTCCTCTCCGGCAGCATCCCTGAAGGCGTCAGCGCCGACATCTACCAGCACCTCATCCGCACCCTCCGCGCCCGCAATAAAAAAATCCTCCTCGATACCAGCGGCGAACCTTTCGCCCTCGCCCTCGAAGCCGTCCCCCACATCATCAAACCCAACCTCCACGAACTCTCCACCTTCGTCGGCAAACCCTTAAAAACTGACGCCGAAATTCTCGAAGCCACCCACCCCCTCCTCGACCTCGGCATCGAACTCATCATCGTTTCCCTCGGTGCCGAAGGAGCCCTGTTCATCACCAAAACCCAAACCCTCAAAGCCACCCCACCTCAAGTCAATGTCCGCAGCACCGTCGGCGCCGGTGATGCCATGGTCGCCGGAATCATCTCCGCTCAACTTCAAAACCTCGACCTCGAAACCACCGCGCGACTCGCCACCGCCTGTTCCCTCGACGCCATCCAACAACTCGGACCCGGCCTCAATTCCCGGCAATCCGTCGATCAATACCGCGATCAAGTCACCATAATCCACCACCACTAACCACCCTCATCATTAACCGTGGACTGCGGCAGCCTGCTGCCGCTGTAAGTCCCGCAGCCTGCTGCGGCAACTAGGGCCACCACCTCGCAGCAAGCTGCTTCGAACCCCAGCGGCAGCAGGCTGCCGCACTCCGCAGTTTCACCTGCCTAGCCACCGCTTCGCCCAAATCCAAACCATCATCACCATGAAAATACCAACCATCCTCCTCATCCTCACCACCACAATCTCCCTCCAAGCCGGCGATCCCAAAGCCCCAATCCAAACTCAACCACCCCCACCCACCTCCTGGGCCGACGGCAAATACTTCACCGGCAACTGGGGCGGATTCCGCGATGACCTCGAAGCCAACGGCCTCAGCATCGACTCCTACTACGTCAACAACCTCGCCGGCAACGTCTCCGGCGGTTTCGATCAAGGCACCGAATACGCCGACAACTTCTATCTCGGCTTCCACTTCGACCTCGAAAAAATGTTCTCATGGGACGGTGCCTCCTTCCTCATCAGCACCATCAACCGCGCAGGACGCAGCATCACCTCCGAATACGTTGGCAGCCAGTTCGACTCCATGCAAGTCGTCGGTGGCCAAACCATTTTCCTCTACCAAGTCGTCTACGAACAAAAATTCGCCGATGACCGCGCCTCCCTGCGCATCGGCCGATTCGGAGCCTCCGATGACTTCAACACCAGCCCCCTCTACGGCTACTACATGAGCAACGCCTTCGACGGCAACCTGCGCGCCGTGCTCTTCAACACCCAGTTCTCCGCCTATCCCTTCGCCACCTGGGCCGCGCGCTTGCGCCTCGACCCCACGCCCGAAACCAACTTCCAAATCGGCGTCTTCCAGGCCCAGGACGACGTCTTCGACCGCAACAATCACGGTCTCGACTTCGGCGTTGAGTCCGACGACGGCGTCTGGCTCATCGCCCAGCTCGGTTGGACCCCCATCTTCGGCGGCGACGAAAATACCGGCCTTCCCGGCCACTACTGGTTCGGTGCCTACTACTCCCCTTGGGACGGCTTCAGCCAGTTCAAAAGCACCGAAACCACCGACGGCTCCTACGGCTTCTACGTCCACGGCGATCAAATGGTTTACCGCGAACAATCCGGTTCCGACCAGGGCCTCACCCTCTGGACCGCCTTCACCCATGACCCCAACGAAAACATCGCCATCATGCCCTGGCAGCTCAACGTTGGAGCCGTCTATCGCGGCCTCATCTCCGGACGCGACACCGACGCCACCATCCTCGGCCTCGCTTATGGCAAATTCGGCGACGACTACGCCGATGTGGTTGAATCCCGTGGCGATGGTCGCCCTAAACACGAAATCATTCTTGAAGCCGCCTACCGTTACGAGTTCACCAAGTTCGCCTATGTCCAACCCGGCCTCCAATACGTCATCCGTCCCGGCGGCACGGGTCGCATCGGCGACGCCCTCGTCCTCGGCGTTCAGATGGGCATCAAATTCTAGAACAACCTGCGCGAGTCCGGCATCTCTGTTCGCTGGAATCGGTGCCCTGCACACAACTTCGCTTCCAACTAAAAAACCCCCATCTCAAACAATCCAGTGAATCCTGTCTTGGAATTTCGCACATGCCGTTCAATATGCTCCCATGCCGGACAAAGAACCCGTCCCCAATCCAACTGAACCTGAAATCACGCCTGCTCCGGCACCCGCCGGGCCGGCCCTTCCCCGTGTGTTGATCGCGGACCAAAGCCTGCCCAACCGACGTCTCATTACCGAGATCCTCACTTCTTTCCACAAGTGCGAGGTCGACGCCGCCTCCAGCGCTGAACACGCTTTCGAACGTATCCTTCAACATCCCTACGATCTCTTCATCTTCGCGTTTACCCTTCCCGACATGAGCGGCCTGCTTCTTGATCGCCTCGCCGCCCGTGTCCACACCCTCATCCACACCTCCAAAGCGACCGCCCCCTCCGTCATCTTCCTTGTCCCCACCAACGAAACCGCCGCCTACAAAGAAACCCAACGCGACGCCCGCACCCGTGGCTCCGTGCCGCTTCCCCTCAGCCTCGATGTCCTCATGACCCTCGTCGGCCCTCTCCTCCCTTCAAAAATGTAATTTCGGTCAATGACCCCGCCCAATCCGCCCATCACCCAGGTCAAAATCTGCGGCGTCACCCAGCCGGGCCAGGCGCAGGCCATCGCCGAACTCGGTGCCGACTACCTGGGCATCAACTTCTGGCCCCATTCCAAACGTTATCTCCCCTGGAAAACCGCCGCCACCTGGTTGCCCGACCTGCCCCCGACCATCAAACCCGTCGGGGTCTTCGTGAACCCCGATGTCGATCTCTTGTTGGAAATCGCCGATACTGGCCTCCTTCACGCCTTTCAGCTCCACGGCGATGAATCCGCCCCCTTCTGCCACGAACTCCAGCGTCGAGGGCTGACCATCATCAAAGCCTTTCAAGTCCGCAATCCCAGCACTCTCGATCTCGTCTCCACGTTTCAAGTTCACGACATCCTCCTCGATGCCTACCACCCCAGCGAACGCGGCGGTCTCGGTCACACTTTCCCTTGGGAACTCGCCCAAAACTTCCGCACCCGCCAGCCCGATCATGCCCTCTGGCTTGCCGGTGGCCTCACCCATGAAAACGTCAACAATGCCGTGCGCGGTGTAAGACCCGCCGTTGTCGATGTCGCAAGTGGGGTTGAAGACGACCAGCCAGGCATCAAAAACCTGCAAAAAGTGATGCTTTTCCTGCAATCCGCAAGAAACCCCTAGCCCGCCAGTTACCAAAAAGCTTCAATCCATTTTGTTTACCCATGAAGCTTCTTCCACTCCTCCTTCTCGGCCTCACCAGCCTCTCCGCCCACGCAGCCACCCCACCCGAAGGCTTCACTCCACTTTTCAACGGCAAAGACCTCAGCGGATGGCGCGGCGGCAGCACCTACGACCATCGCAAACTTCTCGAACTCCCCGAAGCCGAACGCGACGCGCAGATCCAGAAATGGACAGCCAGCATGACCGCCACCAACGAAAAAACCGGCATCCCCCACTGGCGCGTCGAAAACGAAGAACTCATCAACGACGGCTTCGGCGACTACGCCACCACCGAAAAAGACTACGGCAACTTCGAACTGCACCTCGAATACAAAACCGTTCCCCTAGCCGACAGCGGCATCTACCTCCGCGGTGTCCCCCAGGTCCAAATCTGGGACAGCACCGAATCCGACGAAAAAGCCGTCTCCCTCGGCAAACCCAAAGGCTCCGGCGGCCTCTGGAACAACTCACCCGGCACCTCCGGCAAAGATCCCCTCGTCAAAGCCGACAAACCCTTCGGCGAATGGAACCAGTTCCGGATTCACATGATCGGCAGCCGCGTCAGCATCTGGCTCAACGACCAGCTCGTCGTCGATCACGCCATCCTCGAAAACTACTACGACAAAAAACTGCCCGCCGACCAGCAACGCCCCGTCCCCGCCAAAGGTCCCATCCAGCTGCAAACCCACGGCGGCGAAATTCGCTGGCGCAACGTCTTCGTCCGCGAAATCCCCAACGCCGAAGCCGTCGAATACCTGCGCAGCAAAACCCCTCAATCCGCCCAATCCATCTTCAACGGCAAAGACCTCACCGGTTGGGCAGGCGATGCCGAAAACTACGAAATCATCGACCAGTCCATCCGCTGCAAAGCCGGCAAAGGCGGCAACCTTTATTGGAACACCGAGCTCTCCGACTTCACCGCCCGCCTCGAATTCCTCCTCCCTCCCGCCGGCAACAACGGACTCGCCATTCGTTATCCCGGCAAAGGCGGTCCCGCTTATGAGGGCATGACCGAGATCCAAATCCTCGACGACAATTACGACAAAATCAAAGGCCCCATCAAACCCCAGCAGGTCCACGGCTCCGCCTATGGTCTCGCCGTCGCCCAACGCGGTTATCAATTTCCCATCGGCGAATGGAACCATCAAACAACCACCGTCAAAGGCAGCACCATCAACGTCGAACTCAACGGCGTCCCCATCCTCAACACCGACCTTTCCAAAATCGACCCGTCCACCTTCATGGACAACAAACCCCATCCCGGCCTCAACCGCTCCTCCGGCTACTTCGGCTTCGCCGGCCACAACGACCCCGTAGCCTTCCGCCAGATCACCATCGAAAAACCGTAGCCGGCGACCGTCCTAGAATTTCCCGCGACTTCCCATCATCTCCGCACGGCATCCGCTGGACTCGTCAATCGGTTCGACATTACGATGGCACCGTCATTCCGAGCGAGGATCCTTTTCATCGTCCCATTTACTCGTGCTCTGTCATTCCACTGGAACCTGCCGAAGAGGGAACCGACCGGCGTGCCGTCGATGATGGGTATGTTTCCATCACCCCTTTACGGCTTGATCTGACGGATCACGCGGCGCTTGATAAACTGGCTGCGTCGTCATCGTGGAACGGTAACTGAAACCAGCCCCGCTAGCGACGCCTGCAGCATGGTTTTCAGTGATGAGCTGCTGCGACGTCAGATCGCCCCAGGTGACCGGCCGAGAGGATTGCTCGGATCGGTTCGGGTTCGATTGATCCAACCAGAAGCAAGTTCAGCAGCGATCCTTTCATGGGCTCACCTGTCGGCTATGACTTGTAGGTGCATTGGCATCTTCTGCTGACGATGGCGAACCCATATCGGAGTCGATGTCGGCGACAGAATGAACCCTGAATTGGCGAAGAAGATGAGCAGCACGAACAACGCATCGACGGGCAAGGTTGAGGTGAAGGTGGATGACTTGTTGCCCGAGGAGATCGCCCGCAAGGCGGAGACATTTTTTGCCCGCAAGGCTGGTGTGAAAACGCCCAATTTGTGGGTGCTGGCGACGCTGGCAGGTGCATACATTGGCTTTGGTTCGATTTTCTCCCAGGTGGTTCTCGCAGGCGGGGCAGATCTCCCTTTCGGCGTGCGGCAAGGACTCTGTGGGATGGCATTTTCATTGGGATTGATCCTGGTGGTGGTGGGAGGAGCGGAATTGTTCACCGGCAATACGATGATGGTGATCCCTCGTGCTCAGGAGCGCGCAACGGCGGTCGAAGTGTTGTCAGCGTGGGCTTGGGCTTATGGAGGTAATTTTGTGGGCTCCGTGCTCATCGTGATGCTGTTTGTGCTGGCAGGTGGGCATACTGCGGGAGATGGTCAGGTGGGGCTTGCCGCTTTGGAGACAGCGCAACGCAAAGCGGGGTTGACTGCGGGAAGCGCTCTGGCATCCGGCATTTTGGCAAACATGCTGGTGTGTCTTGCGGTGTGGTTGAGCCTGAGTGCACGAGCCACTCAAGGAAAAATTTTCGCCATTGTATGGCCAATCACCGCGTTCGTAGCGTGTGGGTTTGAGCACTCGGTGGCCAATATGTCCCTGATTCCAATGGGGCTCATGATCCTGGCCTTTGCAGACCAGGCCTTTTGGCTTGCGGCGGGAGTGGAACCCACCGCGTTCACTGATCTAACCGCAACCGGGTTTTTATGGAATCTCTTGTGGTCAACGACTGGCAATATCATTGGGGGAGGTTTGATTGGCATGGCCTATTGGTCAGTCTTCCGGCGGGGCAAATAGCAACACTGTCTGCTTCAATTCGGCGGTATCGACGGGAAGACCACGGTTACTTCCATCATGAAGTTCGGCGGACAATTCATCGAACGTTGGTGTTAACTGTTCCGTTGCCCTTCTCTGCCGGAAGAGGGCAAGACCTTGATGCAGACAATGATCCCCCACATCGGACTCGGGTTATCATCAGGCAGGCGACCGATTGATGCATCGGGTCGGGTTGATGCACGCCCACTAATGCAGGGCGGACGATATAAATGGATAACAAGGGGCCGCTTAAACTTATTTCACACCACGCAGCCGATGAAAGACCCAAATCTTGAAAAAGTGAAAAAAGACAAGTCCGTAAGCGGCTGCCTCATTTTGGTATGCCTGCTGTTTGCGGTCATTGTAGGAGCAGTGCTGTGGACGATGGTTTCTGGAAAAGCCGCGCCTGGCGGCGGAGGGACCACGGGACTGGATCGCAAGGAGCCCACCAAGGACAATGTAACCCCGTGAATGGAGACCCATGAGATGAACTCGACACCGCACAACCAACCCGGGGAGAATTCCCCTCGCCCGAGACTGACATGGATCATCAGCGGGGCGCTGTTGATCATCGTAGGGGTGCTGTTCATGCTTACCATCGCGCTAAGTGCCATCGGCATCGTGATGATGATTGGCGGAGGAGCTTTGATCGTGGCGGCCTTCATTTCCCGCGGAGGGCGTCAGATCAGGAATGAGGCAGAGCATCGCGAAGAGCAAGGCGGCTCATGATTTTCCTGCACAGCATGCCATGCAACCTGCCTGAATTCTCAATCCACCCTCCTCTGTGACCTGTCCCTTCCCGAGCACCATGAAGGAGGGTCGCTGGCAGGGAAAGATTCGGCGGTGGCTTCATCCATGCGATCGTCATCATCGGCGGGTCCAATAGGATAGACCGCTCTCTCAACTCTCCCTCCGCAGAGAACCTCCGACGTTTCGGAATGTCCCGCTGGCCGCGCCCTGGCGACACCCATCAATATCTCGTTCAATTCCTGAATGTGAAAAGGTTTGATGAGGTGCCTTTGAAATCCCGCCTGTTTACTCTGACTGAGATCGTTGGCGGTTCCGAAACCACTGATGGCGATGGGATACACGGAGGCAGGAAGTCGTGCCCGTCTTAGCAGTTGCCAGCCAGTCCCGTCCGGAAGACCAATGTCAGAAATCCACACATCCAGTTGATTGACAGGCAACGCGGCCAACGCATCCTTCATGCAACACGCCTGCTGCACATGATGGCCGAGGTGTCGCAAGTAGCGGCCAAGAACGCGAGCCGTATCGGGATCGTCCTCTACCAAAAATATACTCAGCACCTCCGCCTGAGTGTTTGCAGGAGTTAGATTCATCAACTCGGATTCGGGCTGCATGCATGGGGTGGCCGCCTGAGAGCCAGGTAGGGAGGTGACGCTGCATTGATTCAAGAGATGAGCGGGAAGGAGACGGTAAATGTGCTCCCTCTGCCGTGGCCTTCACTGTGGGCCTTCAACTTACCGCCGTGTGCGTCAATGGTGACTTTTGAAATGGCGAGACCAAGGCCCAGTCCGCCATAGTTTTGATTGATGGTGGAATCGGCCTGGACGAAGGGTTTGAAAATTTTTTCGAGATGGTGCCCATCAATGCCGATACCTGTATCGGTTACCGTCACGCAAATGTGTTCATTCGCCTCAACGTAGGTGCTCACTCTGATTTCCTTTCCCGCCGGCGTGAATTTGACAGCGTTTTTTAACAGGTTCCAAAAGACCTGCTGGAGCCGGTCAAAGTCGCCCTTGATTCGAGAGCGCGGGGCTTTGAGATGGACTTCGAGCCGGTGGTTTTTTTGTTCAAAATCGGACGCACACACTTCAAGGGCGTTTTTCACTGCCTCGTGCAAATCAAGCGGTTGGTTGGCCATGCTGAGCGAACCACGGTTGATGTGAGTAAGGTCAAGCAGATCATTGATAAAGCGGGTTTCAAGGAGCACATTTCGTTCGATCATGCCCAGCGTTTCCTTGACGTCGCGAGAAAGATCCGGGTCGCCCAGCAGGGACTGCACGGCAATCAGGATGGGTGTCAATGGCGTGCGTAGTTCATGCGACAGCACCGCGATGAAGCGCTCCTTGACCTTGTCGGCCTCCTCGGCAACGCGACGGGCCTCTTCAGTGGCCCGCAGGGAGGTTTCCAACTCTTCGCGCGATTTGAGCAAGGCTTCCTCCGCCTTTTTTCGTTCGGTGAGGTCAATGAAAAACAGGGCGTCTTCGTCGTCGAAGATGCTGGTGCCGGTTGACAGCGCCCACCAAAGGCTGCCGTCCCTGCGCTGGAACTGCCTCTCGAAAGTGGCAAGATGTGGCTTCTGATTTGACCCTGCGTCGGGGATCACGCCTTCTCCTCTGCCGTTGTCGAGGACACCGGATGAAAAGAATGCCTGTGCCAAAATGCCTTCTTCGAAGTCGCTGCGAGAATAACCGCTCATCTGAAGGAAGGCATCATTGACATAGCTGATGCGACCGTTGTTTTTGAGGAACAAGATGCCGACAGTCTCGATCTCCACAGCGCGTTGCAGCCGATTCTTGAACCGACGGAGATCTTCAGCGGTGACTTTCAGTTCAATGAGATCCGCCGCCTGCCGGGCAAGGATGTCGGTGAGCCGAAGCTCGCGTGCTGCCGGTTTGCGAGGTTGTTTGAATTTGACGGAGAGAACACCCAACGGTTCTCCGCTGCGGCCACAAAGCGGGATGGAATGAATGGAGCGTATTCCGTGGGTTTGGAGTGCATCGCGTTGCCTTGCGAGATTGGGGTCCTGCTCGACATCTTCAACGACAATCCGCCGTCTCTCGTTCCAGGCACGCTTGCTGGTGGTGCTGACATCCTGACGTGAGAGCTCACCGAATCGGCTGAGATGTTCTGCTTCCACTCCTTGATGGGCAACAATCTCCAGCATTTCACTGTGCCGGTTCCACAGTTGTAACATGCCACAATCACCGGCCTGGATTTCGATGGCGGCCGAGAGGATCTGCTCAAAAAGGGGTTGTAGTTCGCAGGTGGCAATGAGTCGGTTGCTAAGATTTTGCAACCACTCCATGGCGGCGAGATCGGCATCCTTCTCCTTCTTCACCGCCTGGAATGCTTCCTCAAGTGACTTCAACGCGGTAATCTCGACGAAGTTCAGAACCACGCCTGCGCTGTTGTTCGCTGCGGACCGGTAGGGCAGCATCCGGGCGAGGAACCAGCGTCCATCGCGGCAGCGGATTTCGTGTTCGCTCACGCCCATCTGCTCCAGCACACGGGAGGCATCATCGACCATGCCACCGTAATCAAATTGATGGCGGAGTTCGGACAAGGGGCGGCCCACGTCGGTGTCGATCAGGCCAAACAATGCAACGGCAGATGGGGTATAGCGTTTGATGCGCAGTTCGCGATCAACAAAGATCGTCGCGATGTTGCTGGAGGCCATCAGGTTTTGAAGATCGCTGTTGCCCTGGGCAACCTCTTCGACCTTCAGCTTCAGATCTTTTTTGACGGTGGTGATCTCCTCGGTGATCGACTGCAGTTTTTCGCGACTGGTCTCCAACTCCTCAGTGCTTGACCGCAGCTCCTCATTCTTCGCCTGGAGTTCCTTGGTGAAGACTTTTAGTTCCTCAATGGAGGCTTCATATTTCTCCACGGTTTCACGCAATTTTCGTCTGACGCGTTCAAGCTCTTCCTCCAGACGGCTGACCACATCGCCCATCATGCTTGGTTTTGAGGCAATCCCCTGTTCTTCCTCCCCTTTTAACCCACTCGTGACAGTTGGGGCAGCACGATCAGGGGAGGTGTCGGGCAGGGATGGTTCGGTAGACATTTGGGCTGGTTGGGAACTTTTATCTATAAGTGGAGAAAGAATCTAATTAGGCGTCGGATCAGCCAGCGTCAGATTCACTCTTTGGCTGGTTGAGGGGCGGCGATCATCGACCGGGGAGGCGGATGGATGTCGATGTCAATCCGACCGTCGAGGACAAATCCCTCCTCCGCGAAGCCTGCATCAGAATGAAAATTTTCCCCCATTGCCAACTGGTGCAGATCCCTGGCGAGCCGCTGCATCTCCCTGCTCGAACTTAACCGCAATTTCTTCATGGCATGACCGCGATGGGTTTCTACGGTTTTGACGCTGACGCCAAGGCTGCGCGCAATGTCATGGCGCGACTTCCCCTCGCCCATAAATTCGAGAATCTGTCGTTGCCTGAGCGACAGCGAATCGAGCTTGGGCGCGGAAGGCGGCGTTTCGTCCTGCAGATTGATGATGATGTTTAAGAGAACATCGTCGCGCAGCGAGGGAGTTAGGTAAGTGCCCTGACTGCCAACGGTTTTTAAGGCGACCGTCAGTTCGTCCAAACCGTCGGACTTGCAAGCATATCCGCTGGCACCTGACTTGTAGGCTCGAGCCGCAAAAATGGCCTGATCATGCGTGGACAGCATCAGAAGTCGGACTGCAGGGCACCTTTCGGTGATGCATTTGGCCAAATCGAAACTGTCCAGATCGTGCAGATGGGCATCGAGAACTACCAGATCCGGCCGAAGATCGAGGCACATTTGCATGGCAACCGACCCCGATTCGGCCTCCCCGCATACCTTCATGGTAGGGATGCTCTCAACTAGGGCGCTTATGCCCAAACGAAAAGCCGCCTGCTCGTCCACGACCAAAACCAGGATCACATTCTTCTGATGTTCAAATGAAGTGTTTCGGCTCATGGTGCGGCAATCTTTTCTTAACTTTTTGGCCGCACGATTGTAGGTGAGCACTCCGAGGCATCATCTGATTTTGTCCTCCCCTAGTTGAATTTAGGGGGGACTTCTGTATTGCATGCCGCCTGGTCGGATGAACTTGTTTCCCGCTCCCTTTCGGATCTCCAGTCCTTGGCGAGAGCAACCAGTTGGGCAGCGCTGTGCAACAACAGCTTCTCCTTGATGCGGGCGCAATGGGATTCGATGGTTTTCACGCTGAGGCCAAGCTTGCTGGCAATTTGCCGCGTGCCCAGCCCGCTGCCGAGCAAGTCAAAAACTTCGATTTCGCGATCCGTGAGTCCCTTGATGTCATGACTGTTGTCTTTCTCATCTTCACAACGGATGGCTTCACGGACCACATGACTTAGAAAGCGCCGACCCAGGTAATAGCGGTTCTTGGCGGTGGTGTGCAAGGCCTCGTTCAAATGGTCAAGTGCGTCATCCTTGCGGAGGTAGCCTTTGGCACCGGCGCGAAGGGCACCAAGTCCATAAATGGCTTCATCGTGCATCGACAGGACAAGAACCGGCATGCTGTTCTGTTCAGACTTCACCATTTTGATCAATTCAATTCCGTTCATCCCTGGCAAACCGATGTCGAGCAAAATCAAATCGGGATGCAGACGGCGAAATGCATCGAGCGCTGTTGGAGCGTCTCCGGCTTCACCACATATTTCCGCATCATCCATGCGATTCACCAATTGACGGATGCCATGACGAAAGACCGGGTGATCATCCACCAACAGAACTCGGATTGGTGTTGCATCAACGTCAGATCTTGTTTTGGAAAGATCGTGCGACATAAAAGGTAATCGTTAAAGGTCGTGTGTCTGAGTGTATGCATGTAACTTTGGCTGTATTTGTATCTGTCGAGCTAAGTGGGCAATGCCCCATGGCTGTTCATTTGTTGACTGCGTTTCATCCATGTTGGTGATAGTTTCCAATTACTCGGGCAGCCTTCTGGCAGCCAGCCGGGGGAACAGGATGGTTTTGATCCAGGAGTAAGGATTAGCCCCCAACGTTGGTTCAGGAATGCTCTCCGGGAGAGGATGGCACAACCTCAACAACCGGTCGTCACGAACACCCGTCGTATGAAACTAAACACCTTGCTCAATCTTTATATTCACGAATTGAAGGACCTCTACAGTGCTGAAAAGCAACTGATCCGGGCCCTACCCAAGATGGTAAAGGCAGCGACCCATGAGGAGTTGAAAGCGGGCTTTGCCCAGCATCTGGAGGAAACCAAGGAACACGCCGCGAGGCTTGAAAAAATCCTGGAAGGTCATGAGGCCTCCACGCGTGGCCCCAAGTGCAAGGCCATGGCAGGGCTGCTTGAAGAGGGCGCGGAGATCATGGAGGAGGAGGGCGATCCTGAAGTGCTCGACGCAGCGCTCATTGTCGCGGCGCAAAAGGTGGAGCACTATGAAATCGCGGGTTATGGATCGGCCCAAACCTTTGCCGAACTGCTCGGTGAAACGAACGATCAGAAAGTGTTGCAACAGACCCTGGATGAGGAAGGCGCGACTGACAAAAAGCTGACGGAACTGGCGATGTCAGCCATCAATGTTGCGGCTTCGGATGCGGCCTAGAGTGCGAAGACATTGACGACGTCCCTTGTGGAATCCGGTGTGACATCCGTCGAGGATTGGGGGGTGAGGACCACGGGGGACGATTGTGCAAAAACGGCAGGGCCGGTGGGGGAGGTTGAAGCGCATTCTATGGAACCTCGCTCGTTGGAAATCTCCTTGTCATGAATAAACGCGGATTCTCGAAATTGCTGGTGGTGGGCGGCGGCCTGGCTGTCGCCGGGACGGTGGGCGTGCCAGCTTTGTTGACCGTGTTGTCTCCATCACTGGAATCCGATGGAGGGGCAAACTGGCAACCGGTGGGAGAGTTGGACAAGTTTCCCCTGGGCGAGGTGGCGAAGGCGTTGGTGCCGGTGCCGCAGGAGGGGTGGGTGAGGTCGCTGCGGCAGAAGGGTTTGTTTGTGCTGCGCGAGTTGGAAAATGAGGTGGTGGTGTATTCCAGAAGCTGCACGGATTTGAGTTGTCCGGTGACGTGGGATGCGGGCAGTGAATGGTTCTTTTGTCCCTGCCACGGCGGGGTGTTTTCGAAGGAGGGCGAACCGAAGGCGGGGCCGCCGAAAGATCCGTTGTATCGTTATGCCACGCGGGTGCGCAGTGGTGTGGTGGAGATCGACCTTAACTCCGTGCCCCCGATGATTTGAGATGAGAGGGCGTGCTGTCATCAAAAAGCTTCGTCGCTGGGCGGTGGACCGGCTGGGGCTGGGGCCGATCCACAAGGCGGTGCTGGATCGCCGGGTGGCGCGTGCGCCGTGGTATTATGGCGATGGGGCGACGCTGACGATGTTGTTGATGGTGCTGGTGGTGACAGGGATGGCGATGACCTTGACTTACTCGCCCACCCCTGATGGTGCTTATCATAGTGTGAAGCATATTACGGAGAAACAGTTACTGGGTGGGTTTATTCGTGGGCTGCATTACTGGTCGGCGGGATTGATGGTGGTGATGTTGTTTTTTCATTTGTTCCGGCAGATATTGGTGGCGGGATACAAGTTTCCCAGGGAAGCGACCTGGATCTTCGGGGCGCTGTTGTTTCATGCGGTGCTGGCGATGAGTTTCACGGGTTATCTGCTGCGTTGGGACGAGCGGGCGATTCATGCGGTGCGGGTGATGCTGCACATGTTCAATCATGTGCCGTGGATTGGGGATGAACTGGTTATTTTTGTGCAGGGTGGTGAGGAGCCGGGAGCGCTGTTGCTGACGCGGGTGTATGCGGTGCATGTGATCATCCTGCCTTTGGTGATTGCGATGATGACGGGGTATCATCTGTATTTGGTGATGGTTCATGGCATCACTTCCGAAGGGGAAAAGAAGCAATCGGTGCATACGGTGGAGGAGCAGCGTGCGCTTTACAAGGCACAGGCGGAATCGGAGGAAAACGGAGAGACTTTTTATCCAGATACGATGGCGAAGTCGGGGGTCATGAGTTATGTAGTGTTTGGTCTGGCGGTGGTGCTGACGTTGACGCTGGGACCGGCCACTTTGTATGATGAGGCCAACCTGGTGGACCAGACTTTCCCGGTCGAAGAGTGGTGGTTCTGGTGGTATAGCGCGTTGATTGCCCTGATGCCGGAGTGGCTGGCTCCGTGGTTTTTGGTGTTTTTTCCCCTGCTGCTGTTGCTGGCGATGCTGGCGCTGCCGTTTGTGGATCGAAGTCCGCATCGGGGCATGCGGCGGAGGCCGTGGGCGGTGGTGTTTGTCATGGGTTGTGTGGTGGCATTGGTCGGGCTTTCGGCGTTGCGATTGAAGTCGCACTGGACGGCCTGGCCGGTGGGCGAGGCACCGCCGGTGCCGGAGGGGGTGGTGTTGTCGGGGTCGGCAGAGGCGGGTCGGCAGTTGTTCGCGCGCTATGGTTGCAGCAGTTGTCACGCGGTGGGTGGGATCGGGGGGCGGCGCATGGCGGTGGATTTGGTGGCGGTGGAGACGCGTCGTTCGCGTCAGGCGTATCGGGCTTACATTCTGCAACCGCCGGAGGGGGTGGCGATGCCGGCTTATCAGGGACGACTAAGTGAAGCGGAGCTGGAGCAGTTGCTCGACTACGTGCATGCAGCGCAATCCTTTCCGAAAGGGGGCAATCGATGAGATCTATCGTGATGGCGACAGTTTTGGCGGTGTTCCTGATGGTTGGATGCCGGGGAACAGGGAATGATTTTCAGTCGGCGTTTCATCCGGCAAGTGTGGAGGCGCGGGAGATGGCGGGATTGGGGTGGATGATGGTGGCGGTCTATGGCTCAGTCTTTTTCGGGACGATGGGACTGGTGGTGCTGGCGTTGGTGAACCGTCGTTCGAATGGAGAGGCACCGGGTGGTTCGGACCGTTTTGTGCTGGTGGCGGGGATGGTGGTGCCGACGGTGATTTTGGTGGGCATGCTGGTGGTTTCGTTGCGGGTGAGTGCGGCGATGCGGGCGCCGGAGACGGCGTTCCGAATTGAGGTGACCGGCAATTTTTGGTGGTGGGAGGTGAGGTATCCGGATCATGGCATTGTCACAGCGAACGAGATTCGCATTCCGGTGGGGGTGCCGGTGCGGCTGGAGTTGAAGTCGCGTGATGTGATCCATAGTTTTTGGGTTCCCAATTTGCATGGCAAGATGGACATGCTGCCCGATCAGATGAACCAGTTTTGGTTGCGGGCTGATCGGGAAGGGGTGTATCGCGGGACCTGTGCGGAGTTTTGCGGAGGGCAGCATGCGCGGATGGGGATTGATGTGGTGGCGTTGTCGGAGGACGGGTTTGAGCAATGGGTTCAGGAGCGAACCCGCACACGTGAGCCTGGGGATGCCCGCGGAAAGGAGCTGTTTTTCAGCACGGGATGCGCGGCCTGTCATGCGGTGGGTGGCACGCAGGCGGTGTCGAATCTGGGGCCGGATCTGACACACATGGCGGATCGATTAAACCTGGCGGCGTCGACCTTGCCAAACACGCGTGAGAATTTGAAGCGGTGGATTGTGGATCCACAGTCGATCAAGCCGCTGAGTTTGATGCCGCCGACGGAGATTGGGCCTGAGGAGTTGGAGGCCTTGTTGGATTATCTGCAAACCCTGAAGTGATGAACGAGAGCCAACAACGTTTCGAAAAAACCTGGAGTCCGCTGCCCGGCTGGCGGGGCTGGTTGATGGAGGTCAACAATCAGTTGTTGGGCAAACGGTTCATGGTGACCGCGATGGTATTTTTTGCGTTGGGCGGTGTGCTGGCCTTGTTGATGCGGATGCAGCTGGCGGTGGGGGATGCGGAGTTGATTGGACCGGCGCGGTTCAATCAGATTTTTACGATGCATGGGTCGACGATGATGTATCTATTTGCGGTGCCGTTTTTGGAGGGGCTGGCGCTGTATCTTCTGCCGTTGATGATAGGATCGCGTGATGCGGCGTTTCCGCGACTGACGGCGTTTAGTTACTGGACTTATCTGTTTGGCGGGGTGTTGTTTTATGCGAGTTTTTTTACGGATACGGTGCCAGATGCGGGGTGGTTTGCTTATACGCCTTTGTCGGGTCCGCAGTATTCGGGAATGGGGGTGGACTTTTGGTTGTTGGGGTTGAGCCTGGTGGAGATTGCCGGATTGACGGCAGGTGCGGATATTGTGGTGACGATCTTGAAGTTTCGTGCGCCGGGGATGACGTTGAGCCGGATGCCGTTGTTTGCGTGGACGCTGCTGGTGACCGGGGTGATGGTGCTGTTTGCGTTCAGTGTGTTGTTGACGGCGACGATCTTGCTGGAGTTGGACCGGTCATTGGGGACAAGGTTTTTTGATCCGGCGGCGGGGGGGAGTTCGCTGCTTTGGCAGCATCTGTTCTGGTTCTTCGGGCATCCGGAGGTGTATATCATGTTTTTGCCTGCGACGGGGGTGGTGTCGATGGTGGTGGGGGCATTTGCACGGCGGCAGGTTGCGGCGTATGCGCTGGTGGTGGTGGCGATTGTGTTGATCGGGTTTGTATCGTTTGGCTTGTGGGTTCATCACATGTTCACGACGGGGTTGCCGGAGCTGGCGATGGGATTTTTCACGGCGGCGAGTTTGATGATCGGGGTGGCGAGTGGGATTCAGATTTTCTCCTGGATCGCGACCTTGTGGGGAACGCGTCCGAAATTTCGCGCGGCGTTCCTGTGGGTGTTGGGATTTTTTGTGGTGTTTGTGATTGGCGGACTGACGGGGGTGATGGTGGCGGTGGTGCCTTTTGACATGCAGGTGCACGACACCTATTTCATCGTGGCGCACATGCACTATGTGTTGATTGGCGGGGTGTTGTTTCCGATTTTTGCGGCGTTGCATTTCTGGCTGCCGAAGATCACTGGAAGGATGTTGTCGGAGGGGCTGGGCAAGTGGAGTTTCTGGCTGACGTTTGGTGGATTTAACGTGACGTTTTTTCCCATGCATGTGATGGGGTTGTTTGGGCTGCCAAGGCGTGTGTATACTTATCCTTCGTCGCTGGGATTGGACGGCATGAACTTGACGGCCAGTGCGGGGGCGATGGTGATGGGCGTGGGTTTTGTGGTGTTTGTGGTCAATGTGTGGCGCAGTGTCAGGAGCGGGGTGGCGGGTGGCAATGATCCTTGGGGCGGTGAGACATTGGAGTGGCTGGTGTCGTCGCCGCCGCCGTTTTACAGTTTCAAAAAGCCGCCGGTGGTGCATGGAAGGTCTCCGATGTGGGACGATCGGGCTATCGAGGATGGACCTTATGCGAAGATGGTGGATGCGATGGATGCGCAGCCCTGTGAGTGGCGGGCCAATCTGAGCACGGATCCGCTGACGGCGGAGCCGCAGGGGGTGCAATATCTGCCGGGGCCGAACATGATGCCGTTCCTGGCGGCGTTGGGGGTGTTGGTGGGGATGATCGGGGTGCTGACGAAGTTATATTTGTTGGCCCCGCTGGGGGTGGTGTTTTTTGTGGGGGCGCTGGCGCGGTGGCTTTATCCATCAAGGGATCGGATTGAGATGGTGGAAGCGGATGAAGTGGGAACGAAGGCCGGGCTTCCGGTGGTGAGTTTGGGGGTGCAGTCGACGGCTTGGTGGGGGATGTTGACGCTGTTGGTGGTGCTTGGGATGATGCTCGGCACGCTGGTGTTCAGTTATTTTTATCTGCGCTTGTTTGCGCCGCAGTGGCCGCCTGAAGGAGTGGCGATGCCGTCGTTTATGCTGTCGGGTCCGGCGTGGATGGGGTTGGGATTGTCGGGGCTGGCGCTGCATCTGGCGTCGCATGCGATCAAGGCCGGGGCCCGGGAAAGATGGCTGATGGTCGGGATGCTGTCAGGGTTGGCGTTTTGTCTATTGTTAACACTCGAGTTGATGCGGCTGGAATTTGGTCCGGCGTCGCATGCTTATGGATCGATCTTTTATGTGATGGGCTGGACGGTGCTGTTGTTTGAATTCACGGCGGTGGTGTTTGCGGCAGTGGTTTGGGTAAGGCTCAGGAAGATGGGGGGCAGCGTTGGACGGGTGGAGATTTTGCATGGGCAGCTTGCTGCCATGCTTGGGCGGTTTTGCGTGGCGGCGGGTGTGGTGGGGTTGGTAACCTTATATCTTGTTCCTCATTGGTTATGAAATCGGGATTTGAAGAGTTCGGAAAAAATGCGGTCCCATCGATTCCGAGATGGAAGGTATGGATCTGTTTATGGGGAGGAGGGATTTTGTGGGTGGTGCAACTGTTGCTGTTGTGGGTGGCTGCGGAGTTTGGTTGCGAGGGAAGTTGGGCGAAGCAGGGGCTTGGGGGAGTGACGGGAGTGGCATGGTTGGTGGTGGTGGCGAGTGTGATATTGATGGCAAAGGTGGTGTGGATCATCCGCCTGAGTGAGCAGATTGAGCGTGGGGGTGGTGATCGGGAAACGATGACTTTTGTGGCGCGCGTTGGGAAGACCGGCAATGGGTTGTTTTTGTTGGTGATGATGGCGCAGATGGTGCCGGTGTGGTTTTTTCTGCGTGATTGTGGAGGGAACGCGGGATGAGAAGAGGTGCGGGCTGGATGATCATCGTGGTCCTCTGGTTTGCAGGGGTGGATGTCGCCTGGGCTCATGGGGCACCGCGGGCACCGTATGAGGGGCCGTGGTGGCTGGCGTGGAATTGGTCGCAGCCGGTGGTGGTGGTGAATTTGAGTGTGCTTTGTATGCTCTACGCGGCGGGGTTGTGTAGGTTATGGCAAAGGTCGGGTGTTGGGCGTTCGGTATCGAAGAAACAGGCAGGGTCGTTTGCGATGGGGATGCTGGTTTTGTGGATGGCGCTGATTTCGCCGATTGATGTGTATAGTGATGAGCTGGCGTGGATGCACATGATCCAGCATATGTTGCTGCTGGGGGTGGTGGCTCCGTTGTTGGTGATGGGGTCGCCGTTTTTTGTAGCGATGTGGGCATTGCCACTGGCGTGGCGGCGCAGGTATGGTGACTGGCAACGGTGGGTGCAGTTGTGGAAGCCGGCGCGTTATCTGTTGTGGCAGCCGTTGATGTTATGGTGCCTGTTTGGGTTGACGATGTGGGTGTGGCACCTGCCGCCCTTGTATGAGGCGACCTTGTATGATGATCTGTTTCACGACTTCCAGCATTTTACGTTTGTGCTGGTGGGATGTTTGTTTTGGCGGGTGCTGCTGGATCCGGTAAGTCGTCTGAGGTTGGGACGGGGGATGGCGGTGTTGTATTTGTTTCTAACTTCCCTGCACGCGACGTTGCTGGGGGTGTTTATGACCTTGGCTCCGAAGGTGTGGTATCCGTTTTATGAGAGTCGTGCGCCGCGTTGGAAGTTATCGGCGTTGGAGGACCAGCAGATTGCGGGCCTGATCATGTGGATGCCGGCCTGCATGGTGTATGCGGGGGTGGCGGCGGTGTTGTTGTGGATGGGATTGCGTGAGGACGAGGACAAAAAGGGTCAGCGAGGGACTGCGCCGTTGGACAGGAACTGTTCGGCGGGTGAGTGAACGGTGATGATGATCGACTTCGAGGTGGGGGTGTTGCTCTCGTCGGCGGTGCTGTCGAGGGGGACGAGCACATTGGTTTCGGGATAGTAGGCGGCGGCGCAGCCTTTGGGGATGGGATAGGGGGCGACCATGAATTTTTCGGCGTGACGTTGCTCGCCTTTGAAATGGCTGGTGATGTCGACCATCTGGCCTTGCACAAGGTTGAGGTCGTGCAAGTCATCCTCGTTCATGAAAATCACACGACGTCCGTTGAAGATGCCGCGGTAACGGTCGTCGTTTCGGTAGATGGTGGTATTAAACTGGTCGTGGCTGCGAATGGTGGTGAGCAGCAGGTGGCCGGGAGGAACATCGCAACGGGTCAGCGGATGGGCTTTGAAGACCGCCTTGCCCGAGGGGGTTTCGAAACGTCGTTCATCGCGCGGGGGATTGGGAAGGTAGAACGTTCCTTCACGAATGCGGGCATTGAAGGAGGGGAAGCCGGGGATGGTGGCTTCGATCTTGTCGCGAATGAGGTCGTAATCGGCGACGTAGGCATCCCAGTCGATGGGAGTGCTGACACCCAGGGTGGCCTTGGCAAGACCGGCGACGATGGCGGATTCGCTCAGCAGATGGGGGGAGGCGGGTTCGATGACGCCGCGGGTGGGATTGACGACGCCCATGGTGTCTTCATTGGTTTGGAACTGTTCGCCGCCGGCCTGGCGGTCGATTTCGGTGCGACCAAGACAGGGAAGGATAAGTGCGGTTTGGCCGGTGATAAGGTGGGAGCGGTTGAGCTTGATGGAAACGTGGGCGGTGAGGCGGCAGTTTTGCAGCGCGGCGGCGGTGTATTCGGTATCTGAAGGCGAGGAGAGGAAGTTGCCTCCCATGGCAAAGAAGAACTTGGCGCTGCCGTCGTGCATCGCTTTGACGGCGGCAACGGTATCGTAACCGTCCTCGCGTGGGGGATCGATGTTGAACTCGGTGGCGAGTTTGTCGAGGAAGTCGCCGTCGGCCTTGTCCCAGATGCCCATGGTGCGGTCGCCCTGGACGTTGGAGTGGCCGCGCACCGGGCAGGGGCCGGCACCGGGGCGGCCGATGTTGCCGCGCAGGAAGAGAAAGTTGATGATGTCTTGAATGGTGGCAACGGCGTTTTTATGCTGGGTAAGTCCCATGCACCAGCACACCACGGTGCTGCGGGCCTGCATGGCAATGGCGGAGGCTTCCCGGATCTGCTGACGGCTGAGGCCGGAGCTGTGCAGGATGTCGTCCCATGAGGTCGCACGCAGGACTTCGATGAGTTCCTCATAACCCTCAGTGTGCAGGCGGATGAAATCGTGATCGAACACGGAGCCGGGGTGGGCATCCTCGTGTTCGAGCATGTCCTTCATCAATCCCTTGAGGAAGGCCATGTCGCCATTGATGCGGACAGGCAGCCACATGTCGGAGAGTTCCGTGCCGCGGCCAAAGAGGAAACGCGGGATGCGGGTGGGGTGCAGGAGATCCTGCGGGTTTTTGAAGCGGAAGGCACCGGTTTCTGGCAGCGGATTGACGAACACCAGCTTGCCGCCGGCTTCCTTCATTTTTTGCAACGCGGTCATCATGCGCGGATGGTTGGTGCCGGGATTCTGGCCGAGGATGAAGATGGCGTCGGCGGTTTCTACATCCTGAAGTTTGACACACGCCTTGCCGATCCCAAGCATTGGTGGCATGGCAACACTTGTCGATTCATGACACATGTTGGAGCAGTCGGGCAGGTTGTTGGTGCCAAAGGCGCGGGCAAAGAGCTGGTAGAGAAAGGCGGTCTCATTGCTGGTGCGACCGGAGGTGTAGAAGATGGCCTGGTGGGGGGAGTCGAGGGCCTTGAGTTCAGTTGCCATCAGCTGAAACACTTCATTCCATGTGACGGGTTCGTAATGGGTGGAGCCCGGGCGGCGAACGAGAGGTTCGGTCAATCGACCTTGTTCGCCCAGCCAGTGATCGGATCGAGCGGCCAGGTCGGCAATGGAGTGTTCGCGGAAAAATTTGGGGGTGAGGCGTCGGGTATCGGCTTCATAGCTGACGGCTTTGAAGCCGTTCTCGCAGAACTCGGCGATGCTGCGATCATCGTCGGGATTGGGCCACGCGCAGCTTTGACAATTAAAGCCTTTCACCTGATTGAGGTTGGGAAAGGTCATCAGGGTGTTTTTTGTGCCTGCCATGCCGACTCCGAAGCGGATGGAGTCTTCGATGGCTTTGTAACCGGCAGCGGTTTTTTTGCGTCGCGTCTGTCGCACACCGGGCTCTTCCACGGGTGGCTGGGCTCCGGGAACGCGCGTAAAAGTGACGGGATGTCCGGTGGAGCTGGAACTTGGACTCGGCGGGTGGGCGCTCATGATGCTGGGTGGGCAAGGGGTTCAAAATTTCTCGCGGTGGCCCTGCGAGAGTATGAAGTGGGCCTAATAGGTTCGAGGTGAGCAGACTCACTGCGCGTATGAATGAATGGGCCGGTGGACCGGACGCATCCATTGTGGGCACCCCATATGAATTGCCTGCTTGCAACGTTAAGTTCGATACCTTGAATGGGACACGTTCGTTTAGACGCCAAGCCGCCTAATTTGAAGGCTCGCTCCTCCAGCACCAAGAACGGAAAAACGGTGACCCTGCCGTCATTTCGCTGCACCCCTGATCTGATGGCTGCACTTCAGCAATTACCTGAAGACTATGGCATGCCCACTACCGGCACAGTGTTCAAAAAACTTCCCCAAAAATAACCGTCTCTCCAGAATGGTGCGCGATGCAGGGTTCGAACCTGAACAAATTTGTTGAATCCCAACGATTTACATCAGCATCCTCACCAGCATCCTCACGGAATCCGTCTGATGCTGAATTGGCCGAAATTAATGCTGCCTGGGAATGGCTCAACCCCCATTGGAAAACCGCAATTTTAATGCTGGTTCGCAGCGTTCACAAATATGGATTTCAAATCTTCGTTTGAAGCCGCGCTGACAGGGATTCAAATGGGGGCATAGCCATCATGCACTCGTAATCAACGATATACATTCTTGTGATGCCCTCGTTTCAACCCGCGTGCATACGGTTGAAATGAGGGCATCGCCATAATGCACCCATTGTCAGCATGTTTGCGATGCGGCGCGCAAAGCAACCATTGAATCATCTAGCTTAAATTCTAGGAGCATTGACCAGCAGAGGCTTTGCAGGAGGTAAAAAAAGTCCCAAGTGTTCTAAAATGCTAGACCATCCAAAGAAGACAAAAGATCCGGCCATAGCGTGGCATATGAATGCATTGCTCTTGTAGTTCGCCGCTATACCTGAATGGCAGATGGGAAAACCACGCTTGGGGATCTACAACTTCCATTGTGTCGCCTACAACACGTCCATTCGCAATCTCCCATGCCAGGGAGCCTGGCTCGATACGCTGTCCGTTGTTGAGCCATACCCGCCTGCCACTCTCTTTCCGCCATGACCATTCCACCCGTCCATTGCGCACACTCGCTGCAATGCAATCGAACTTCGTATCGCGCAAAAATCGAAGGCAAGCAGCCGTCAAGGACGTCCGGAACACCTCCGACCATTCACTGATACGCTTTAGATCAGGTTCAGCTTTTTCCGTCAATAATCGAAAGAATACCGATGGCATTAGAAGTTCCGATGCGAAGTAATTCGCTTCGCGTTCAAGCGGACTTCCGTAGTAGTCCCTGAAGTTTTCATTCGTGCAGAGAAACATTTGCGACTCCGTGCGGTGCATCTGCCAATGGCCTAGTTCGTGTGCAATCGCAAACCGTCTCGCACCCTCAGTGGACAAGTTCGCGTTCAGCCTCAATAGACCGTCATCACCATCACGAACCAGCCTCGCTGCTGCACCCTTGATTCCGTAAGGAACTACCAGCACATTCAGCGCCATGGCCAGATCTTCCATTTCAAGTGCGCCCGGCATCTTGCCGCCATAGCGCTTGTTCAACTTGAATGCATGGCCTTGCGCCGATATGAGATTTGGTTCACGCATTACCGCTCTGGTCCCTTTCTTCGGTCCGCTTCTTTAAAAGCACGATGTCTTCGTATAGTGACTCTAGATCAGCATCAGGTAGCGATTCGAATTTACTCCAGTAAGCCGTTTGCACAGAGGGGTTTAGCGTTGCAAGCAAACTGCCAATGCTTTGCCTAATCCCTTCCCGTGCCGGTGTAACCGCCTCCACTTCTCGCAGTCGCGCTTTTCTCTCCTCTTTTGCAACTCTCAATTCAGCGGAAGCAATTTCTTCGTCTATTAAGTCTTGAACTGCTAGGAAAGATTTTTTTGAATCAATTGAGCGCTTCCTTAAAAACGCATCGATCTCAGCTGCGGACAGCTTCTCAACATCGGGTAATGGCCCGGTGAAGAACTCGCTTAAATCGCGCAATACATCTGACGCTGTTCTCTTTGAGTTGTTGTCAACCATGGGACACCTCCTTGTTATTTTTGGTGCGAATTTCTGCAAACTTCTTCACACGGGTGTGTAGACGCTTCTTGATCGCATCTATCTGATTCTCAAGCAGCCCCATGTTGGCTGCTTGATGGGCACGCTTTGTGATTCCGTCGTAGACTAATTCAAACATTTTCTGAACTGGTGGGTCATCGGATAAACTGTCGCAAAATTCGAAAATTACTTCTTCTCTCTCCTGCTCTATCTGAATCGTATCGGGTGCCAAAGCTGCCGCTGGAAATTTTTCCAGTGGCGATCGGCTTCCAGACTCATCGTCAGCTCCACCAAGGCTTCTTTCTCGAACAAGGATGCGATTCTCACTCTTCAGGGAGGCATGACCTATATCGCTTTCCACAACTCCCATTAGGAACTTCTCAAGCCGGACCTCATCAGGATTCCACTTCCGAACCCCATGGAGGGTTTTGCGGACAGCATCTTGGAGGAAATCTTCCGCCTCGAAACCTCGGAGCGGAGGCCCGCCCAAGATTCCATGCCAGCTGTGGCGGGCGACAAGGGCATCCGCGTAGACCAGCAGCCTGTCCCACAGAAACTGGGTCAGTTCGTCCTTCAATTTTTGGGCTATGTCCGGGTGGGGTATGTTCATGGCTGCTGCAACGACGTCTCTCCCTCTTATCATTATTATGCCGCATAATTCAGGTCTTTTGCCGTCCTGACCAAAAGAATTTCAGATTGTTTGGCAAATTGTTCGCCGGATTCGGCAAGGGAGGGAAAGGCAAACACCCCTCAAACCCGAAAAAACAATGAATACACTAAACGACAATACCCCTTCCCAATCTGGTACTGACAATCCCTCTGCAAAATGGGCGTCTGTTGTGAGCGACCGCCTCATCCTGATGCCTCGTCGTCGCGTTTCCGCTCTCCTCGTAAGCGAACAGGCTGGCCTCAAGCTTGGCTCTGTTCTCATCCGTGACCGGGTTTCCGGTGATGATGAAGTTCTCGAACATGACGTTGAGGTGGATTTGGCTGACGGCAACGTCTTCCGCGTCGCCTCCAGCTGCGACTGTGCCTCCAAGCCGAATCCGAAGCTCGGAGAGCCCAAACTAGCCTTCGTTGTTGACGACCGCTTCAAGGAAGTAACCAATCCGTCCCAGACTGAGAACGGTCTTCGCCGTCTGTTTGGCCTCGATCCCCGTGTGGAGTTGCTGCGTGACATGGAATCTCCCAACGATACGCCCATTGATGAGAATGAAACCGTGCGCTTCAAGGAAGGCCCCGTTTTCGTCTCCTGCGTCGAAATCGAGAAGCACTGCAAGGGTACCGAAGGACCGCCGGATGCCCGGCGCTATATCATCCGTGTTCGCGACAAGCGCGTGGTGGTTCCTAAACCCAATCCAACAGGCCGGGAAATCCTCAAGCTGGCTGGATTCGATCCCGCCAAAATCTTACTCAATCAGCGCATTGGCAAGCGGACTGTTCCCGTGGCTCTGGACGCTACTGTTGATCTCACTGCCTGCGGCATCGAGCGCTTCACCACGCTTCCCAACGAGCAAGGTGAAGGCCGCCCTACCCAAGATTTCTCTCTTCCAGAAGATGATGTCGAGCAGCTGAACGCACAGAACCTCTCCTGGCAGGCAATCACCGACAAGGGCACCAACTGGCTCATTATCAACAACGTGCCCTTGCCTGATGTTTTCCACGGTGAGCCTACCGACGTGGCCATTCGAATTCTTCCAGGCTATCCTGCTACCGCGCTGGATATGGCCTACTTCCATCCTCCTGTCCGCCGGAAGGACGGGCGCCCCATTAACTGCACGGAGGGCACCGCTGGCATCAGGGCTAAATCCTGGCAGCAATGGTCCCGTCACTACAGCAGCGCTAACCCCTGGAAGCCCGGCGAGTTCAACGTGCTGACCCACTATCTCCTCAGCCTCGCATGGCTTGAACGTGAAGCCGCCAAGGCCTAATCCCATGAAGAGACTTCTTAGACTTACGGCTAACCAGCATGAAACGCTACGCCGACATCTCTTTCCGGGTGACGGAAAGGAAGCGGTTGCTCTCGCCAGGTGCGGAAGGCGGAGCGGCGAGTCAGAGCACGTCCTGATGGCACATGAAGTTTTTCTCGTGCCGCACTCCGATTGCCGTGTCCGCGAACCGGACTGCGTTTACTGGCCGCCCGCTGTAGGCCATGAACTCTATGATAGAGCTGCCGCCAAATCGATGGGAATCTTGAAGATCCACAGCCACCCTGCAGGCTTCGACCGCTTCTCCCATCTCGACGACCAATCAGACAAGGAGTTGTTTCAGTCGCTCCACAGCTGGACCGACGACGGGCTTCCGCATGCCAGCGCTGTCATGCTCCCCGATGGCAAGATGTTTGGCCGCTTCGTGGGACCTTCTGGCGAGTTCCATCTAATAGACCGCATCTCAGTCATTGGCGATCACATCCGCCTTTTTGACCGCGAGCAAAATCGCGCCATCGATGATGCACAGCTTCGCACTGCCCAAGCTTTCGGTGATCAGACCACCCTTCTCCTGAAACGGCTTCGCGTGGCCGTCGTCGGTTGCTCGGGCACCGGAAGCTGGGTCATCGAGCAGTTAGTTCGGCTTGGCGTCGGCCAGCTCGTAATTGTGGATCCCGATGTGGTGGAGAGGAAAAACCTAAATAGAATAGTTAACTCCAACCTCAGCCAGGCTGAGCGTAAAGCATCGAAAGTCGCAGCACTCGCCGCCGCTCTCCGCGCCCACGGCACCGGCACTGAAATTACTCCCTTAGAAGGCCTGCTCTTCGATGAGGGAATTGCCAAGGCGGTTGCTGGCTGTGATGTCGTGTTTGGCTGCATGGACAAGTTCGAAGGCCGCGACCGTTTGAACCGCCTGGCCGTTTTCTATCTGCTCGCCTATATCGACCTTGGAGTCAGGCTAGATGCCGATGGCAAGGGTGGTATCGACAATGTCTGCGGGGCGGTTCACTACCTCCTGCCGGATGGCTCAAGCCTTCTCTCTCGCGGTTGTTATTCTTCGGAAACACTACGTGTCGAGGCACTCTTGCGGACCGACCCTGCGCAATACAAGGCTGAACTGGATGAAGGCTATATTAAGGGCGCGAAAGTTGACAGCCCAGCAGTAATCTCAGTGAATGGGTTTTGTGCCTCTATGGCTGTAAATGAATTGTTAGCGCGGCTCCATCCTTACCGCGAAAACCGGCTTGAAGACGAAAGGTTCCACTCCTTCGACCTCAGGAATTGCGACTGGACGCAACGCGAAGAAGGCGCTGCTTGTAAACTCCTGGCCAAGAAAGCTGGCCGGGGTGATATGACACCTTTCCTCGATTGTATTACCGATGTTTAAGAAAGTTTGGCAGTGGATTCTCTCCAAATGGTACCGGTTCTTTCCGAAGAAACCGGAAGGCTTTGTTATCGAACGATGCATTGACGAACCCCAATCATTGAAAACAGATATCCTCTACCTGATTGGTGAGGCTGCCGACGAATGGGCAGCAGCTTTCATTTGTCCCTGCGGCTGCGGGGAATTGATTATGCTGAACCTCCTCCGTCAATCTGGACGACCAATTTGGACCGTAAGTGCCGGTAAAGATGGAATTGCAACACTCCATCCCTCGGTATGGAGGAACGTCGGCTGCAAAAGTCATTTCATCATGCGTGACGGTGTAATCATCTGGTGCGGGACTGGCCATCCGCCGCTTCACGATGTAACATCCTGACATCAGGCCCTTTTTCATGCGCAAATCCGCTGGAGCGAGATTGGAAGTCAGGTAGCTACTCGTCGGCTGGTAAATTTGCTATTCCGCACCGCTGCCACGATCATTCGGAACCGGGGGGCGGAAGCTTCAAGGCATTAGGTCTCAAAGCTCCACGGTGTTTATGCAGCGAAGGCCCTGAGATCAGGCAGGGTTTGCCCATTTGCTTAGCAACCTCCACCGTTCGCCTCAACCCGCTGGTGTGCGGCATCAATCGAGGGAGTTCCAGCACATACGGAATGATTGCGTCGCCCGAATCTCAACTTGTATGGATATTTTTTCATTCGAGGCAAGTGCTAGCATTTCAGACTACCCTGAGTATACATGCTCGATGGCGGAGTGCAGGCGCTGGGTGTTGTAGTATTCGATGAAGTCGCCCGTGATGCGCTTGGCATCCTGTAAGTCCAGAGGCGTCTTCGGATGGATGGCTTGGGTTTTGAGCGTCTTATGAAAGCGTTCGAGTTTGCCATTAGATTGGGGGTAGTAGGGGCTGGTCATCACATGGCTGGCCTGCCATTGGTTGATGAAGGTTTTGAACTCTCGGCTTTTGAACTGGGAGCCTTGATCGCTGATGACGCGGGGCCGGGCTTGAGGGTGGGCTTCGCGGGCTTTTTGCAGGACGATCTCTCCATCGATCTCGCGCATGGTAGGGCGGATGTCCCAGGCCACGATATGGCGTGAGCAGCCATCGAGTACGGCGCACAGGAAGTAGAAGGCGCCGCCGATGTTGAGGTAACTGAAGTCCACATGCCAGTGCTCATGGGGGGCTAGAGGCTGGACAAAGCCGGTGCCTTTCTTGGATGGACGGCCACCGGTGGGACCGATGAGACCTGCGCTCTTGAGCACGCGGTAGGTGGTGGCGGGCGCTACGGCAGCCACGTTGGCGTCGAGCATCATGAAGGTGAGGGCGCGGTAGCCTTCCAAAGGGTGGGCTTGGGCGTAGCTGATGATGGCCTGCTTCTCAGAGGCTTCCAGCCAATGATCTCGCGGCACCAGGGCGTTGTGTTCATTGGCCTTGCCGTAGCGCTCGCGCCAGCGGGCGAACTTGCGCGGGCAGAGTTCGCACCAGCGCAGCAGGTTGCCCATGGGAAGGAGGGTGAGGGCGTTCATGCGTTTGAGGAAGTTGACGACGGCATCGCGCTGATCTGGGGGAGTCCAGGAGTCTTTCAACCCTCCCCAAGCTCTTTTTTTGTGCGCACCAGCTCTTCAGTCACCAACGCAATGACTTCGTCCTTCCTTTTGAGGCGTGCCTCGAGCCGCTCAATCTTTTGGGCTTCTGCATCCACCGGTCGACGTTTGGAAGATTGCTCGAAAGCCGCCGCTCCATTCTCAAAGAAAGTCTTCTGCCACTGGTAGAAGAGGGTGGGGTGAAGTTGGTGTTGCTCGCAGATCGACGAGATGGACTGGTCTTCAACAAGGTGAAGGCGCAGCAGTCGGACCTTTTCCTGGGGAGAAAAGTGGCGGCGGTTGCGGAGACTGTCGGTATTTTGGTCGTTGGATTTCATGGCAGGTCAGGTAGCCCCGCCATAGTTTAGCTCATCCTGTCAATTGGGACATTCCGACTGAGGCGGAATAGAAGGCCGCGATCATCCTCGGCACCAAACCCCAGCCCAACTCCGAACCATAATCCCAAGAACTTTAGTGCTCCCTTGCTCTTCTTGGGGAATTTGAACTGCCTTGCACTCAATCCCGTATTCACGGCGGGCAGATTCATCGTTATGCCATTTGATCACTGTCGTGACCGTTGTAGTAATGAAGGTGCAGCCCGACCGTCTTGGCCTGGCGGGCACTGCCACTTCCACAAGTCATTCAACTTCATCATGCGCGCTAATCCTGTGCACTATCTCTCCTACGTCAATCTCCAAGTCAGTGCGGGGATTTCTCACCAGAGAAGCAATCTTATCGCCATGATCAAGGAGGCGGCCGTCAACCAGCGGACCTTGATCGCCCCTGAATTTTGTCTAGCAGGGAAGCATAACCTGGGGCGGACCATTGGCACCCAACTGGACGAGTATTTCGATTTTGAACGCGTGAACGTGGACGGACAGCCACTCACGGTGCTGACCCAATGCCCAGAGAAAATCGGTCATAGCTTGGCGACCGTGAATCCAGACGAATCCCTCATGGGTCGATCCGAGCGTTGGTTGATCAAAGACTTAGGCGGTATTTCCTTGCTAAGGCACACGTTGCAAAACCTCTACCCGGGCTTTGCAGACCTTGCCGTGCGTCTTCCCACTCGCAATTCTCTGCTCGCTATAGCCAATCAACTGTCTTCCCAGATTCCGCCAGGCGCTGCATGGGTTCATGCACGGCGAAGTGATCGACTTCAGGAAACCCAACATGCCACTCACCCAGAGCACATACATCGAATCCTCCAAAAAATTTGTCCGAAGATCAAGACCGTGTATATAGCAACGGACGAGCGCGACGCCGATTTTTTTTCCCCATTGCGGAGGCACTATCACCTGCTCACCAAAGCTAATTTTCCATCTTTCGAGGCTTTGGGTTCCACAGACAACTACAAACTTTTTCTTGTTGAGCGTGAATTTGCCAAATTCTTTACTTGGCGTATTTCTACTTTCAGAACATGTAATATAAATTACCATGGATTTCTATGCGGTAGGGCAGGAGCACAATGATGGTCCGCTCAGACTCTTGAAATTACTTCTACATGAGGCTACTACGTCACCAAAATCCACGTTCCTGGGCCGTCTAAATAGAAGAAATTGGGATCAGACTTAAATGGCACTAACGTAACGTCTTGCGTTTGGCCCTGGGGCGATATTTTGGTGGAGTGGGAACCTTGCGCATTTCCGCTCTTGGACTGGTGAGAAGTGAGTAGTAAAACCGTCGACGTTTGACCAGCCTGGGTTCGTAGCGTCCAGATCCTGGTAGGACCACATAGTGGGCGATGTCTTCGAGCATATGGGCGTGTCACTTGGTAACGACCTTGCTACTTGGATTGCCCCACAATGGACTGTGCCAGTGATGCAGCCGATCAAGCGTGCCTATGAAGGAGAGGCGACCTTCCTGCCCGACGGGACGCCGCTTTTCCGCCTGCACCAATAGCTCTCGAATAAGATTGTAGGCGATCATGTGCATGAGCAACTCGCGCGTGACCATCGCGGGGCTTTTGCAGCGCAGCATGTCCATGCGTTGCGAGGTCTTGATGTCGTCCAAAAACAGCTCGACATCCCAACGGCGCAGATAAAAAAGAATCGGCGCAGCGGCTTCCTTGGCGGCTCTGCAGCTTCACCTTCAAAGACAAGCAACGCTTGTTTTCGCGAAGCAAAACCAACACCAAACGACACGCGGCGGGCGAGCAGCAGTCAAGGAGGGCACCCGTCAAAAGTTTGGGAGGGGTTGGTGTTGATGGCTCGCAGGACTCCGTCGCCCAAACTTTTTACGGGGATGATGCCTTGACGGCAGCGCAGCAGCCGCAGGACGGCAGCGCAGCAGCCGCAGGACGGCGGGGCCTGCGGCCGGGGCGCGGAGCTTTTCAAACAATGGTTGGCTGCGCCCGGTGGCGGAGGGCGAGCGGAGCGAGGGCCGGGGAGGCGGTCTGCGACGAAGGAGCACCCGCAGCCACGGGGCGCAGGGGGTGCGGAGCGCGACGAGAAGGAGCCTGACTTGCGAGGCGAGTCATGGACTCCTGACGGCAGAGAAGACGCCACCGAGCCGAGGCGGGGGGCGTTGGCTGCAGCGCCTGGGTATGGTAGCGGACCACAGGACTCCGGGAAGCACGCAAGACGCCCCCCCGATACCATACCAACAAGCTCAGCCACGCGGGGTTGAACGCGCCGAATCCGGAGGCAGCGGCGTTACGACTCGGGATCAAGCTCGCCGAGCAAATACGGGTCGCTAATCTGCCACCAGTATTCGGAGTCAGATTCCGGCTTCCGATCTTCGTAAATCGTGGCGAGACCCAATAGTTCAATTGGATTGTCAGCCTTGAACTTGAACCCGTTGATCTCGGCGAGCCAAGTATCGGTCTCCTTCTCGTAGCTCAAGGCGAAGCCTTTGCGTTGAAGGATGACGAGGCAACTATTGTAAACGTTTGGATAACTGCTGAGCATGGCTTATTCGATGAGTCGGACTGCACTGGCAGGAATCGGTCCCTGAAAAAGAGCTTCTTGGGCTTCCCTCACGTTCCGTATTTGATTGGCTCGTGCGCCAACCCCTTGCAGGACTTCGGAATGAGGAATGAAGCGGGCACCTCCAGCAGTAGCAGCGTTTACATTGATTTCCACGAGTCCATTGCCGCCGTTGAAACGGGCAGTTGCTGCGGCGGTTTCAGATACTGAGATATGGCCGGTGGGTTGGCTTCGAATATGGTCGAGTATGGTTCCTCCCGTGCCCTTCGGCATCAAGGGCTGTCCGGCATCCAATGCGATACGATCAGCCGCGCTGAGTTGTCGATACACTACTGGTCCACTCTTTGCGGCAAACGCCCTGCTAAGACCACCGCCCATAACTGCGGCGGATAAAATGTTCAAAGACTCCGCCGTCAGGTAAGCTCCCCAGCTAGTTGCGTTCGCCAATGCCGCTTGCTCTCTATTGAACTGGGCGGTCGACGTAGTCCCATGGCATGACATGCAGAAACTTTCATGCCAACTACCAAAGGCATCCACATAACCTCTTCCTGTCGCAGATGGATAACCAGCGCCGGCAACCGGACGTTCGACGCCTCGCGCATCGGTCTGAGTTCCTCCAACCTGCATCCATTCCGAGATTGCGTCCCACACCTCCGAACCACCGTTTTGTTCGTCACATAATCCCAATACGTCGATCGAGCGCATCGGACTGGATCCTGCAAAAGAATAGCTGTTGAGCCCTCCAAGAAGCCCTATCGGATCCTCGTTCAACCACCTGCCTAAATCCGTGGAATAATACCTAAACCCGTAATTCATCCAGCTGGTTTCGGCATCTGCAAATTCTCCGTGAAAAAGGAAATTCCACCCATAGGAAGAACTTGTGCGGCTTGTGTAAGTGGCATCAAAGAATGACGCCTTCCCAAATGCGCTAAAAGCACAACGTTCCACGACACTGCCGTTCGTGTCGATCAATGCCACGGGATCAAGTTCGTCTTTCAGGCTGTAGAGCCGTTCATCAAACGTGCCGTCGTTCGCTGTGGAACGATCACGCAGAATCAATTCCCAACGATTGCCGGGCTGCCACACATGGTTTGTCACAGCGTCGGAGATGCTGTCCAGCCGCTCCTCGACGCTACGCCATTGGTCATCGTAGTAAAAATGGCGTACTGTGCTGTCCGCGGCGCTGGTCACCCGGCGCATCTGGCCGTCGTACTGGTATTCGGCAATGAGATTGTCCTCGTCGTCATAAACCTTCCTTAAGCGATTCCACGCATCCCACACCAGCTTGCGTGGCGGACCGTCCAACGCCTGACCCCCCGTGGGCACTTCAAGCATGTTGCCGTTGTCGTCATAAGAGACGTCGGAACTGACGCTGTTGATGGAGGTGATCTGGTTGCTGGCATTGTGGGCGCGGCTCTGGTTGATGTCCAAAGTGCCAGCGTTGGTTTGCTGGTAGCCGGTCCAGTTGCCGGCGGGATCGTATCCGAAGTTTTCCTGCTGAGCAGGGGTGCCGCTGATGCCGGTGTGCCCAGTGTCAAGTATACCGCGTTGCCGTTGGGTGACTTGGTAGCGGTTGTCGTAGGAAAAATACTGGTCCTGTTCGCTGCCGCTGGGTGCAAGTGCGTCTTTCCGCCAGGTCTTCAGGCTAGCGCGGTCATAGCCCCATTGCGCGTCCACCAAGGATACTGGCGTCGTTGCAGGTTTGAGCCAGTGGGAGCGGATCACGCGGGTGAACCGGTCGTAGCCGGTGTAGGGGTCGCCTCCGTCACCGTTGGGATCACCGGCCAATTTCTTCCAACGCTGTTCGATGCCAGGTTGTGGCAGCGTGGTGATAGACGGCAGGCCCAAGCCAACGTGTTGATACTCCGCAAGGACGGTGAGGTCATCGTCGTGCACGGACTGCACGCGGTTAAGCACATCGTCAATGCCGCCGCTGGAACCGTATTCATAGTCCAATTGCCTTCCGTTGGGATAGGTGATGCTGGTCCGGCGTTGGATGTTGTCGGTGGCACTGGTGCATTGGTATTGTACCCGTGGCGTGGATACTGTCACCGCACCGCCGTGGCTCTGGTATTCCGTGGTGAGACAACCGATGCCGTTGAAGCCGCGGACCACCTGATTGACAATTGCAGACGTCGCACTGTAGCTGGTGAGACGGAAGGCTCTGCCATGTGTATCGTATTCGGTGCCGAGTAGTCGGACACTGCCATCAACGCCACTCCCAATCACAGGTGTGTGGTTTTGGATCAGCCGTCCCATCAAATCGTAGATATAGAGATGAAAGGTGCCGTTGGGGTCTGTGGTCGACTCCACAACTCCTTGGCGGTTGTAGGTCTGGGAATACACCTTGCCTGTTGGGGAGGTCTTGCTGACTGGCAGATCCGTCCTTGCCACTTTGCTGGTGGCTGGGTTGGTTCCATAGGTCCAGGTGGTGACCTGATTGCCGGTGGTGGCGTTGAGTACGCGCAGAATGCTCAAGCCACCGTCGGGAGCATATTCGTACTGCGAGGTTTGCTGCCCAGTAGTGCTGCCTGCGGCGTTGTCGGTTTGCTGGATGCGCCGTCCTGCGGCATCGCGTAGTACGGTGGTGTCAACCCCTTTAGGATCAATGATTTTGGCCACCGCGCTGTCGGCGGCGTACTGCCACTCGGTGACCAGCGTGGTATCCGAAGATGGGGGGTGCACACCGGGACGTGTTGGGACGGTTCCGCCATGGGTGCCCAGTTGCGCCTGCCAGCAGAGGCGACCGCTGGGGTCGGGATAGAGGAATGTGTAATTATCGCGCGACTTTGGTTCGCTGCCAGATGGTCCTTGCAGGTGTCCCGTGCCGGTGGCATCATCGAAGCGGGAGCGATTCACTGCGGCGAGGGTGTCTCCGCAGTCGTTGTAGACGAATTCATCCTGTTGGATCACCACGTCCAAACTGACGTTGTTGGTGTTGTCCGGTGCACTCGAAGCGTCTTCCGCCACCAGATAGCTCACGACTGTTCTGTCAAGTGAGTCGAACACATTCTTGACGACCGCTTTCGAGCCCTTCGCAATCTGTTTTATGACGTTCCCACTGGGGTCATACCAGACGCCACTGACTAGCGGGCTGCCGAGGGTTCCGTTGGGATTGACCACAAATACTTTACCTTCGTAAGCCCGGCCCAGCGAGTCATAAGCCACCGTCTCCTCGTGGGTTCGGTTGGCGATGGTGACACTGGTATGATAACGGCTTGAGGTTAGGGGTCGGCCCAGATTGTCATACAACGTGGTTTGGAAGAAGACACGAAATCCGTCGCTGGTGTTCTGCTGCACAGTCCGGTTCCGATAGTCGTAGCTGAACTGGGTCACGCCCCCGGCGGGAGTGTCGTTCAGCACCTGCATCGACTCTGTCAGGTTGCCATTCCCGCCATCATTCCCGTTGTCAAAGATGCCTCGCCATACCATCTTCATGTTGTTTCCACTGGCCTCTCCTCCTGAGGGGTCGTTGTCCGTGGCACCCGCGTCGTTTGTACCTACCCAAGTCGCGGTGGGCAGACCACGCGTGTCCACAACGGTGCGAGTGATGGTCCCGCCCGGTGAGACTTGTTTACGCAAACGGCCCTGAAGGTCATAGTAGAATCGGACGGCATCGTAGTGTTGTCCTTCGACACCGCTTCCTGAAAGGGGGATATCGTGGAACACCCGGGCCTGGACCACTCGACCCCAGGCATCGCGTTCGTAATCGGTCCAACTCACCCACAATTCTTGGGACGGAAGCGCACCATTACTCTGAAAGGTGTCAGGGCTGAGAGGCTGGTCAACGACCAGCGGTGTTGCCCTAATTTCGTCTAGGACGCGGTCATTTTGATCGGTCAGTCGCAGCAGCACCGGGCCGAACAGGTGCCAGGAGGGGGCTTCCAACGTGCCCGTGAGCCAACCGACAGCGCTCCATACTTGTGCAGTGCTATCGCGGTAATCGTAGTAATAAACGGGGCGGACTGCGATGGCTGAGACGCCAGTTTCGCCAACGCTGCCAGGGTCAACGTCAACGGACGGTCGCACCACACGCAGGGTGCGTCCAATATTGTCATTGATGAAGTCGGTGACGAGGTGTTTGCCGAAACCGGAGAGTGTGGACCATCCGGCTGGCACTCCGCTCATCTGAGAAGTGTCCACGTCCTGAATCCATTGCGTCACGGCACTGTTGGCAGGGTCGTAGGCCCGGTAAAAAATGACGCCGCGAGCGTTCATTGCCCACGTGGCCAGGCCGGATTCACTGTATTGCTGACGCAACACGTCCGCCACTCCGGTGCCGCGCTGAGTAGGAGACACCACTGGCATCGTGGAGATCTTTTCTCGAACCTGGAAAGTGGCATTCGCGTTGCCGTCGGTATACCAACTGTAGGCAAAGGACGTGCGGTATCCAATTGTGGAGTTGTGCGCTTCAGGATAATGAGTGACCGCACGGATCGGATAGATTTCGTCCCCAAAGGCCTGATGTACGTCATATTCCCAGGAGCGCAAACTGCTAGCAAGGCCGCTAGAGCCCTCTTTGACGGAGAACTTCTCAAGCTGGTCCGCTACGGCACCGGTGGTTGGATTGGTGCTGGTGTAGTAACTGTATTCGTGGATGAGCCCAGCGTCAGCTTTGAGAGTGACAGTGAGGGTGGAGGGGGAACCGGGAGTGGGTTCTGTGACCGACGCAATAGCAGCCGGGGACGCCTGGAGTATCGCTTGAAACTGAGAGTTGTACTGGGTGTACTGATACCATTTTCGTGACGTCACAAGGTCTTCATGCACGTGCAGGATTACCTTGCCTGCCTTGTTGGTGTAAACACGATTTTGGCTGCCATCGGGCAGATTTTCAACCGTGCGTGTGTTCCAGATGTTGACGTCATCCAAACTCGGCTGCACAGGATTGCTCCCGTATTGAAAAGTAAACTCCTGGGTGCCGCCGCGCAGTCTTTCCAAGCTGACCCGCTGCAAGCTGTCGTATTCAAAATAGAAGTCCGCGAACTCAGCAAGAACTTCTTCTGGAGCGGTTTCAGGCTGATGGCCTGCATTGACCATTCGCTGATAGGCCGTGTCGCGAATCACGTACTTTAACCCATGAGTGAAGCCGGTGCCGCCGTTTGATGTGTAATAGCGGTAATGTTTGTGATTGATGGCCTTCCATGAATTGGTGGCAACGTCAAAATTTTCCGTCACTACGGTGCGGAGATCACCGTAAGAACCTCCGGTACTACCACTGTGATAGCCATAGCTAGCCCTCTGCACGGGGACCTGGTCTATTTCGAAATTGACACCCGAAAGGTAGCCTTGAAAGTCTGCATTCGGGGCGAAATATTGATATCCGAAACGGCTGTTTTGTGAGCCGTGGGTTCGATCCACATGTGAAGGCCGGTGCGCGCTGTCGTAGCTAATGGCGACGTGGGCGCCGCTTTTCATTACTACCGCTTTTAGTTTACCCTGTAGCGCGGATGGATGGGAAGAAGACTGGTCGTAAAAAGAGAGCCGAGTTCCTTTAGTGCTCTTCCAAACATACTCGCCTTGCTGAGTATCATGGTTGATATTCTGATTTACCACGAAGGTGGATTTATAGGAGCCGTTTGGTTGGCGGGTAGTCCACAGGTTGTTGTTTCCACTGCTGACCATGCAGATCTTTGCCGGACCACCGCCACTTTGGGTGCTATCAAAAAACAACGAGGTGGACTGGCCGACAAGCCACGAGCTTCCATTGAGCCCGACGGCATTCGTATTGAGTCGATTGGCGTAGGACCGGGAATGCCCCCAATTGAGTCCGAACGTTTTTAGAGAGAGATCGGTTTCTTCAAACTGCAGCTGCCCGGAGGAATAGCGTACTGGGCAACCGCTTGTGCCGGGAGGTGAGCCTGCGTTACCGGGTTGCGTCGGCTCAGATGCCTCGGGTGAGGGATTGGTGGGATCTGATTTGTTTGGGTCGAGATCAGGTTGATTGGGATCCTTTGGCTGCTTTGGTGCCTTCGGACGTTCCGCCTGAGGGGCTTCCCAAGGTGGCGTCTGTGGTTCTTCCCTTCCCCGAGGCCGTGGTTGAAAGGGCAGCGGGGGCAGATCTTCGGGTTCATTCGGCTTCTCAGGAGGGAGTGGCGGAACAACTGGGTCTTCGGGCATTTCGTCAAGCGGAGCCTCTTCCGGAGGGTCTGGTGTCTCATCAGAGGGGGGAGGCTCCGGCGGATTAGCTGAACTAGAAGAGGAGCTTGATGGTGGCGGAGCCCAAGAACTTGATGACGTTGGAGCCGAGGAGCTTGATGACGTTGGAGCCGAGGAGCTTGATGACGTTGGAGCCGAGGAGCTTGATGACGTTGGAGCCGAGGAGCTTGATGATGTTGGAGCCGAAGAGCTGGGTGGGGGCGTAGTCGAAGAGCTGGGCGGTGGCGTAGCCGAAGAGCTGGGCGGTGGCGTAGCCGAAGAGCTGGGCGGTGGCGTAGCCGAAGAGCTGGGCGGTGGCGTAGCCGAAGAGCTGGGTGGGGGCGTAGCCGAAGAGCTGGGTGGGGGCGTAGCCGAAGAGCTGGGTGGGGGCGTAGCCGAAGAGCTGGGTGGGGGCGTAGCCGAAGAGCTGGGTGGGGGCGTAGCCGAAGAGCTGGGTGGGGGCGTAGCCGAAGAGCTGGGTGGGGGCGTAGCCGAAGAGCTGGGTGGGGGCGTAGCCGAAGAGCTGGGTGGGGGCGTTGCCGAAGAGCTGGGTGGAGGCGTTGCCGAGGAACTAGGCGGGGGTGTCGAGGAACTTGATGCCGGTGGCGGAGCCGAAGAACTGGATGAGGGAGGAGTTGCGGAACTCGAAGAGTGGGGAGCCGAAGAGCTAGGTAAGCTGGACGAAGAGCTTGACTGACTGGACGAAGAGCTTGACTGACTGGATGAAGAGCTTGGAGGCGGAGGCTCTGTTTTATAGAGCGTGATGACTCCATCGTCGGAAGTTGTCGTATAGTTGATCGAATTGGCCCCGGGATCCAATTGGGGCACGTCATCGTCGACAGAAACCAGTGTTCCGGGAGTTGGGCTGATGCCAACGTAAATTCCTTGTTCGGAAAGCAGGTCCATTGAACTACTATTGGACTCCAAAGCTTGCAACCATTGGCCAGGCGTCACCTCCAGGTCCTCATCAGGAAAATCGAACTGGAGGACGGTTGCATCTGAAGGCAGGTCATATGCTTCAGGATCACCAAAAACAACTGAACCAGAGTTGGTGTTAGCGGTTGTGAACGCCACGTAGACAGATTCCTCGCTCATGACAAATAGATCAGATGTTTATGTTTGTGCGCAGCATAAACATAAAAGAGAAATGAGGTGGAAGAAAAGACTAAAATCATAAAAGTTCAAGGAGGGGGTCATCGAATTTGGTTGGATTCCCACACCGCACCCGAGTCGTAAGTGAAAACACATGGGGGTGCAAAGTAGGAATATTTTGCAGTGAGACTTCAACGTTGAGTTTTTAATATCTGTTGATTGATGCGAGAGCCAGGCCAACCACCAATTAGATTCATTCCGTAGGTTTGAAGCCTGGTCTTAGTGAGCCTGACCGATCCACTCAGGACCAAGCGAGGTCAGCGGCTGACAAAATTCTCTCTCCCCTAGCTTGGCGCAATGAGTATCAAGACGTTACGAAAGAAGCACGAGTCAGGGAGCTCTCTAGACAGTTGTCACGAGATTAACCTGATTTGAAGATCAACCGGATTGAGGAGCGTTTTATGTCTGAAGATTATCACCGGCATGACGTCTCGGATCGGGTGTGGGCAGATCTGGAGCCCCGCTTCCACGAAGAGCGGGGAAGTGGGGGCGGCGATGCTCATAACAACCGCCAGTTCATCAACGCCATGGCTTAGGTTTTGCGCACCATCACGCCTTGAAGGGACCTGCCGCCAGATTGCGGAGGTTGGAAAAACACCCGTCGGCGCTTCTGCCGCTGGCGCGACAAGGGGCACTGGGAAAAACTGCTGGAGCAGTTGATGAATGAGCCTGGTTTTGAGTGACTCATGATCGATGCCAGCCATGAGAAGGTTCACTGACATGCGTCGGGAGCTGTAGGCGGCAACGAGGCCATCGGCCTCACAAAAGGGGCGGATAACCAAGATATATCTGGACTGGGATGCGCATGGCATGCCGGTGCGAGTCGTTATTACAGCGGGTCCTGTGGCGGATTGCACTCAAGCTGGCGAATTGAAAAAGACATTGCGGCGAATCGCTCATTGCCGACAAAGGGCATGATTCCAACGCCATTGTGACGAGTATCCAAGATGCCGGGATGGAAGTGGTCATCCCTCCGAAATCAAATCGCAAGAATCTGCGTTCATACGACCAATACCTCAGGGCTAACGCATGAACAGAATGAGAAAACCCAACAGCGACACCCACTTCACTCCCGCACGAGCCAAGCTATTGTGAACAAAAAGATTGTGCGACAGCCCGACATTTTGCATCATCATCCGAATGGTCGTGCCATCCAAACTTTTTGTTCACGGGTTTCCAGGAAATTACGGCGGGGCTGGCACCGAGCTGCATCACCAAATTATTCTCTGGCGAACCATGGGAATTGAGGTGCATCTGATACCCAGCTACACGGGATATGAGAATGAACCCCTTTTTGAGCCTATGCGGCAGCTGGGAGTGGTCATTCATAGCTGCAACGAATGGGAGGCAATCAGCGCCGACGATGTCATCATGGGCTTCTGCAATTCTGAATTTCTCAATCACTTGCCTGTAATTTTTCAGCACACGCGACGCACAGTGTTCATCAACTGCATGACATGGTTGTTCGCCCTGGAAAAGCAACGCATGAGTGAAGGATTGATTCGTCTATTTCTCTATCAGAACGAGGATGTTATGCAGACGAATATGCCCCTTCTGAAGAATTTGAACAGCGATCCTGGCATACGGTTTCAAGTTTTTTCTCCCTATTTCGACGACACCCTTTTCCCTTTCGTTAAAGAGCGAAGCGAAGAGTTTTTTGGTTGTGGTCGGATTTCCCGGCAAGATTCAGATAAGTACTCTGCTAACACACTACAAATTTACGAATATTTTGTCGCGCCTGTAATCAAGCGAGGAATGTTCTTAGGATTTGATACGAAAAGTGAAGCCAAAATAGGTCGACCATTTTCGTGGATCACCACGGCCTGTGACAGCAGGCTGATCAGCCAGCAGGACTTCTACCGAAACTGCAAGATCGTCCTTCAACCGATGGATACAACGGAGAATTGGCCAAGGGTTGGCTTTGAAGCCATGGCAAGTGGCAGCATATTAGTTGTTGATGATCGAGGTGGGTGGAAAAAGATGATCGAGCACGGAAAGACCGGATGGTTGTGCCGTCACGAGCGCGATTTCATTTATTATGCGAGCAAGATGGCTTACGAACCCGAATTACGTCATGAAATGGCGCTCGCGGCAAGACAACGCGGTCTGGAACTGGGCGGGAAGACGAGGGCCGAAGAAAGCTGGACAAAAATTTTTGAAACGCTGGTTGAAATATAAATCGTCATGAGTCGCCTGCCCTCCTCCTCGCCACGAATTCTCATAGGGATTTGCAGCTGTGCCGCATACAAGGAAAGGAGGGACGCTGTTCGCGAGACATGGATGACTCCTGAGGTGCCCGGCATCAGGCCGTTGTTTTTTATAGGAGGAAATGCCAATTTGATTGATGAACCAGATGTAGTGGTGGTGAACGCGTCTGATGAATACGCGTTCCTGCCAAGCAAAGTGCTGGCTTTTTTCCGACACGCTTTGCTTCATGAGAAATTTGATTGGTTGTTCAAATGCGACGATGACACTTATGTGGCTATGCACCGTCTAGCTGAACTTGCCGAATGTGATCACGATTTGGTTGGAAATCATCACTTTCTGACCACAAAACATTATGCCAGTGGTGGCGCTGGCTACATGCTATCGCGTCGTTATGTAGAAATCCTTGTCAATGAATCCCAGATTCCAGCCAAGGGAAGTGAAGATCTTCTTCTGACAAAGGCTGCCCTTGCCAAGGGAGCGCGAGCTCATCCCTCGAAACGTTTATTGTGGGATGGTTCAAATTTCCCCCGACCAGGTAACAGCGTTGTTACTGCTCATTGGCTTTCTCCAGAAAAATTGCGCGCCATTCACACCGTAATGCATTCTGAACCGGAACGCTGTTACACGGTAAGGCACTGTCACTGGCGTGATCAATTGAGCCTATTCGGCAACGGATACTATGCTAGGAATGCCACGGGTTGCCTCGGTCGTTGGGAAGAAACAGAATCAAAGTTTCTCCAACTACGATGGTTTGATTGGGGAACCGAGACAGTCGAGGTGGAGGGCAGGTGCTGGCAGAATAACAAAATGCGATTGACTCCGGCAGAGACACCCCGGCCACTTCCTGCGCATGTCCCATCAGTGATTCATGCCCTATGGTTTGGAACGGAACTACCGTCCTGGGTGCGCAGCAATGTCGATAGCTGGAAAGTGTTTCACCCCAGCGTCCAATTGCAGCTATGGGATGATTCTCGTTTGGAGGAAGCCCTAAGCAGTCTAACGAAGGAGGAAAGGGAAAAGTTTCGAGAGCTTCCACAGGGTGTATTACAAACGACGATTTTACGCTTCAGTCTCCTTCGTCAACATGGGGGAATATATGCGGATGCCGATATGCCGTGTCTAGCATCATTCCTCCACTTAATCCCGGAAAAAGCTCAGTTCGGCTGTGGACAGAAACCTTCGGGTGGCGATGAGTGTGCGTTTCTATTCTCAGTTCCAGGCCATCCATTTCTTGACTGGCAGATCCAAAAATCGTTTTCATTTTGGGAGAGTATCCCAACAAGTGATCGGCTTTCTTCATCGAAAGAGAAAGTTGTTTGGCCGTTTAATGCATTTGATCGGAGAGTGCCTGAATTCTTTGGCCAAGCATCTGAAATGGAAATTCTAGTAGATGGAGAAGGGCAACCTTGGGGTCAAGTCAGCTCTAATGGCTTACTCAGGTTACATGCCAGCCGTCTGCACGGGGAGAGAAGTGCTTTCGCCCATCATCAATATAAGGGGACTTGGTGGCCGGAGAGGGCAGCCAGAAATACTCGAAAATCTCAGGACTCGAAAGGGAATGTAGCGATTCCGGTTATTGGAATACGTGGTGCCGGTTTTGTCAACAAGGGCGCAGAATCCATGTTGAAGTCTGTCATCACGGAGCTGGAGCAGCGCCTTCCATGCGAGTTTCTGGTCAATGAGTCGTCCCCAGACTTCGGCGGGAAAGTAGATTTAATCTTGGATTTAAGCGGCTTCGCATACTCCAGTCGCGTCTCTTGGCAGCATTCCGCCATTGCCTCTGCCCGTGAGGTGCAACAAAGACATCAGGGAGTCCCATGGATATTTCTGTCTCAAACGTTAGGGCCTTTTCAAGGCATCGAACAGAAATGCCGTGAGTTGTTTAACGGTCACTTGGTTTGCGCTAGAGATGACGTGTCATATCAGCATCTGCAAAATCTGGGCGGTGATTTTGAACATGTCACCAGCCCTGATGTCACTTGGAATTTCAAGGGAAATCACGAAAGAGGACGACAAATCCTTGTCGAGCTGCAGTTGAACCCTGATCAACCATTGATCGGCATAGGCCCCAATATGAGGGCTTACGAGCGGTCATCCGATTACCTGCCTATGTTGATAAGGTTGGTCGAAAGACTCAGGCCTGAAGCACAATTGATTGCGCTGCCACACGAGTTCCGAAACGGTGGTGGCAAGGATGACCGATACCTATGCAGACAGTTGGGAATACCGACTATCGAGGATACTCATAGTGCTGAGGAATTGAAAGGTGTGATCTCGCATTTCGATCTACTGGTCGGATCTCGATTCCACGCCCTCCTCGCGGGGCTCTCAATGGGGATACCGGTTGTGGCGCTTGGCTGGGCGCACAAATACGAGGCCCTGCTAGGTGATATTGGACTTTCTGAATTTAGTTTATCACCTCAAGACTCATGGGAGGAGTGCGTATTGCGAGCCTGGAGTCAAAGGGAGCTTCTGTCTGGAGTGATAGAAAGAGAGGCTGATAAAAAAAGGAATGAGACAACAAGCTTTTTTGATTTTCTCGCAGGCTCTATCCGCAGCATGAGCGAACCCCGATGGCAATCCTTGGGACAGCCGCTCAAACAAGGGTTGAAGAAAAATGCCGTCTTGCCCTATTTCAACTTTAGACGTGATGTTCATCGGCTGGAAAAAGGACTAGCTTTAAGTGCAAGCAGCGATACGCCACGAATATTTGGACAAGACTATCTTAACAACCTACTTGATTTCCTGGGCGGTCATTCGCCATGTGATCAAGTAACGCTGACTTGGGCAGTCACCGTGCTCGACGAGTATTTTGCACACTTCCCAGAATCAGAGTCGCTGAGTGACTATCGAAATGTTCGCCCGGATATCCCATCAAACAAGACTTCTTCCTTATTTGCAAACCGCGAAAGGGAGCAATCCCGAATACCGCTCTCGGTATTTTGTCAATTAACACGCCAGCGCAAAAGCGTGAGGCACTTTTTGCCCGAAAAACCTGACCCGGAGATTATTAAGCAATGTTTCGCTGCTGCGATGCAGGCTCCTACTGCGTGTAATAGACAAAGTTTCAGGTTTCTTTACTACACTGGAAAATCGGCTCTCAGCATCGCAAACATTCCTTTCGGCGCCAAAGGCATCCATTTCCCCGCACTAATGGTGCTCGTTGCCCGATATGATGGGTATTTTGATTCTCGCGACATAAAGTGCCCTATTATCGACGCCTCCCTAGCGTGCATGAATTTTATGCTCGCGCTGGAGTGCGTAGAGTTGTCTTCACTACCTATAAACTTTCCAGAGTTGCCCTCATTCAACAAAGAGATCCGCAGTCTTTGCGCGCTGGATGATTCTGAGGTTGTGGTGATGCTGCTCGGAATTGGTCGGCCGGATCCCGACGGCTTTTCACCCTCCTCCACCAGGAGACCAGTTGAAGACATCCTTGTCTTTGTGGAGTAGGGCATTCGACTACTTTATTGCTTTGTATGGGGTCCTTGGGACGTCGCAAACAAGTTGTGCGTCGGAATGCTCGACAGACCACGCGTCTTCGCCTCTGGAAATCCGATATAGAGCTTTTGAAAAATTGGTCCGAAGCGGTGCATGCAGCCCCCTTCGAAAGAAGTTTACATGGCTCACGGAATTTCAGGTAATAGTGGGCGGACTAATCCTGCTGATCACCAACGTGCATTCCATGATCCCACTGGGCTTCTCCTACAATAAATCCCGATTTCATGGGCGGCGATCAAAAGCAGACTACTTCGTGTTCACTTCAACCGCCAAGGTGGTCAGCCAAACCGCGTCTTCCTCTGCAAGCGGTTGCTGCCTTGACGGAAGGAAGCGCACGGATTCCAAGGCATTCTTTTGCAGCGCCAGCAGCAGCTTTTGCAACTGCTGTCCCTCCATGCGCACTTCATGGGTTGCGAAAACCACAGTCATCTCATGCGGCTCGGTTTTGGATTTCAGGACAGCATAGGCTAAGTGAATGTAGGGAAACACAAACATGCTTCCGTCCTCAAGCTCCACGCGCAAGGTCGGGCTGTTCGGTTCACGCTGCCAGCACAGTGGGACGTTCCGGGAGCTAGAACGCTCCGGTGTTCGGGAAGTGACATCATCGGATTTAATCATGGAGGCTGGTTTGGAGTTTAACTTGTGGGGTTTGACGCTGAGAGGCTAGGAGTGACGTCAGAAGGCGAACCCGTTTTCCAAGGTTGATGCACCAGGAAAGAAAATCACGCTTCCGAGGGAGCGGGTGAATGGCATCGGGCAACGCGGCGAGCGTTAGATAGGGCGCGATGTCCAACGCCAGTTCACGGCGTCCGCATCGAACGACGTTCTGGTGGAGCGCTTTTTTATCCGTCGTGAAGATGCGCACGCCTTTGCGCCCGCGTGAAATAGTCACATACCATTGCTGGTCGTTGATGGCCGCTTTCACGGAAGAGTCAGAGAACAACACATGATCCACCGTCTTCCCTTGGGAAGCATAGGACGTGACGGCGTAACCGCGCCCCAACTGGCGGTATGCAGCTGGCAGGACGCGCCCGTCCTCAAGATGAATGCTCCCGTTGTTTTCCACGCTTTTGACACCGACAAGCTCGCCATTGGAAACACGCTCTCCCGCGACCGCCATCGCGTTTGCTTTGAGTTGAATCTTGTCCCCCTTGCACAAGGCCAGTTCCCGCCCCTTGCATACGGTGAGATGGCCCACCTTGCCGTGGGGAATGGTGCGGATGCGGCCCGCCGCCTCAATGACCACGCCCGTGCGCGTCATGGCAACCAGCTTGCCGGCAGTTCCCTTGCTCAGCCCGGCCACGGTCTGGTTGACGACTACCACTGAATCTTCTGTGTAATAACGGGCATCCCGCTTTTGAGAGTCCGTCAGGTCATCCGCCGTCAATGCGGTGATGTTCCATTCATCCCGGCCAATTCGTCCTTCAGCTTGGAGCGTGCAGCGCACTTGGTCGTTGACCCGGTGAATCTCGCCCCAAGTGGGCGACACGATCAAGGCTGACTGCCCTGCCCGTGTGAGTTCCAGATAGTCCTGTGCAAGCCTTTCTTGCTGATTGGCCAGTGTGCATTCCACAATCATCCCGGCGTCCTCAAGCCTCTCAAAAGAACGGGAAATTTTGCCCTCAGCCGCTTCCTTCACGGCCTGCTTGTATTCGGTGATCCACTTGCGCTCAGCTTCATCATGGGCAAGCGCGGGATCTTGTCGCCTGATTTCGTTGAGTTCGGCCACACGCAGTCGTCCGAATTTCTCAATCGCCCAAAGCGCATCCGACGCCTGCACCGCGCCATGCTGTCGCGTATCACCTGAGAGAATCAACCGCCCACGGTGGCGTTGCACCAGCGTCATCAAGTCGAGCATCTGCTTTGCGCCAATTTGCCCGGCTTCATCAATGACTACGACCGTTCCCTTGGCCATATCCTGCCGTGTCAGGAATTCGCTGACAGTCTGGCTGCCAATCATGCCATCCTGCGCCAAGTCTTGCACCTGCTGGCGCTGTGGGGCAAGCACCTGAACCACGCGACCGTGCTCCCGCAAGGCGTCAAACACGGTCCTCAGAGTGAAACTCTTGCCGGTGCCTGCGCCACCGCGAAACAAGGTCACCAAGTCACGCGACCCCAAAATTCGTCGGGCAGCACGTTGTTGCGCAGCATCAAGGGCGGCATGACCATTCCATGACGAGACGAAAGGCGCATGGGAATTTACTTCTTCCCTGGAAATGCAAACGATGTCCCATTCACGTTGCAAGACAGGACGTGTTGTCAGCCGTTTGGGGTTCTTTTTGTCACGAAGATAGTCAGCCTTGCGCGTCGCGTCCTGGAGTTGCTCAAGTGTAAATGATTCGCCTCGGCCTCGCTCCAGCGCGTAACTCCACAATTCATGTTCGCGCACCAGAGACTTTCGATCAAAAAGATGGTCCTCCGCCCAACGAAGTGCGGCAGTCTCATCCATCGCAACATCGTCGGATGCACTCTTAGTCAATCTGGACAGCGCATCGCGTTCCTGATTTCCCACCTGATTCGCCCACCATTCTCGCAACATATTGGAACTCACGTCATGCGTTTTCCATGCACGCTTGTTGTGGGCGATGTGTTCACGCACTTCCCCCAGATTACGAGTCGTCAATTCCGGTAATTTGGAGAGAAGTTCGCGTGTTTGATCATCGATCTCGCGACGACGTTTGCCAAATGTCTGCAACAACGACTCCGGCACGCCTTCAATCTCGAAATCACCACGAGCCTTGTTCTTGATAGCGTATCCGAATCGCCTCAGATCGCGACCCAATTCGTGATAATAGACGTTTTCGACATACTTTCGGGCCAGAAGCATCTCGTAATTCTGCAACGCCTTCCATCGCTCCTCCACGGCATCGAAGGTGGCGTTGAATACGACACAATGGCTGTGCAAATGTGGGTCGAGCGCACGTGACGTCTCATGCCGAAACACAGCCGCTACAATATTCCCCGTGGTTCGGTCAGAAGACTCTTCATTGAGGCGCACACGAGTGGAGGCAAAATGTTCCAGTTCCTGCATGGCGAGCCGCACTGCCCGGTCATGAGACTCCAGCACACGCTCATCGCCAGATATCAGCGCCACAATGGAAACGGACTTGGGGGGTGAAATGGTAAAATCAAAGAACACCCGGCGGTTGGCAACGTTGCTCTTTGATCCGTCGGAATGAATCACTCTGCGCATGTTCTTGCGTCGAGCCGTTAATTTCTCTCCCGTGCGCGGATCAAGGTTTTCACAAAGCGCCAGAAATGCTTGGGCATGAACCACACCAGACAAGCCAAGTGAACGCGCTCCCTCACCAACCCACTCGCCCGCGACCGCTTGATTTTCGCTGTAATAGTCACCCACACACAAGTGTTCCTCAAAATACGCTTTGGCATTCTTGAGGTTGTATTGAGTCTTGGGGGACAACATATGCCAATCTTCCCACCAATTCGGGCGAACTCTGTTCCTGAACCGGCGCAAGTTTCAGAGAATGCACGGCCACAATCGGTAGTAGAACTGCGCCTCATCAGTGGGAAACGCGAGTGTGTGAATGACAATCAGGCTGCTGTTATGTTGGGACGAACGTCAGGGCTTCGATGGCGTCAGCCGTTTTTGCAGGCCGCAGCGGGAAGACTAGGCGGCACCCTTGACTTCCATGAAAAAAAGCCAGTCAATTGCTCGCTTCCATGCGAATTATTAAAGTGGGATTTCGACTCGAACAGCATGAACAAACAGGCTCTGGACTTCGTCGAGTGCTGATCGAACAGACAATCAAACTATGCGATGATCTGAATTTAGAAGATCAGGAAACAGCTATTCATGAAGCCCGGAAGAGATGCAAACGTGTCCGCGCCGTTGTTCGTCTACTGCGCCCCACCTGCCCGGAAGTGTTCAAACGGGAGAATGCAGCATTTCGCAATATGGCAGCTTCGCTGTCCGATCTCCGAGACGTGACAGCACGCGCCGACGCCTTCCGCGTGGTGGTCGAAGGAGACACGAAAGGAGCACGCCCCTTTGAGCCGTTACGTTCTATTTTGCAGGCACACCATCAAGTCACCTCAAAGCCGGAGATCAAACGAAAGCTGTCAGCGGTGCTAAAGGAAGCACAAGAGGGGCGTGTCCGGCTGGAGAAATTAAAATTTCCTGGCTACCCAGAGTTCGAACTGATCGAAAAAGGACTTCGCCGATCCTACCGATGTGGTCGGAAAGCCATGAAGGAAGCCCATCAGGAAAAGCTGACACCCAGCTTTCATGATTGGCGCAAACGCGTCAAAGATTTCGGATATCAAATGCAACTGTTGCGAGACCTGTGGCCTCCTTTGCTCAAGCCGTTTCGCGATCAGGTTCATGCACTAGGCGAAATCCTCGGTCAGGAGCACGATCTCATAGTGCTCCGGGAAAAACTGAAAGAAAACGCAGGGCAGATCTCTTCACAGGAAGTCTATGATGCCTTTGACAACCTTCTCATGAATCGTGTCCAGGATCTTCAAATTCAGGCACGTCGGCTTGGAGCCCGCATCTATGCTGAAGAAGTCGGCTGCTTTGCCCGGAGAATAAAAACCTACTGGAGCATTTGGCGAGAAGGCTAATCCCCGCCCGACCACAATCAACGTTGTAACAAATCTCCGCAAAAGCTGAACACGTGCCGGTAGCGCACCGCAGCACAGCGCGGAGGAATTTCCCACATTTGTGGAAGCTGCTCCCAAACGGGAACAAACTTTTTCGGACGCGATGTCATCATGGACATCGCGAATAAACAAGAGACGCCTAACCCCTATCTTCCGGTAGGAATTCGACGCACAAAATCATCCATCAGACACGCCATGAACACTGAACCTTCAACCGTCGAACATCAGCGCGTTGTTGCGGAAGCCGCCGCCAGCTACACGCCACCGGAACCGCAAAGCTACACGCTCCTGATGCCCCACCGCGAAAGCATCGCCACGCTGCGCCGCAAGGGCGCTTCCTACCGAACAATCGCGAATATTCTGCACACCGTGCAGGCCAAGGTCTCCCTCGACACGCTCTCGCGTTTCTATCGTGAGGTGATCGAACAAAGGCCCGCTCGCAAGAGCCGACGCCGCTCGTTCATTCGCAATCTGTCCGAACAGATTGAGGCAGCTCCACCGCCGCCAGATCGCACAGGCGTCCGCCCGAGCACGCCTCCTGCGAAAAAGGATTTGAAGGCCTCCGACACGACCATGCCAGCTCGCAGCAAAGGCCCAAGAATCGCCGATCCTTCAAGCATCTGAACTCCCTTAACCACCTCATCCGCCAATATCATGTCCAAACGGCTTGTCATCATCCTCAACGGCAAAGGTGGCGTTGGAAAAAGCTTCTTCGCCACGAACCTTGTCCAATACTTCAAGGACAAGAAAGTGCCTCACCAAGCGATTGACACCGACAACGAAAATTCCACGCTCAAGCGTTACCATTTCGAAGCGGATTTCGTTGATCTGAACGATCCTCGTGGATTGGATTCACTGTTCGCTGCTGTAGAAGCATCTAGTTTGGTGGTGATGGATGGCAGAGCCGCATCCACCGATCTGATCCTCGACTACTTCGCCGAAGTTTCCGCCTTCGATCTTTTGGACGGCATGGATGCCCGCTTGACGCTGGTCATCCCGGTCAATCACGAGGCCGACAGCGTGACCCAGGCCAAGCTCATTGCCGAAACCTTGGGCAACCGATGCCAGTATGTCATCGTCAAGAACCAGGCGCATAGCGAACATTTCGTCCTTTATGAGAAAAGCCGGACACGCAGTCACCTGATGGACGAGCTTCATGCCCGCGAAATCACCATGCCGAAGATGTATGATTGGCTGGTTGCAGCGCTAAACCAGCACAATCTCACCGCCACTGCCGCGTTCGGCCATCCGGCCTTCAACTTGGTGGACCGCCAACGCTTAAAGAACTGGCAGAAAAGCTTCAACACCGCTGTGGACGAGCATCGTGAAGTCTTGCTTCCTCAACCTCCGTCATCCAGCTCCCATGCATGAGGAGGGTCCACTTAACGAAGTGCGTGCTGGCGTCATTCGCTGGCAACAGAAATACGGTATTGCCGATGGCGATCCGGCATTGGCCTGCTTGGAACTATTCGACCTGTATGTCGCCTCCCTCCGCGAACGCAAAACAGACACTACACCATTACGCTTTGAGGAATTCCGCTCGACTATGGAGTTCCTTGACCAGCGTAGCAAAGGTTTCACTAAGCACGCCTCCGAACTGACACAGGAGCTTCGACTGGTTACCAGCACCCATCGACAATTGCGGGTGTTCAATATCACATCGCTCTCGATCACGGCTGCCGTCACTTTCACCGCCGGATTGATACTTGGCATTTATTTATGGTAGTCCTCCGCCCATCCATCGCGGCATTGGCCGTTGCCGCCGGTTGGTCTGGCTATGCCAATCTGTCAGAACCTTGGCACATTGCGGCATTGTCAGGCGGCGTGATCATCGCATTGTTCATACTATTCATCGTCACCAACAAAAGTTCGCCTCGCTCAACCATCGTTGTGAAACTTCGGGGCATCACCTGGACCACTGAAGATTTCTGCCGAGGGTGGTTGATCACCGGTGACACTGGCTCAGGCAAGACGCGCTCCGGTATCACGCCGTTGCTCTACCAAGTCTTCACGAACTCACCGGGCTGGGGCGGCATTTGCATTGATGACAAGGGACTGTATTGGGAAACGCTCAAGGAAATGACCCGCCACTTCCACAGGGAGAGCGACCTGATCCTGCTGCAAGTGCGCCCAGACTCACCAACCGCCGAATGGACGCCTTCGCACACGTTCAATCTCACCTCTGACCGAGGCATCCCTTTCGGCACGTATGCCAAGTTCGTCGTGGATACCGCCTCCAGCCTTGGCCAACAGGGTGACAAAGGTTTTTTCAGAAACCAGGCACACACCCACATCGCCGCCGCTCTGGAAGTCCTCTACGAAATCGGTGCCGATGTGACGTTGGAAAACGTCTATCATTTCCTGCTCAATCAATCCGATATGGAAGAGGCGTTAGACGATCTTTCCGATGCGGAACCGACTGAACGCCGCCGACTTCTTTCGGAGCATTTCCGTCACCGTTTCCTCAGCCAACCACCCGAACAAATCGGAGGCGTCAAAGAAACCATTGCCAACTATCTGCAATACTTCCTCACCCCTGAGATTGCTCAAGTGTTCTGCCCCACGGAAAACACGTTTGAGTTTTCGGACATCGACCGTGGAAAGATCATCTGCATTGCTATGCCACAGAAATTCCAGACCGAACGCCGCTACGTTAATACATTCCTCAAAATGCTCTTCTACACCCATGTTCTTCGAAGATTCGACAAACCAAAGGAAGAGCGCAAAGACGACAATCTGTTGATTCTATGGGCTGATGAGGCCCAACGGTTCATGACGGCGAGTGAAGACGGCATGAGCGACTACAACTGCGTAGACGTCATCCGCGAAGCCCGCGCAACCGTCGTCGCGGCAGCGCAATCCTCCAGTTCATTCATCCCTCCATTGGGTCGCGAGAAGGCCCGCGTCCTTACCCTCAACCTCCGCAATCGAATGATCTTCCGCGCCGCAGACGAGGAAGGGGCCAACGAAAGCGCCGATTTTCTCGGCAAGAAAAAGGTCATCAAGAAATCGTGGGGGTATTCGGGAGGGCGGCAAAACAGCAGTTTTTCAGAACTGGAAGAACACAAGATCAAACCGCACATCCTCCGTAGCCTACCCAAGCACACCGCCGTGCTCGTGCATTGCGAGCGAGGGTTCAAGAGAACCTTGCTGCCGCCGATTGAACCAGACGGAACCGTCTCCAGGTGGTTCTCGAGAGGCATCTTCTGAGACTTCATCGGCTCTCAGGGGGTGTATCGGCCATCTTGATCCGCAGGCTGCTTGAAGGTTTCACAGAGCCATTCCCCCCACTTGGACTCACTTGATCGAGACCGTTGCTCGACATCGTCGCCGTATAAATAGAGGGTCATGCTGGCGTTGGCCGCTTTGTCGTCGCCGAAGGTTCCAATCAGAGCAATACCTTGCACGGGCGCAGTCAAACGCAGCAGGATATAGCGCTCTTGAGCACTTTGCTCCACGCGCATGATTGTGCCGGTCAGTTTCTCTGGCGAATCAGTGGTCCGTTCATCGCCGAAATTCGCTGCGTCAAGGTTCAGCGCTTCGGTCAGTCGCTTCCAGACTACGGCCTGCGGGGAATTGGCACTCGCCACGACAAGGAAAGAAGCTGCCTTGCTGCCCGCAAAGTGCGCGAGATAGAGGCGCAACACTTCGAAAAAGCCGGGCCAGCCGCTTTCGAAGCTTTCCAACGACTCGTCCCACTCGTCGGTCGATGTGGCCAGTGAATGGACCATACAGAAAACGCTTTTGCCGTCTGGCCTCCGGGTCACCGTGATCTCGGTCACACAGGGTGGTGCGCCCTCGCTCCACTCGCGTTCGACATAACCGAAACGGAATGGTGGTTGCCATGCCGTCACCTCGCCGGTGGACGTTCCATTGGGGCCGAAGTCAAATTGGACGGTGCCGCCGACGCGCTCCTCGATATGGCATCGGGTGAACCAAGCGCTGACACCGGGGCCGGTGGCGACCGCCTGCCACACCTGATCGGGGGTGCCAGGCAAGATCAATTCCATCTCAACCCAACGTTTTCCGTTTTCGTCTTTCTTTACGGGCATGATATGATGTCGTTAAAGGATTGCTATTGAGTGTTGTTGTTTTAAATCGCAGCTTGAACCTTTGGTTTCAAAGGTTTCAATTTATGGGTTTTGGGAGTTTTCATCATTTCAGTTGGATCTTCGGATCCTCAAAGCTCATGCTCCGACGGGGAGGACGAGGCTTATGGACGCTCAGAGATTTTGATCCCTTCTGGAAGCCAGGGCGAGCTCCTTAACGAGGCCGTCAGGGATTGGATGACTCGGCGAGAACGTAACGCCAGTCTTGGTAGACTTGAGTCCAGCCGCAGCAATGTCGTTGGCATGCGACTTGATGGCCGAAGGAGACAGATAGAGACCGCATTGTTTGCTGAACGCAGCATAACCCGCGATGATGGTTTTCCCGATCCTAAACCCAGGCATTTTAAAGGCGATGACTTCTTCGGCGTCAGGCAGCGCTAGGGCAAGTTGGGCACGCACTTGAATCAGCAGTGGGCGGAGGTCTTCAGGAGCTTCAGCAATATATGCGCCGTGATCAGCAAACATGGTCAGAGTGTCTTCGTTCAGAGTGAATAGTATGGTCCGTTGTCGGACTGGTTCTCATTGCATGAACGCAAGATTGCCATCTCGAGGATGCAGGTGTTTGTCTTCATGGTAGCTTAGTGTAGGACCGTATCGAGTTATGTCTTCAGCCGATAAGACAGTCATATTCGTCCTCCAGTCGCGTGTGTGTTTCCCAGAACGGTGGAGGAACAAAATCTTCAAGCTTGGCGATGAGAATGGCCACATGGATGTGCCAGCCAGCGGAGACGCTGATCCGATTATCGCGATCTTCCGGCAGTTTGCGGTGCATGAGCACGAGGCGCACCTGATCTCCCAGCGGGGTGAGTTCGAAAGTGACTTCTGACTCGCTACCATCCGCCTCGCCCCAGGTATGGCTGAGCAGACGCGGCGGCTCGCAGCGTATGATGACCGCTGTGAAGCCGCAACCTTCCCTTACAAGCTCCCGGTATTTTTCTGGCACACTTTCTTCATGTGGGGTGAGGCTGTCGTGGTGAAATTCGAGATGAACCTGACCACCAACGCGCAGGTCGATGGAACCGCCCGCGAGCCAGAGAGCGCGCTTGGCAGGATCGGTGAGGTATTCCCACACCCGCTCAATGGGACCGGGCAGGGTGCGGACGAAGACGACTTCACCTGTGTCTCCGAAGCTTCCGTGGTCGTTGTTGGTCATGGTTGAGTCAATAGGGTTGAGGAGGGAGCGGCTCAGCTGACACCCAGGCGCTTTTGATATTTGGCTGCTAGCAGGTCTCGGGCGCTCCACAGCGGCAGCGGGGTATTGTGGGCGAGGCGCGCGTGAAGGAGGGCCGTATGGATGTGCCAGCCTGAACTGACGTTGGCGCGCTCAACGTCGTTGGGCAGGCCGCGATGAGTGAGCACGAGACGCACATCCTCGTCCTGCGGAAAAAGCTCGAAGACGACTTCGGATTCCTGCTCCGGGCTCTCGCCCGGCCAGGTGATACCGAGCAGATGCGGGGCTTCGCAACGAGTGACGCGCACCGTCATAGGCACGCCCGGGTCGTGGACTTCGCGGCATTCTTCCGGCGGCTCCTCATCCGGTGAAAGCAAGCTGTGGCGGAAGAGCAGATCGGCACGCCCGCCGACACGCAATTCCATCGGGCCGCCGACGAACCATTGACGCCGCTTCTCGGTCTCGGTGAGGTATGCCCACACGCGCTCGATGGGGCCGGGAAGACGCCGGACGAAGCGCACCTCGCCTGGGGTGGCGGAGTCGCCAAACTGGCGGTTGGTCTCTGCCTGTGGGTCGCCCAAGTTGGCGGCGAGACCTTCGAGGATGTTGATCCAGCCAAACTGAGAACGATGTTTGTAGGCAGCCCACTGCGGGTCCACGAACTGTGTTAGGGTGAGCAGACAGCCGTTCCCTCGCGCTTCGATCTCCACCGTCACGCGGCTCACGTCAGAAGAATCTTTCGGCAGGCCAAAGGTGAAGACGAGTCGGCTCGGACGGGTGATTTCGAGATATTCGCCTGCATGTTCCACGTCCTCCCCGCCACGGCGCTCGGTAAAGGTGAAGCGTCCGCCGACACGTGGGTCGACCTCTGCGCGGATCGTCTCGCCGTCCGGGGTGGCAAAGAGCCATTTCGCAGCGAAAGCCGGATCGAGCCAGGCTTCAAAAACGCGCTCGGCGGAAAATGGAAGATGCCGGATGATACGGACGGTGGGATGGGATGAAGAGCTCATGAAGCAAAAATCAGGATCAGACAGCCGGTTTCTTTTGCTTGGGTTTGCGCCCGTCCTCGGCACGCAGCGCCTGCTCCAGAGCATCAAGCCGATGGCTCCAGAAACTGCGAGTGCGCTCGAGCCAGACAGAGATCTCATCCAGCCCGGCAGGGTTGAGCGTCTGAATTCGGGATTGGCCCTCAACGCGCGAATTCACCAGCCCGGCTTCGCGCAGCACTTTCAAATGCTGCGAGATCGCCGGTGAGCTCACCTCGAACTCCGTGACGATTTCACCGACGGTGCGGTCACGCTGCGCTAGCAGCTCCACGATGCGGCGGCGAGTGGGATCGGCGATGGCTTCCAGACTGAGCACAAATTATTATTTAAGCACAATCTTAATTAAGCAAGAGCTAAAATGCAGTCGGACATCTTTCTGAGGCAAGCGATGAAGATTTGGCGAGGAAAGCGCACTACCTCAACGATCTCGACGTCACCGACGCCCAACTAGACGAGCTCACCAAATCTGCGCCGCCTCGCCCAAAGCCGCAGCAGACCCTCGCCGCAGTGCAACTGGCCAAAGCCTTGAGCGGGGGTGGGAAGCGTGCGATGATCGCGGAGTTCCTTGGCAAGACTGTCATAAAAAAATCCTGGGGATACCCCGCTGACGGCCAATCCAGCAATTTTTTCAAAGCTTGAGGAGCACAAGATCAAGCCGCACGTTCTGCGCAGCCTCCCCAAGCATACTGCAGTTCTAGTTCACTGGCAGCGCGGATTCAAGCGCACCGTGCGGCCACCGATTGAACCGGATGGGAGCCATTCGCCATGGTATAGAGGTCGAAAGCTTTTCTGAGTCCGGTTCGGAAAGGACTGCCGACTCAACGCCCACACGGATTTTTCATGGCTCGAAGTGGACATACTCCAATGCAATGGCATCAGCAAGCGCACGACAACGTTGACGCCCGTAACACAGGTCGCATGGAGCAAAGCCTTTCGGTCCCGCCCCAAAATGGGTGTCGCTACCGTGTTGACGTTTTGCTTGATACCTGATAATTTTACGAATCTATTTTTGCAGCTGCCATGTATGTCCAAAAAGTTGAAATCATCAGTCTGCGGACGATCACCACTGCTGGCTTCGAGTTGAATCATCCTGACCTGCCCGTCAACGAAGCAGGCCAGCCCTTGGCGCTGCCAAATGTGAATCTGGTGCTGGGCAACAACGGCGGCGGCAAGTCCACTATTCTGCGCGCCATCGCTCTTGGCCTTCTCACGCCAGTCATTGAAAGCGCGGGATATGTGCCTTATTCCCTTGTCCGGCGCACTGGAAAGACATTTGCCAAGGATGCCTCGGTCACACTGAAGGTAGTTTTTCATGAGCAAGACTTCGCCCATGTCGAACAGATGCCGGAGCAGGTCACATTGACGAGCCGGGTGATCCGCAGGGGTTCGACAGAATTTGTCCAACCCGATACGAAGACTGACAAAAACTTGTGGGATGGCATGTATCATGACGACACGCTCGCATTTTTCTTCGTTGGCTACGGCGCAACACGTCGGGTAGAGAGTTCCGACAATTTCGATTCTGCGACCCGCAAACGCAGTCGCCACTTGCGCTATCAACGGGTGGCCAGTCTGTTTGAGGACCACGTCTCGCTCATCCCACTTACTGCTTGGCTCCCCTCACTTAAGACAGAGAACAAGGGCCGTTACACCCAAGTAGTGAATCTCATCAACAAGCTACTGCCCACGCCTTTCTCTTTCAAGGGAGATATCGCTAATGGTGAATTCATGTTCCGGCATGGCGAACAAGATGTGCCATTCCCCGCGCTTTCTGATGGTTACAAGGCTTACGTAGGCTGGGTCACCGACATGCTTTATCATGTCTGTATGGGCTGCCCTTCAGGAAAAAAATTAGTGGCTAACCGCGGCATCGTCATGGTCGATGAGATTGATCTGCACCTGCATCCGGCCTGGCAGCGCACTGTGGTGCCTATGATGGCTACTGCCTTGCCGAACATTCAGTTCATCTTCACGACGCACAGTCCCATAGTCACCGGCACACTTGAGCCGAAGAATATTTTCATCGTAGAGGAACAGTCCCCAGGAGCATGCACTATCAAGCAGTATGAGGAAAGTGTGCATGGCCACACGGCCGAGCAGGTGTTACTGAGTTCCTATTTTGATTTGCCAAGCACGCGCGCTCCTGCCATTACTGAACAAATTACTTCCATCATCACTGATACCGGAGCACCGAGAGCGGAGCGAGTGGTCCAGGCTCTTAAATTACTCACAAATCCGGCCCGATCCCTAGCGGCGGACAAATCTTCGCCCGCCGTAAAGCGCAGGAAACGTCCAGTTATCCCCGGTTCGTCCAAGACGTTGGCCGCTGCGAAAAAAAAGCCGCAATCCACCCGCAAAGGTCGCTAGAATCTGTCCTCAATACATTCCACTATGGTTCGCTACTCGGTCACAGCCAATGCATTGGAACAGGCCATCAACGACTTGGAGCCAACTTGGCTTACTAGGGCGGCGCAGCGAACAGCGACATTTAAGAATCTAGGTCGTTACGAAGAAGCTTCTGGCATCTGGTCGGAAATCAAAGCGGTCTATATGAAGTTGCAAGGCAACAAGTGCGCCTTCTGCGAACGTGAACTGGAGAACAGCAAGATCGAGCATGACGTGGAGCATTACCGGCCCAAGGGTAACGCCAAAGCTTGGCCGACTCCGAAGATTCTGGAGAAAAAACAGTTTCCCTTTTCCCTGCCATCAGGCCAAGAACGACCAGGCTACCATCTGTTGGCTTATCATACTTGGAACTACCTCACCTCGTGTAAGACCTGCAACAGCAATCTCAAGAGTGACTTTTTCCCAATAGCCGGTAGTAGCATCGCGGGAGAAGATCATCCAAAGAACTACCGCGATGAGGATGCCTATCTGCTGTATCCGCTCGGCACTCTTGACCAGAATCCTGAGAAAGTTTTCACCTTTGAAGGCATCTTTCCCATGCCCTGTCACAAGCAAGGAAAGACACGTCTGCGCGCATTGGTCACCATTGCCTTTTTTGAACTGGACATCCGGGAGCACCTACTCAAACAGCGGGCACGCATATTGATCGATTTCTCTCGTGCTTATGCCGACTGGAAAACGGCATCAACACAAAGGAAACGGGACCGGGGGCAGGCGGATATCGAACGTATGACTAAGATCACTGCTCCACATGCTAGCTGTGTCCGCTCCTTTCGTCGGCTCTGTGAATCCGATCCCGATGAGGCCGACCGCATCTTAGAGGCGGTTTGGGACTACCTTGAATCCCTCAATGTAGAATCCTAATCGTATCTGGGGAGAGAGTTGTTGCAGGGCATGAAAAATTATCCCTAGAGGCTTGACTTACAAAGATGATAAAACCTTACTCACGGGAGATTCGACCGACAAAATGAGATTTTTTGTCGCCGCACATAGAATTTTGTCTAAGTCATTGCCATTATCCAACGAGTCTAACCAAGGGCAGAAAGCTGGATGTGCAGCGGAGAAATCCGAAAACGCTTTGCCAGCGCTGTTGTCTACCCATTGAAGGAATGACAAAAAAGAATATTCGTCGGACAAGTATTTCTTCAAGTCGGACGGCCTCTCCGTTCGGAGCTTTTTGGAAAAACTGCACAGCAGTCGGCCTCTCTGCGCTGAGAAGGAGTCCATGGCCAGCACAGAAGAGAGATCGACAGAATCGTCTTCATACGCTAGAGCGAGTGCCGCCAACGAAAAGGCTACAATGCCAGATTCGTCGTTTTTCCAATGGGCAAACTGAATTAGCTTTGAGAAGTCAACACTCCTTGCCAGTCCGGGTTCCTGACTAAGGTGTGTGCAAACAGCACTGAGGCAGCTTTGGACGATGACGATTCCGCCAAGAGTATTCCACTTTGACCCCAGCCAAATTGAGTCAATGTAACGGGAACAAAACTCCGTATTGTCCGAGGATGGATGACGTTCCAAAATCTCAAAAATTTTTACATGAACGACCGGGTCCGTGCTACTTGATTCGCATCCCTCCAAAAAAGAACGAAGCAAGCCCAAAGTTTCCTTCTCAAGCGGAGAAAGCTTTTGGAGCGAGTCGCAGGCTTTTCTCGCCACGGAGAAGATTCGCTCCTCGCCGTTTTCTTGACGATCTGCATAGTCGCGTTTGTCCGACAGCAGCTTGACGAGGGCAGGAATTCCTTCTCGAAGTCCGTTTTCGCCGACTTGATTGGCGAGTCGCTCTCTAACATAGGCACTTGGGTCGTTAACCAGCTCCATAATCGCGTTCAATTCAACCGGACTCGGAGCGGTAGAAAGTCGATCGAGAGCGACCTTGCGACATCCGTAGTGCGTATCCTTGAGGGCCTCAAGGAGGTGACGTCTACGGGATTTACAAAGAACCCACGCCCGCACTCGAATCATACTGTCTTCAGAATGAAGAAATCGTTCAATGAGCGGGTATAGAATACCGCCATTTTCGGCGATTGCTTCCAAAGCATAGATGGCGGGAATCTCGGGCCATTCCTTCGCAAGAAGAGCCAAGAACTCCAAGTCGACTTCACTTTCGGCAATTGCGAATTCCAGACCTATTTGCTTGCTACACGCAATGAGCGACTTCTTCTGCGATTCAACAATGTGACTTGCCAAAGTCTCGAAACTAAAGAATGGATCGGCTTTTTCTGAGGTGGGCGCTTCTTCGTCGCCGTGCCTCTCATGTTTCTGCAGCGCGAGGAAACCGAGCAGCGCCACAGCGGACACAAATCGATGACCAGATTCCGACCGCAAAAATCCCAAAAAATCTCTGCATTTGACAATGGTTAGCAGCGCCCATTTCGCGGATCTATCAATTTTGAAATTTGGAGAAAGGAGCGTCCTCACCGCCCATCCAAAGAAAGATGAATCAGGTGTCTTGAGAACGACGCCGGCTGCGGCCTCTGTTTGACTATACTTTTCGCACAATTTCACAAAGGCTTGCCTCGCTGCCAAGTTAGTCTCGCGATCGATCAGACTAGACCAAGCATTGAAAAGCTCCGCCTCATAGGTGTGCCCAATAATCCAAGTGTGACCCTGCTCTTCACATTTTCGATCAACCCCTGCTGCCAATGACTTACAGACGTAATATGAAGTTTCGTCCTCCATGTCAGTGGGCTCCTGCCATGCGTCGGTCTCCCCTTCAAAATACCAACGCCAATATTCGTCAGGGGAATGATCCTGATCTGAGTCACATGCCCTCAACGCTATTGCCGCTTCGACGATCAGCCCGTCAATTTCAGCTGGGGCCAAGTCCAGCATGCACTTAAACAGATAAGATGTCGACTCTCGAGGATCTTCCAAGACGTCAGCCAAGGCAGCTTGAAACCATTCGATCAACGGCCAGTCAAATTGCTTTAAAAAGGCAAGCAGTTCTTCGCGCGGATATAAAAAACCATGAATGTTCCGAGCGATTCCATCGGTCAAATGAACTGTGACAAACTTTTTCGCGCAAATTATGCAGTCGGGGTTTACTCCGATTTGTTTGACCGACTCGGCAGATGGGCTAGGTCGCGTCCACATAGGCGGATTGAACCAATCTCCAGTTTTCCGGTGTTCGATTCGGAGAAACCGCGCAAGCTCGGCTGCGGGGTGGTTGGTGGTTGAATAATCAGCGAGTTCTCTAAACGCCCAAATGAAATTTCTAGGTTCGGCCTTGACTGCAAGAGAGACCAAGTATGAATCGAAGGGCTGAGCCGCGTCAGAGGCAATCAGTGGATCATCCCACTTGGCTTCGCGCAAGCAGAGAAGAATGGAGTAGAACTCTTGTTGAGCACTCCAACTACGTATAAGGGCGATCATGGTGTCCTCGAAGTCGGCCCGCCTCGTAGTAGATAGGGATTTAAGAGCTTCCATAACGGAGGGGGTGACAACGAATCCGCCTTCTCGTTCCTGCAACCAGCGAGAAGTCGTTAGATAATTAAAAAAGAGTTCCACGTCAGGGACGTCAGAAAGCTTCCCGTCCTTTAGACATCGTCGGAGCTGTTTCGCGTCTTGTGCGGATATGAAATCGCCATTAGCAGTTAGTTGAGCCCAAATTGCGATTGCCGAAACTATCTCAGAACGGCCAACATCAATAATCCGTTCTTTGAGTCGCTTGCCAAATACTTGGATATTGGACTTTCTAGCGAGTTCTATGGCTTGGTGTTCGTTGACCCAATTCTTATGAGCGTCCTTTTTTAATTCGCCACAGAAGAAGACCACCGAGTAAGGTGTCTCCAAATACTTGAGCGCCGCACCGATTACTCCCATAGCTCTCAACCGGGCACTTTTGCCCCAGTCTCCCAGCTGACGCTCGTAGAGCTCGCGATAAGCGGCGGACGAATAGGATTTCTCGTCGATTACTATTTCCCATTTAAGGTAATCGGTCCGGTCTTCGATCGCTTCGCGGTAGGGAGCTAAGCGTGAGGTCACGATAAACGTCTTTCCTCCTCTGGCTCTGTTCAGCAGCGGAGCGAGTTCCGTCGTGAAGAAGCGAGCCTTGTAGTCGAGTTTTCCTTGTCCCCAGGGATCTTCAACAAAGTATACATGGGAGTTAGGGGCATTGATGGTTTCGTGAACGATTTTTAGGTGTTCAGGCTCCCTGATCGTATGGAGTTTAGCAGGCGGATCCGCCAATCGAAACTCGTCGACCAGCATGCGAGCAATGGTTGTTTTTCCAGTTCCCGGGGGTCCAATGAGCACCACAACGTTGTCTATTGAAAGTCGTCTGCGGATGCTATCGAGATTTTCCGGGTAGGTAGGTTTTACCCCACAGAGTAGTTTGCCCCTTGAAACGGACAGCAAGCATTCGAGCTCATCTCGCGCAAAAATGGTCGACTTGCGGCCTGCCAACCTTTCCCGAACTGCAGTTTCCAGTGTCGAAATGCATCCTTCGATCTCTCCTCCCGGGACATGGCAGTGTTTTTGAAGAAATAGTTCTATTCGGTTACGAACGTTGGACGCCGTTTCACTGGCGAAAATGCCTACTCGTCTTGCAATGCTCGGATCGATCCCTAAAGGGTTCAAGTCACCGACGCGGGAGTTGTCGCCGATTTCTCTTACTAGGTGACAACGGAGTTCGGGTGCCACGTCTGCGGTGGTTATCAAAAGGTAGTGCTTTGTGGAATCAGCCTCCATATATTCCAAAGCACGGATTCTTGGTTCTGGACCAGATTTTCCCTTTTTAACCTTCTTCTCGATGAGCTTCATAAAAGCCGCCGAACTCCAAACGTCGTTACTGAGAAGTTTGATTTGAATCTGAAAATTTTTTACAGACACAGTTGTCGCCAGCTTTTTGTTATCCGACTCTGCTGCAACATCCTCATGGCTTGGTGGCTCCACCATAATCTTGGTAGCTCCACGGACAACGATAAATTCCAACGCGACCCAGACCGTTACTAAAATCTGATACTCGAATCCGATAAATGACGGTTGTCCGACGCAGTCTGGAGCTGTCTGATCAGTAGACATCGTGTTTGCGATTACAATAACACACTCAACGCGGAATGTGCTAGAAAAAGCTCATGGCTCCACACCCAATCCGCCTGCACTCGACCATATTGCACCGAAAAACGAACAACTGGGTATACTTTCGTGAGTGATTGAGATGTTGGCATATCTCGCAATCTGCAAGGCTCTAAACCGGGGCTAATGATGGCTACCGAACGGGGCTCTCGTTGCCAAATTGCGTTAGTAAATCTTCTAGTTTAGTTTGGTTCCATTGTTCGTCGGAGATTTTTAGACCAATACTGCGATAAGCAGTTGCCATCAGTGGAATTGCACGTGGATGATCGCTGGCATGGATGAGCCAGAACATGATATTCCCATCATTGCCATTACTTTTCATTGGAAATGCTTTAGTATATTTATAACCCAGTTCATTCTGAAACCGCTCCTGCATTTTCTCTGCCCGATCCCAACTGCTTAGCTCAATGAACTCCTTCCACCCTTTCCCTCCCCACCATGCTTCAATTTCTGCCAACTTAACTGCCGTCGTTGACGATTTGACAGATCGATTCATCCAATGTTGAGCGACAAAGTAGAAGATTTCGATCTTATGACCACCCTTTTTGTGCGTAGCCAAATTTTTCACGAGCGCCCATGTGCATTCGTGGGTTCGTTGATCAAGTAATGCGAAAGTAGCCTGCTTTGGTTTAATCCGGTGACCCTTCAAATAGGCAGGGATTGTAACATTGCAGTCACCCTTAACAACCATTACTTGACGTTTCCACAATCGAGTAAATCCTTGGCAGTATTTCTTTCGTAGTTGCTCCAAGATGGGGATTTTATCTTCATCTAGTTCGAAGAGGCAAGCCCGTCCTAAGAAATTCGACTTTTGTTCTAGCACTTGTCTGGCAGCCCAAGAGGTATCCTCAGTAACAATATCTTGAGGTCCTGAAAATGCGTCAATATAGATTCCATTCTTAGTGACCGAAAGGAAGGAATGAAGATATCTTGCAATTAGAAGAGCCTTTTGATGGGTCCACAGATTAGTTGTCAAACACGATTTGTCGCGCTCTGGCTTTGAACCTTCGAACGCTTGTAAGTCAAATAGCGAAGGTTCCTCCCAATCTCTGGGTTTCCTGTCGGTCAGGTCCATGATCTATGATGCTAAGGGAAATCCGTCCCAAGTATCACCATCCAGTTCTCGGCCAGCACCCTTCTTGCCAAGCCCGATCATTTGTTCGCCTTCAAGTTCCACAATCTGTTGCCGCTGCTCGTCAGTTACTATTTCTCTAGGCACCCAATGTCCCCATTGCTTAAAGTGAAAGGCCGTGTTCGTTTCCAAAGCCTGATCACGGAGATTCCTGGCCCAGAGGGGGTGCATAGGTCTAGCTCCTGGCCCGCTTTCTCCACCAGCAATAATCCAGTCTATTCCGTGAAGCCCCTGTCTTGGATTAGGGTTTATCCATTTCCGAAGATCGATGTCGCCCAAAAGTGGCTCGCAACTTAAGAAGCGGACTTTCGCAGGGTGAGAAAGAAGAAAAGGCAAGCGTAGCTCAGCGTATTTTTGACTCTCTACGGTCGTCCCCAACCAAACGTTATCTGGCCAACACTCACCCCAAGGGGTCATACGCGAGACGTTTTGAGGGCGCTTCGTTAGCAACAACCAGTCCAGCATGGGTGTCTCATCGACAAGACTCCAAAGTCTATCCCTCCACTCGTTTAGGGCGGACCTTCGTTCGAATACGTCTGCCATGGACGCACAAAACACTCTCCGTCTAACGCCCTCGCGTTTAGCTTCCGCGTTCCATTTAAGAGGCTCCTTCCAGTGATTGTCAGAGAAAAATCGACGTGGAGCTTTCGCTCCCCATACTGCCTTTCCAACCCTCTTCGCCCAAGTTTCCGCGTAGCAATGTTCGCATGCGGGAGAAACCTTCGAACAACCCCACCACGGATTAAAAGTGTGGTGTGTCCATTCGATTGAGGAGTTCTTCGCCATAATTCTTAAATTCTGTTAAGAGATTTATGGCATAATTTCCTGAACAGTTCACCCTAAAAAGCTGGGAGCTCAGGATTCTCGCTGGTTTTGAGGGTCACAATTCCAACATCCGCTAATTCGAAGGCCACCGGTCGAAGCCGGAAAAAAGAGTCGAAACGGGAATAAAACAACCGCACAGATGTGCGCTCCCACGTGTGGCACTATCTGAATGCCTTCAATATCGCCCGTGCAGCGGAGTTCAGAGGCGAAACGAAAACTGGTGTGCTTGCGTGATTCCGCCATTGGATTTGAATGGTTTCTTTGAATCGAGACCTGCATGGACGCTCAAATCCTGTTCGATAGAAGGCTTCGGCATACGAATTCAGACGCCAAAATTTGACTACTACTAGAGCTTCCCTCCATCGACTTGCAACGCGTTTGCGAGGCCTTCCTCCCTGTTCGAAATAATGTAGCCTCCACGCTCTTCTTGAAGGAATTAGCCGCATAGAGAAGATGATGAGGGATCGTTCGTGTAAGAATTGACGGTAAATATGCATTTTCTGCCTCAATCCCCAATTGTGCCTATTTATTCGCATTTTCTAGCCCCCCTTCACACGACCTCGAGCTTGCCCCCCACCACGCGTAGACTCCCATCATATCGCCCCGCTCCCAAGCGTCGGTTGACGACCGCATCACCTGTCAATTTCTCAATGGTGTCTCGCAATGGCCTGGCGCCGAGGCGAGGATGAAAACCTCTCCTCAAGACAAATGCCAAAACTTCAGGCGTCATGGTCAATTGATACCCTTTGCTCGCCAGAAACGAAAATTGCTGATCAAGCATCATGCTGGCGATCTCCACCTGCACATCGTAGCCAAGACGCTGGAACACCAATTTCTCGGTGATTCGTGCATACAATTCAGGTCGCAGCCACTGCTGGGCGCGGGCAAGCACATGACGCTCCATGGTGGCAAACGAGGAATGCTGCCAGTCGAGCAGTTCTCCGGAAGCAATGTTTGAAGTGAAAACCACATAGAATCCACTCAAATCCGGCGTCGTGCCATCCGCGAGGGTGATTCTTGCGGCATCAAGAATCTGTAAAAACACGTCCATGACGCGCGGATGGGCTTTTTCGATTTCATCAAATAACAGCGTGCCATGCGATGCCCTTGCCAACACCTGCCCCAAAATCCCCTTCTCAGTAGACTTGGCTCCCAGCAGCAAACCCAGGCTTTCTTGGGTCTGGTATTCAGACATGTCGAATCGGAACAAGAAGTCCTCTCCCATCAAATACCGCGTGAAAACCACGGTAGATTCGGTTTTGCCAACCCCCGTCGGACCCAGCAGTAAAAAACTGCCTTTCGGACGGCGCGGTGCGGTCAAGCCAAGCTCGCCTCGTCGCAACACCGAAGCCATTTTCGCGAGGGCAACTTCTTGTCCACGAATGGATTCCTTGAGATGGCTCTCCAAATTTCGCAGATGTGCTTGCTCGCTGGAAAGAATTTTTGCGATGGGACTCGGCGTATTCATGACATCGTCCAGCCATCTTCACACAAACGCCGCCAATGCTTGTTCCCGAGACGGAGCATCCTACACTGAAACAGGTCGCATCAAAAATTGTCACATTCAAACCATTGCCAACCGTCGGCGCATTGCGTTACATAATTGTCACACATTCTCGGATGACGAATCCAAAATCTACATTTTTCACTTCAACTCACGAAATCCATGCCTACCAGCTCCAAGGTAAAGAAATCCACTCAAGCCATCAGGAAAGCCAAGGCAGTGACACCTGAAATCGCTCAATCTCTTAAACAGGTGGAGGAATCAAAGCTCGCGGTTGACACTGCCAAGGAAGGATTCAAAGAGGCCCGCAAGAATTTGAAACAAGCCAAACTGGCGTCCAAGGAAGCGCAAAAAAATCTCAAGGTTTTGAAAAAAGCGGATAGCGGCAAGCCCAAGACTCCAAAGAAGGGGATTGGCAAAAAGAGCGCAAAGGTAAATCCGGTGGCTTGATCGAGTCCATGAAGGCTTGAGTATCACATCAAGAACACCCCATCCTGTAAAAGTGGTGGGGCAGATTCTTGCTCCTGAACGAGAACGGAGAAGTCGGCGCGCCATGTTAAAACAGGCGCGTTATGAATACAGCGCATCTTATTCTGTTTAAATTCACTCCCCTGCTGGCCCAGGCCGCAGGGGGACTCGCCGAAGGAGCCAGCAAAGCAATGGGCATCGTCATGCTCATTGGGTTCATCTTCGGCACCATCTGTGTTGTCGGAGGTGGCTTCGCCATCCGACGCGGTGACACGGACGCAGGCAAGCTCTCCATCATCGGCGGGCTGATTATCGCGGGAGCACCCGTCATTGTGAAGGCACTCTTTACCGCCTTCGGCCTTGATGGCTCAACCGTTGACGTGGGAGCCTTTGAATGAAAGACGCTTCCTCTGAACTTCGCCTGACGGAAACCAACAGCGCCGAGGATTCAGCCGGGCGCACTTGGGGGCTGGAAGGTAATCTGTTCTGGCATGTCGTCTTCGGCGTGTTCATCGCCGTGCTCACGCTGTTGCTCTGCTTCAGCGCAATGCGTTGGAGCTTCAAAGCGTCAGCGGTGCTGGCAGCAGTGCCGCTGACACTCTCCTTCATTTATGTGTTCGGTTTCCGCCAAGGAAAACCTCCCGGATATGACCGCGACCTGCTGGACGGCTGGCTGAACGGTGCCGGATTCAGCCCCGACCCGCAACATCAACCGGAGCATCCGCTCCACTCTGACTCACATGGGACTTTTCAATAATATCTCCGAAGCCCCGCCCAACGGTTATTTCGTCCGTGACCTAATCGTTTTCGGCGGTCTGCGTGCCGGTTGCTCGGTGGCAAAAGGTTTCATCTTTGAACCTCCCGATCTTGCAAATGCTTCGATCACGGAACTGAACGCCTTCCAAAGCCAACTTACGCTTCTGTTGGCATCGCTTGGCGAAAACCAAAGATTGCAGGTGCAATGGTTCTGCGACTCCGACTATCAACAGGAGTTGCTCCACTACCACGAGGAAACCCAGCGTGCCTCCAATGTCTGGACACGCCGCGTCCGCAATGAAAGGTTCACCCGCTACTGGAATGCGATGATGAATCGGCATCTACGGCGGCAGCGGCTCGTTCTATGGGTATCCAGGCAGATTGATACATCACCAGGCTTTGCACTCACCCGTGGCAGCCTCACCCAACACTACGAACATCTGCTCGACCAACTCCAGCAAGAATTCGCTCACGTTCACGACATGCTCAACAGTGTGTTCACCGGACAGGGAGCACGCCTCATCGCCATGACGAATGCAGACCACTATCGGCATTATGCTCGATTTCTGAACCCTTCGCTGGCAGACCGATTCGACTATGATCCCTTGAGCACGTTCGATCCTCAACGTTCCATCCAGGAAAACTGCTGGCACAGTGAAGGCAACGGACAGGCAGATTTTGGATTTTGGATGGATGGACACTACCACTCCATTCTGGTGATCAACCGCTGGCCACGTGTCACCTTCCCAGGCATCATTCATCGCCTCACTCATCTGCGGCTGCTGGACTATTCCATCACGGTCAATGTCGAGCCCCTGTCCGTCCGTGCTGAGATCTTTCGTGAAGAAAAAGCCCATGATCGTATCGCCGGAGACTATGCCAGCGAGAAAAAGGTTTCATTGCTGACGGCGTTGCAGAAAAAGGAACGCAAGATCGCGGCACTGATGCAGGGGCACACGCTGCCGTTTCATGCACTGTTTGTCATCCGCGTGTGGGACAAAAGCAAGGCTGGTCTTTCGGCCAAAACCACCGCCATCAAGAACGCAGTCAATTCCATGAACGGTGCCCAATACGTGGAAAGCTGCCTGCCTGCCACCACGCGTAAGTTGTTCTTTCAGACATGGCCGGGATGGCTGTGGGGCCGATATGAATGCCGCAAGCTGTATGCCGAGCACGCCTATCTGGCGGACATGCTACCTTTCAGTGCTACATTCACCGGCCACCTCAATCAGGCCGAAGCCCTCTACGACGGCAACGCCGACAACCTCGTGGGTATCCGCACTTTCCTTGGCACGGGGGGATCTAAAACGCCGCAGCATGCGGTGCTGCTGGGCATGAGCGGCGCTGGCAAATCGGTCACCATGTGTGACTTACTCTCGCAGACGGAGCTTTATTTCGATTACACCGTCCTCATTGAGGAAGGGCTATCCTACGGCATCTACACCAAAACAGTAGAACCGGGCGCTGATCCAATCATCCTGCAACCTGATGGCACCCACACCTTGAACTACCTCGATACGGGCAGTCTACCGCTGACACCTTTGCATCTATCTACCGCAACTGCCCTTGTCTCCCGCATGGCCGGTGTTCCGGTCGATGAAGACAAACAACGACTGCAACAGGCACAGATCGCCCACTTCATCAATCAACTCTACGAGGACGCTTACAACGAGTGGAGCCAGAACCATGGCGACCAGAACTCTGACATCGCGCGTCATGCATTCGCACTGCAAAACTATCGTCGTGACCGACTTCCCACCGGCGCTAACACACTCGACGCCTTTGCCGATTTCCGAGACTGGTCGCATGCCCATGCAGACGAAGCCCAAGCATACCTAACCTCATTCGATGAAAGCGACATCTCACGATTTCTCAAAGATCCGAAGACCAGTCGTGAGGTTCGCAATCTTGCCTTTGCCTACTTCACACCATCCGATCATCCCACCCACCGGATGCTGCAAGAGCTGATGCACCTTGAAGCCTATGGGCCGCAGAAGGAATCGATTCATCAAATCTCGACCCTGCTGCAACCGTGGTGCAGGGATGGCTTGTATGGCCCGCTCTTTGACGGTGAAACCAATGTGTCACTCACCGGACGCATTGTGCATTTCGAATTGGGCTGCATTCCTGAGTCCGCGCCTGAATTAAAGGCGGCAGCAGGGTTTCTTATCACGCACCACACCCGCCAACATTTGGTAACACTTCCGCGTTCACAGCGCAAACGCATCATCTATGAGGAAGTCGCCCGATTCCTCGACATCCCCGAAGGCGAGAAGATTGTCCGAGAAAGCTACGCACAGATGCGCAAGTTCAACTGCTGGACAGTAGCCATCGTGCAACAATACGCCCGCTTCAAAGAGAGCCGCATTCGTTCCACAGTGTTTGGCAACAGCCGCCAGTTCATCCTCATGCGGCAGAACGACCGCGCCGACCTTGAAGACATCGCTCAGGACATTGAACTGCCGGACATCACTCGTCAACGCATCATGAGTTATCCCCTTCCCGACCAGCAGCCTGGTCAAAAATTCGCAGCCTTCACCTACTTCCATCTCGACACCCCAAGACCGCTGTGCGGCACGGTGCATAACATCGCTTCCCCTGAGATGCTGTATTGCAGCAGCACCAGCGGAGAACTCTTCGAACGCCGGGCACAGGAGCTCAAACGCCACGGCAACCTCATCGAAGGCATCGCCCTTCACGCCAATTCCAACCCACCAACCGATCAGCCATGAAACTCATCCTTCTTTCCATCGGCATCGCCCTTTTTTCCACGAGTTGCTCAAGCACCTCCCGTCTTGTCACCAGCACCCTTGCAGCCGCCGGAGGCGCGGCACTTGGTCACAGTCTCAGCGACGGCAATCCACTGGTCACCGCCGCCAGTGCAGGCGGCGGATTTTTGTTGGGCGAAGCCATCAACCATGCCCAAGACGGAAAGGCAAAGAAATCCTATACCGAAGGTTATGACAAAGGCCGCAGCGATGCGGTGAAGCAGCAATACTGGCTGCTCGTGGACCAGCAAAAGAAGGCCGCTGGCCACGGATTCGAAGAAGAGGTCAGCCTCTATCAGTTTCCACTGCCGGCACAGACGCCCGATGGCGCCCTGTTTCCTCCCGGCTCCACCAGAACCCTACGCATAGAAAAATAACACACCATGATCGAACCCTACCAGCCCTACGAACCAAACCTCGACCGAATCAACGACGCCGAACAAATGCGTCGCGAACGCGAGGAGCAACTGCGACTTGAGCAGGAGCGCATCCGTCAACAGGAAGCTGAACGCCTCCGCCAACTGCAGGAACAAGCACGCCAGTCATCCAACCGTCCTTAACTCATCAAAGCCATGAAAAGAACCATCCTCTATTTGTCTTTCCCCATCGCAGCCATGCTGCCGAAAAGCGCCCAATCACAGGTCATTGTCGAAGACCCTATTGCCATCGCCCAGAACGCCATTCAACACACCATCGACCTCGCCAAGTATGTCGAAATGATCAGCAATCAAATTGAACAAATCAACCTGCTGACCTCCCAACTTGAGCAAATCACCGCTTATGTAACCGCCTTTGGCGACCCCGCTACCTTGCTGCAAATCACCGGAGCCGACCAGATCATTGGCCAGCTTCAACAATCCCAGGTCGGGCAATTGCTTGGTGAACTACAACAGACTGCTTCCGGCATTGAATCGCTGCACAACAATGCTGACGGCCTCTATCAAACCATTGAAAACATTTCCATTTCGGGAGTGGAGATTCCGCGTGCCGAAGATCTTTACAGGAAATTCGGGGCATTGGAAAACACCACGGCCAACTACCAGATGGTGCATGAAGAAGCTGTCGCCAGGATCCAGTCGCTCAAACAGGAAATCAGTTCCACCACCACTGCCCTTCAATCAGCCACCACTGATGCTCAGGTGCAAAAACTGCACGGCGTCCTTGCCAGCCAAAATGCCCAGCTTGCCGCTCTGCAAGGAGAAGTGCAAAACGCGACTTCCCAAGTGCTGGTTCAGGACACTTTGAACCGGAACGACGACGAGAAGCAATCGCAGGCTCAGCGTGAAAAAGACGCCGCCGAATGGGGCATTACGACCAAACAATTTGATGCGTTGCTCACGCTTCCTGATTCCATGCGACGCTGACAAACTGGCCAGACACAACTCTGAAACAATATGAAGAAAACATACATCTATCTGCTCATTGTCACCCTGCTAATCACTGGAACTACCGGAGTCATCCTTTACTTCCGCTGGCAACAGCAACATCAAGTCAAAGACGAATCAAGGGAGGACGCCAGGAACTTTCGCAAAGCGGAAAAGGCACTGGACGATGTGTTTCAACTCCCAACCGACATGCAGCGGAAACCGCCTCCTCAACCGAAAGAACCATGAACGAGTTCTATACCCGCCTCTATGAAAAGGCCGAATTGATGTTCGCCACACTGGCCCCCATTGCCTTTGTGCTGATCGTGTTGTCGTTGTGGAGCAACGTCAGCAATGGAAACCGTTCCGCTACCATGTATCTGCGGGCATTCGTTCATGCGGCCATCATCGTTCTGGTGCTTTCGCAGTTCACCATCTGGCTCACCTACGGCGAGACGATCGTGCATACACTTGTTCATGACACGCTCCAGGCCAATCCCGCAGAGGTCTACGAACGATACAAAGCCATGACAGCGTCCTCATCGGACGAGGCCGAAGGCGGTTTCTGGCACACGATTTTCAATCTATCTGAGAAGCAGTTATTTAAGGCACTGATCACCGCAGTGCTTTGGACTGTGCAGTGGATCGCCAAGTTCACCGTCTTCATCGCCTATGTTATCTACAAAGTGGTGTTGGCCTTCGCCATAGCGGCCAGTCCTATTTTCATTGGCTTCCTTAGCGTGCGCACGCTGTCGTCAGTCGGTGTTCGGTTCATCCTCAGCACGGTGGGTATCCTTATCTGGCCTTTGGGTTGGGGGTTTGCATCGTTGGTCACAGACACGCTCATAGAAATTTTGTCTCAGGAGAGCTTCGTAGAAGCCACTGGCATGGAGGAACTAAAAAACCTCATCGCTGTGGCAGCAGCTGGTTTGTGGATCATCTTCAGCACCATCTCGGCCCCGATGGTCATTCAGCGGATGATTTCGGAAGGAACCAATGCAGGAGCTGCCTTCCTCAGTGGCGGATGGCGTGCCGCAAGGTCGGGTGTCAGCGGTGGCGCTTCCACCGGTGCAGCGCTCGCCGGTAGCGGTGTGGGAGCACCGGTCGCAGCTCTTGGCGCTGCCGGAGCTGGGGCATTGGCCTTTGGTTCCTCGTCACTCTCGGGATACGGATCTTCCAGCATCCCCGGAGTGGTAGGCAGCGCTGTGGACTGGAGTGCAAAATCGAAATCCTCCCAATCCAGTAAGGCCAAACCCAATTCGGCCTACACCTCATCGGACCCCGCCAACGACAGGCAGGCAGCCAGTATCATCGGTAGAGCCCGCAAATCCAACCGCCGCTCATCATGACTCCTATGACCACCATGACCTCCTCGGAAACCCTTCGCGAAACCACCGTCCCAGGCGAACGAACCCGCCTTCCCAAACGACCCTTCCAGCCCACGCGCATCTTCGTGGACAAAGATCGAACCGCGTTCTTGTGGTTCTGCCTCGCCGCCATCGCCGTCACGGTTGCCTTGGTTCAACCGCATTTTCTCATCCGAAAACTCACGGAACGCGAGCGTGTCGTCATCCTCGATCCGGCGGGCACTTACCATGTTTCGCCTTTACTGAGATTCCAGGAGGCCAGGGATTTCCATGCGCAGCAAAGCACGCTGGTGGTCATGGCCTTTCTTGAACGCAATCCCAAGGGACTTGATCATCCTGAATTGCTGAAGCAACTCTTGCTCAAGGCTGCCCATGAAAAGGCTCAGCGCCAAATCTCCGCCGAAGCGCCGGAGTTCAAAGCCAAACAGCAACATCAAAAACCCGAAGTCGCCCGCATCGACATTCTGGAAACCCGTCAGGATTTCGTCATGACCCAGGTGACGGGCCAGTTGATTCGCACCGGCGTCTTTGACGGCAAGGTCTTCAACGAAGTGATCCCTTTCAAGCTGGCGCTCAAGATGCGCCGCAACCCCGACATGGTTCAAAACGGGCGGTTCCCAACCGCCGTAACCGACTTCAAATATGAACCCGCTCTCTAACATCCTCCTCAATCACGGTGTTGCTCTCGCCCTGTCACTATCCTCCAGCGCCAGCGCGAACAACGCCGAAGCACCAAAGGCTATCCACGAGATGCCGCTTGATGAACATCGTGTTTACACGGTGCCCGTCTCTGTAGCGCGAGTCACCACGGTTTCGTTTCCCACTCCCATCGCCGCCATTGACGCCGCGCTGGTGACGACCGACGGCAAGACCGCCGGACTTTTCCAACTCGCCCACCAGCCGGGCACGGCATTTTTCTCGGTGCGTAGCCTTATTAAGGACGCCACTACCAACGTCAACGTCCGCTGGAACAACAAGACCTATGTGCTGGAACTCAAGGACAGCGCAGCACCGGTGTTGTCTCTTATTTTCCAGCCTCCCCCCGATCCCCGGCTCGCCGCCAGCAATCAGCAGACTCCCGTCACTCCGGTTACGTTGCTCAGCACGCTGGACATGGCAAAAGCCTACCCTGTTCTCAAGGAGAGCCAACCGCAAGCCGTCATCGAAATCGCTTATGTGGATCACCGGGCCAAGCCACCCGTCATGGATCACGGCCATTTCCACATCTTGCTGGAGGAAGCGTTTCGATTCGATGCCCAAGACACGCTGGTGTTTCGCGTCTTGCTGCGCAACACCACCGACAGTGAACTGCGTTATGATCCCGGCAGCTTTATGCTGCGTGTCGGTGAACAGCGCTTCAATGCCTCCATCAGTGACGCCAGCGGCGTGATTCCTCCCAACAAGGACGCCGTCGCCTATTTCGCCGTCACTGGAACATCCTCGGGAGGCCGCAATGACCTCTCTCTCCAGAATGATTTTATGATTGTGCTGGACGCAATGGCCACCCCCAACCCGGACAAATCCCAACCTTCATCAAAGAAAGGGAACAAATGATGAACCCACGAGATGCCATCCAATTCCTGAAAACACGCACTGGCGCGTTGCTCTTGTTTCTCGTCATCTGCATTGTCGGATATGTGTTGGTTCGAGGTTTTCAGCCGCCGGGGTTTGGAAAGGAAGAACCGGCCAAAGCTGGTGGCACTGCCGCCAGGCCGCAAGTGGTGCAATCGGTGACCAAGGACATGACGCCCTTCCGGCCTCCCCAGGAGCAGGTTTCAAAACCTTCGCTCCCACCCCAGGAACAACCACCCGCACCCAAACCCATGCCTCCACTAAGTCTGTTCGCACAAACGCCAGAACAAAAGCCAGCCGAAAACGCCTTGAGCTCCGACTTCGCGCCTTACGGCAGATTGATTTCCTGTGAACTGGTAATCACCGTGGACTCCTCGGGGATCGACACTCCCATTGTCGGATTGGTGACAGAGGAAATTTGGCACAATGAGCGGTTGATTGTGCCCGTCGGAACCGAAGTCCACGGCACAGCAAGGGTCGACCGGATGCGTGAACGCATCGCCAGTCAGGGTTCATGGAAGTTGGTCTGGCAGGACGGCAGGGAACTCCAAGTCTCAGGAATCGCCCTCGACCGTGAGAAACAAGCGCATGGCGAGGGCTGGGCCATCACCGATGGCAGCGCTGGCTTGCGCGGCCGGCTTCTCAAGAGCGACGATTACGCCGAGGTAAAGATGTTCGCAGCATCGTTCCTCAGCGGGGCAGCAGGAGCCTTTACCCAGCGCGAACACACCATCATCGGATCTCAGCCAGTCGCCTCCGTGCAGAACGCCTCCTTAACCGGAGTGCAGCAGGTGTTGAACACCTACGCTAGGCAGATTCTGGACACCATCGAACGTGAAGGATTCTACGTTCGCGTCCCCGCAGGCAAGCAATTTTACCTCTACCTCACGCAAACCGTGGATGCCTCAAAAGCCTCACTTGGCTCAGCAACAAGCCCCCCGATCACCAACGACCAGATCCCATGATCGTTTCATCTTCCAAACGTCCTCCCTCACCCTTCCTCCATTCCATGCAACGTCTCCTCCTTTTTCTCCTGCCTGCACTACTTGCCACCGGCTGCGCAAGCAAAGCGCCCAAGGCCGTTGTCCAAGTTCATCCAAGTCCAGCAGGTCGCAATCTCAACAATGGGGAAACCCGTGTCGTGCGCCATCCCGAAATCCTCAAAGCCTATCCTTTGGGCCGCTACGTTGATCCCAACAACCGCAAGGTCATGCACGAGGCACACACCATCTATCGTGTCGAGTCCACCGCGAAATGGAACCTGGCCAACTCAGCCTCACCCGTCGTCGTCCGCTCTTATCAGCCATCCGACTCCGAACCCACCCGCAATGAATTGCTGGTCGAACTCAACCGACAGCGGGAGGCAACCAGAGCCGTCATGCGAAGTGGCCAAACAGTTTCTGCCAAGCTCACCGAATTGACCCAGGCCCTCCAGCAGAATCGCATCCTCGCCGAACAGAATGCCAACATTCAGAAGGAACTCACCGACACCCGCAGCCGCCTGAAAACACTTGAGCAAAAAGAGCGTGCCTCCTCCTCTTCCACCCCCGAAACCACGATGCAACTGGAGGATGCCCCATGGTGATTCATCACGGGACTTTTCCGGCAAACCATAAAACCACGAAACCCAACCCGTTCCAGAAAGGAACCATCCGCCATGATAAAGAAATCCAAAACCGACGGTCACGAAGCGGCAGACAGCTCGCAAACCACGTTTCGAGACAACGCGCAGATTAACCAAAAGATTGATGACTACATCCAGAAAAACCCCAAACACTGGCAATACATCCAGGCCATGCCGCGACAGCGCATGGAGCGCGCCATGGTGTTGCATGAGGTTCAAAAGAACGAACGGCAACAGAAGCTGGAGAACGGCATCCTGCGCAAGCTCGAACGTGATCCGGAATTGAAGAAGACTTACGAGAATCTCGTCAAGGATTTGCCGGAGGATCAACGCGAGAAAGCCATGGTTAGCATCGCCTCCCGCACCATGCGTGACATCGCCGCACGCCAGTCACGCAAGGAGCGCACTCAGGGTGCGGTAACGGTCTGACCCCTCCATACCAAGACTTCGGTCCCGTCCGCTCCGGCTCCTGCTTCGCAGACCTCCGCTCCCGCAACCGAAGACTTGGTTCCGTCCCAACCTCCACTGTTTCGCCGCCGCCCGGATATTCATCCGGGCGGCCGCGTCATTTTTATTCGCTCAAGAACTTCCAGATGACCGCGAAACCTTCACGGTCGAAGTATTTCTCGGAAAGGACAGTCTCAAGACGAGCGATCACGCGCTGTTTCAAGACTTCAGCATCTTCGTTCGCCAGTGTTTTCAGGCACTCTTGAGGATCAACATCTTCGGTATTTGCCATGGCTGAACCTGCCAGCACAATAGCGCTGCTGTCATGTGACAAAGTCGTCACCACTCCGTGGATTCAATTCTCTCAGCTAAATGCTCCTGTTGGGAAAGTTGCCAGCCTTGACGCTGCAACCGGTCGGACGCCCATTCACTCACATCGTGTCTCGGCTGCTCCCTGCCTGGTCAAAAACCTCATCCTATTTCATGACAAAACTTTCCCACATAGCTTCGTGGCTACTGCTCACCTGCACCGTCACCCCTGTCACCGCCTCTTCCCTGAAACTCATCAGCCAGCACACCCCAAAAGACGGCGGCGCGGAAATCATCAGTTATACGACGGACGGTCACCGTCTTGCCTCCAATTTTTCGGGAGGAACGGACAGTCATGGCGTGCAGCTTTTCACCCTCAAAGCCGACGACAGCCTGAAAGAGGATCAAACCCTTGATCTTGGTGCTCTATTTGATGGCAAAATCCTCAGTGTCAGCAGCGTCGCACTCGATCCTTTGGGCCGCGGGCTTGGCGCTGTCGTGGTGATTCCCGAAGACAATGCAAGGGTCAGGGGTTGGCTGGTTTTCTTCAACTACCGCACCGGCGAACGACTGGGGAAAGGGCTTGAAATCGGCTTCCATCCCGATTGCGTGAACTTCAGCCAGGACGGAAAATACCTGCTTGTTGCCAACGAGGGGGAGTTCAGCCCCTACGCATCCGCTCCCGGTTCGCTGTCGGTGATTGACCTTTCCTCGCTCAAGACAGCCGACGCGGAGTCCATTTCTCAACTGAAGGCGGAAGACCATGATTTCAGCGCCTGCGACCTCACCGGCATTCGCATTCATGAATTCGATGTGCCCAAATGGCACGCCATCGAACCCGAATACGTCACCGGCCTAAATGACAAAGCCTACGTGACCTTACAGGAAAACAACGCAGTAGCCGTCTTTGACCTCAAGCATCGCCGCTGGGAGGCCATCCACAGCCTAGGCACCTTGACACAAACCATTGACGCCAATCCCAACGACAAGAAAGCGGACATTTCTCAAACGGTCGCGGGCCTTCCCATGCCCGACACCATCGTCGCCTTCGAACACCAAGGCGTGGTTTTGATCGCCACCGCCAATGAAGGCGATGCCCGCCATGATGAATTTGATGTCACCACGGTGGCAACCGCACCTTTGAGTGGCAGCCTGGCTTCCCTGTCTGCTGACGAAAATTTCAAACATCTGGAAATTTCCACCTTGGACGGTGATACCAACGGTGATGGTGTCATCGACGTGCCCACGATGTTCGGCACCCGATCTTTCTCCATCTGGAATGGTCAAAGCGGCGAACTCGTTCATGACAGCGGCTCTCTGGAACCCCTGCTATTGGAAAAAGACCCTGCCCCGCATAACATCGACGGTGGCACGCCTGACAACTTCGACAAACGATCTGCCAAGAAAGGCCCAGAACCCGAAGCGCTAACCGTTGGGGAAACTAGTGGACGGAGATTTCTGTTCGTGGGATTGGAACGGCAGAACGGCATCCTGATGTTCGACATCACCGACCCCAACCAAGCTATTTTTGCTGCCTATGTGAACACCATTGAGGAGAATCTCGTGGCCCCAGAGTCCCTCCTTTTTCTGCCTGAGTCTGCCACTCCTTCTGGAAAACCGCTGCTGCTGGGTGGCTACGAACTCCACGGAGGACGCATAGGGGTGTTTGAAGTCATTCCATAACCTGACCTTCATCCTTTCGAATACGCAAAACAGCAAAATTAGATAGGGATCTCACGGTTGTTGAGGTCGACCTTATTTTCCTGCTAAAATGTCTGCTACTGCCCATTTCGCGGACGGCGCTCCATGATCCTGTCCAAATTCGAGGGGAAATCAGGGTCTTGATCGTCCGTGTCAGGATACAAGGCGGGCAAGGAAACTTTAAATACATGAGTAAAATAAAGAAGCTCATGGTCGCCAACCCAGACCAAGCGTGCCTCAATCTTCGCAAGACCGCTCCTAGACACATCGAACTCGGAAAGCTGCAATTTAATTGCCAGGTAGTCTTGTGTCCAACCTCTCTCGACTCGCAGCTTTCTAATCTGTGGTCCGATGAGATTGCGATGTCGCATGACATCCCTGGTTCAGAATGAACAGATTGGGATGACGGCAAGCAACAATATCCTACCCGGCTACCGAATAGGATGTCATGGAACCGCGTAACCACCCATTTAGGTAATCACGGAGGCAACGAAAGTGTTCTAATATGCTCGCCAGTCATATTTCTCCAATTTGCTCGGGTAAATCGAAGTTAATCGAGGTGCCCCTTTGGCACCACCCAAAGGGAACGCAAATTGGAGTTCTATTTTATCACAAATTCCCTCCATTCCAGCATCTCCGGCTTCGTCCCGTTGTCCTTCACCACCACCACAATTCCCCGCGAATAGTCACCTATTCGTCCCACACTTTCGACTCGTTTGATATGTCCCTCCACAGTGACCCAATCGGTAATATTCCTTCGCTCATCTTCATCCCCTGACAGCCCCAACAGTTCAAGGAAATCGTCAATATCCTTGAACGGCGTGTCATCGTTGGTGTAAGCGATTCCATCCGGTCCGGCACGATGCCTCACGATCATTTCTACCGCACCGGAAGGCAGCCCCGTCACCACGGCGAGCAGCTCGGCGCTTGCTGCGTTGATGTCCAGCCGCCCCCTACCCCAAAGAGTGAAAGACTCCCTCCAGTCCGGCTTGTGCGCGGCCAGAGTCTCCATACCTGCCACCAGTTCCACCTCATCCAAACTGCGGAACGGACGATTGGTGGGACGGCCCGGAAATCCCGCCTCCAGATATTGCGCCTTCTCGGCACTGTTGAGCCGGGGAAGATCGTCGGCATCCACCCAATCCATCATGGCGTTTACCAGGGTCTGCGCTTCGGCTGGCTGCAAACCCCAGCCCTGAAACAACTGCTCCAGCACGCCCCGCCGTTCTTCAGTGAGAAACGCGTTGAGATTCAAACGGCCCTCTTCGCTAGTTTTGCGTGCCTCATAACTTTCTAGCTCAGAGAGCTTGCTGGTCAGGATGCTCTGACCTGATTCCACTCTGGGATGCGCGGCCACGGCCAACCCCATCTCCGCTAAATGTCGCGCCCGAGATGCAAGCTTGCGCGAAGCGAGCGATTCCATTTCTTGCGAAGTCACCATCATACCGGTGACGACTAGGAACGACAGAAAGGCCACCACCCACAACACCACCAGCAGAGCCGAGGCTCTGGCGGAACGCGGATTCAAAATACAAGGTCGGCAGATGGCTCTCATGATTTCCTATTCGGTTCCCGGCACCTGCGCCTCTGGCACCCAAAACGTCCAACGCCGGGGAAGTTCCGCGCCTTGCGCCACGGTCAATTCGACAAGGCCGGGCCGGCGTCCCAAGTCCGGTATATTTACGGCAGCAGGTTCAGACTCAGCGCCGCCACCTTCTGAGTCATCCTCCGCGTTACCGGGAGGGCTGCTTATGGGTGTGTCACCCATCCATTGCGGCAAGGTCAGCCGCTCATTCCAAAGCGGTTCCCATTGTCGGCTTGATTCGTTGAAAAACCTCCACTCCAAAGTAGCGATATTCTCCAGTAGCAGAAGGCGCGTTCCAGTGGTGGTATCGCCGTTTTCCCATGTCTCAGCTTCCTCCGCCGTCAGGAAGTGCATTTGCAACCGCAGATAACCATCAGGAGCTTCGTCTGTCTCCAACACGATCACGTCATCCAATGACCCTTCCCCCGCCAGTAACGGCGGCAACCCCGTCAAGGTCAACTGGCTCAAATACCGGTTGCCGGCCTGGGTATTGCGCAACCTCACCATCCCATGTCCCGGCACGGACCAAAAAGCACGCTCGCAAAGCTGCGCCAACCCATGCAGACGGGCTTCCCGCGCCTGTGCGACCGACACATCATCGGTGAGCTGCACCGTGCCGCGCACGATGCTGGTGATGGCCCCCAGCAAAAGCGTCAGCACCAGCATGACCACCATCATTTCCAACAGGCTGAAGCCGGCACGGGATGGACGTTGGGAATGGTATGTCTTCATGGCATACGGGTTATCGCTGACGTTCAAAGAGGTTCGGCCACACCCAGGTTTCCACGGTGGATTCGTGTGGCCTGCCATCTTCCAGCCAGCTTCCCGTCACGCTTACATGGTAGAGGCCACGAACGGAGTTCCCATCGTCAGTCTTAATCTCCAGTGGCGCGGCCTTGATTTCATACCGCACGTTGTCTTCCTCTACCACCGTTTCCAGCTTGCTGTCATCTACCCTGCCTTGGTTGATCCAAGGAGAACGTCGAGTGGCCTCCACCAACAGGGAGTCAAGTCGCGACTGCACCCGCCGTTCAAGCCGCGTCTCCGCCGATGCCAGTCCAATGTGGTTGATGCACTCTACCAGACCCATCACCGCCACCACAAAAACGAACAATGCCAGCAACACTTCCATCAGCGTGAAGCCCTGCCGCCGCCCCTCTCGGTGCCATAAAATCGCGTGCTTCATGGAGCTGCCGCAATTTCCATCGCCTCTTCACGCACACCGCCGCCTAACGCGTCGAGACTCAGTTCCAGCCAAGAATTTTTGCGCTCAAAGCGAATCGTCAACGGCTCACATAAGCCACCAGGCAGAATGACCAGTTGCTGTCCCAATGCCGGGGTAAACTTGTTTGACCGCCAGCGCCGCAGAGAAATGCGCATGTCCCCCGGGGCTTCCACCGCCTTCACCCACAGGCCATCGTTGTCGTCAGAGGCTCGTCCCTCAGCAACTTCACGAAAGCGCATGAAAAAGCCACTGGAGTTGAACAGAATGATTTGCTCCTGCTCCTCCAACCCGGCTCGTCTCACCGCCTCCATTACCATGCTCTGGAACTCCGCTGCCGGACGTCTCAGGATGTCCTCCTCAGACATCCCGTTGAAGCTGTAAACCGAGATGCCCACAATGATGGCCATGACAAACATCACCACTGTCATTTCCAGCAGTGTGAACGCCGGAAAGCCAGACTGGTGGAAGCGTGTTTTCATCGTGGTGCATCGGATGAATCACCAGTTGCCAACATCATCCTCCGTCCCTTCCTGACCGTCAGGACCCAGTGAAAACACATCATAGCTGGATGGATTCTGCTTGCCCGGATTTCGATATTGATACTTCCGTTGCCAGGGGTCAAGCAACGCCTCCGGCTTGGCCATCGGCGTCCAACTGCGCGGAATAGGTTCCACCGTAGGTTTGACCACCATCGCCTCCAGCCCCTGTTGCTGCGTCGGCAGTGCCAGCGCCTTGGTTTTGTAACGGATCAAATTTGTCTCCCAGGAGCGGATGTCGGACTTCGCCTTGGAAATCTCCGCGTCCTGCCCCACGTTCTGCATCAGCACCACACCGCCGCCAACAATTAGGGCAATGATAAAAAGCACCAGCATCATTTCCATGAGGGTGAAGCCGCGAGCACGGCACCGACGGGTAGGGTAAATCGTTCTCATCTCAGTTGGATTCAAGGCTCAGGCGAGTTCGCTTTGGTTTTGCAACGTTTCCATGCCCGCAGCGAGCTGCACGGACTGTCCAGGGAATCGCAAGATGATTCGCAATTGCTTGGATTCGGTAATCTCCGCTTCCACGGCCCCCCCATGCTTTTCCATGACCGCCCGCACCAATCCCAAGCTCGCACCTCCGATGACTGGCACGCCGGGCACGTTCAGATCCAGAGGCAGCGCCAACGCCCTGCGCAACTGAAGTTCCGCCATGCTGCCACCGGTAAAAGTGGTTTGTATGACCACTTCGCCATTGCCTGAAGCAACCTCCAAATCGATCTCCGTCACCGTATCAAGATCAAAGGTCAGGTTGTCCAGCAGATGCCCCATGGCAAGCCGCACCAGATCCCCATCCCCGTGCAAGGTCACTGACTCACTCTTGCCATGACGCTGAACTTTGATCGCGCCGTTCTCCGCCTTGACATTGAATGCTGAAAGCACCTCGCTCAAGAGCTCATGGACATCCACCTCGTGCCGGTTGAATGCGGCAGCCTCGCCACTGCCGATGCGGGAAAAGGCGACCTCGTTCACCAAATTGTTCAGCCGCTGCGCATGGCGCTTCATGTCCTGCACGATGCGTAGCCGGTCCGGCGGAGGCAGGAAAAGCACGATCACACCCCCAACCTTGTCCCTGTGCAAACGCAACGGCACCGCACTGACCTCAATGGTTTGCGGCCTTCCCACTTCAGCCAGGGCTGCCGGACGGGTAAATCGGCCCGAACGCACCTGCCCGGAGGTCATTGCCTCCACGACCATCGTTTGCAGCTTGCGGTCGCCCACCACCTCGCCCATTGGTCGCCGCAAAGGACTCTGGTTGAGGTGAAACATGTGGATAAACTCCACGTTCGCCAGGGTGATCACTCCATGCGCATCCACCACCATCACCCCCTCCAAAAGGCTGGCCAGCACACAATGTTTGAGAAACGCCTCATCAGAAATCCCCGACCTTGCCTCCTGAACTTGCTTCTGCAGCCCTTCGATTTTGTCCGCCACCGCCTGCAACTCCCGATGCACCGGCAGCAGCCAATAAAGGCCGTTCACAATGGGTTTCTTCGGAAAATGCCCTCCATTGCTCAAACCCGCAGCCCATTGCTCCACGATTCGCGCGGGTCGCAGTCCTAGAAAATACACGGCGGCTGCCACCAACAGGCAGAATAACAAAATGCCAAGAATAACGGATGAGATGGAGATCATGATTTTACGGAGCTTGGAGGGAAAAGGAGTGAGGAGCGTGTGTTGATGATGATTCTTTTAGTTTAGAAAACCTTGCGATAGAAGTTCAAATTAGTGACAACCAGCAGCACTGTGCTCAACACCACCGTGGAGACCGTCATCGCCATCGCCTGAGCGAAATCGCCTTGCTCAAACTGGTTGAAGATAAAACTGCCCACTGTCTGCACACCCGGCGGCAGTAGCATGATGGAAGCCACCCAATCCCGCAGACACATGATAACGATGGTAATCCAGGCCACAAAAAGACTTGGTCGCATCATCGGCAAAATGATTCCCCACAGGATGCGCCACCGCGACACCCCAAGGCACGCCGCCGCCTGCTCCAGCTTCGGCGTGATCTGGTGCATGGCTGCATCTGCGAACCTCAGCGCCGTGGCTTGATAGAGCGCCACATAGGCCAGCAACAAGATACCAACCGTGCCGTAAATGGGCAGCGGGCTCCATGGCACATTCCAAGCCAGGATCAACGCCACGGCTACCACCAGATTGGGAACAATACGCGGCAGCACTGCCAGTTGATCCAGAAACGCCACCAATCTCCCCCGATGCCGCGCCAGCGCATACGCCACCATCGATCCCACCACCACACACAAAGTAGCGGCCACCAGACTCAGCAACAGGCTCGTGCTCAGTGCCTGCCATCCCGACGATCCTTCCTTGAACAGGTTTGCGTAGTGCTCCAGCGTGAACGCGGGCGATCCACCGTGCCACTTGCCGATCAGGCTCATATACACCACCGCAGCCACCGGCAGTGCCGAACTCAACAAAAACAGCACTCCAAAAAACAGCCATCCCAATCCTTTGCCGCGCGTCTTCAACGGTGTCAGCCGCATCGCCGGGATGCGCCCGTTCACCGATGCCCGCGTGGCCAGAAACTGCTGGCTGATGAACACCATCCCCATCGCCGTGACCGCCAGGATGGTCGACAGTGCGCTGCCCAGCGGCAGGTTTACCGGCCATGTGGTCAACTGCTCGTAAATCACTTCAGGTAGCAAAGGCAGATTCGCCCTTGGGGCAAGGATTGCCGCAATGCCAAAGTTCGAAACCGAATCAATAAACACCAGGATACCCGCATTGATCAACGCTGGTAGCAACAGCGGCAATGTGATCGAACGAAAAGTTCTCCATGGAGGAGTGCCCATGCATTGCGCCGCATCTTCCATTCGAGTGGAGATGCCAAGTAGCGCCGACTCCACCAACAGTGCCACCGCTCCAAACGTGGTCAGCGTCATGATCATCACCACGCCGCCAAAGCTAAAAAAAGCCGACTTCATCCAATCAGGCGCGGGTATTCCCCATGCTTCGGACAATCCGTTTGGTTGGAAGATCAGCACATAAGCCAGCGCCAACAAGTAAGCCGGCGACATCACCGGAATCAACAGCGACACCCGCAGCCATGTCTTCCCCGGAATATCTGTGCGTGCCAGCAACCATCCCGCCGACGTCCCCAGCACCCAGGCCAGCAGCGTGGCCGAAGCCCCGCAAGCCAGTGAGTTCACCCACATTTGTGACAGCCCTTCCATCGCCCACAGCTCCGCGTAGGGTCTGAACATCCCTTCCAGGCTGCCGCGCATCAGATTGGGGAACACGCTTTGCAACAGCAGCATCAGCAAGGGATAACCGACCGTGATGCCCACCACTATCAAGCCTCCCATCACCGGCCAAGCCAGACGTGGGCGGGTTTTCCCCAACGGCTTTGAAGCAGAAATACGATGACTCATGCCGTGCTTATCTGACTCCTTTCTCGATCTCATAACGAAACTGGTGCAGCGCCTTTTGTTGCGCCTTGCGCGCCTCCCGCACATCCACCAACAGCGGACGAAGCTCCGGGGCAGACCGGCGTTGCTCACTCAACTCGACCTCCGGATCAGCGGGCAGCAGATGCATCGCTGCGATCATGGACTGCACCTCCTTGGTGAAACAGAATTCCACAAAATCCTCCGCCGCCGCCAGATTGCGGCTTGATGCCAGGATGCAAATGGGCCGCAAGCTTAACGGACAACCCGACGGTGGAAAGTGCATCGCCAACGGCTCACCCTTCTCCATCTGGCGGAACACCAAATAATCCGCCGCCCCCATCACACCCTCATGTGCCCCGAGAATCAGACTCGTCAGTGCCTGGTTGTTCGGCCCGGAAACCTGCAAACCGCGTTTCTTCAAGCCCCTCATGCCGTTCCAGAACAGCTCCGGCGAATTCAGGTGAAAGCTCACTACGAACTCCGCGCTGGAACCCGACTGCGATGGTGAGGGCATGATAAACTTTCCCTCAATGGCACCATCAAAAATAGCAGGCCAGTCGAGCGTCACATCCTTGCGGTCCATAGGCACCGCCACGCCCAGCGCACAAGCACCCGTGGCAGCATAAAACCCATCTGGATCGTTCCAGGCCGGGTTCATCTTCAAATAATCACCCTCTGGTAATGGAGCCAGTAGCTCCTGCTCTCGAAGCACCTCCGCCGCTGTCTGCCCCGCGAGGATCACCACGTCAGCTTGGGGACGGAACTCCTCCGCTGCGAGTTTTGCCATGATCTCCCCGGTCGTCGCACTGAACAATCTGGTAGGAACACCGCTTCGTCTCTCGAATTCCTTGCAAATGCTCTCCGCCATTTCGCGCGGTCCCGCAGAATACACCACCAGCTCATTTTTGGCCGGGCGCTCACCGCAGGATGCCAGCACGATCACCGACGCCCCTAACAACAGCCAAGCGGCTCGTTTTCGTCCAAATGTTCTCTTCAAGAAAGCTTGCATACAAATCCTCCGGTCACTTCTCCACCAGCATCACCTGCCTCGGATCGAACTCCACCAACACCGGTTGATCCAACGGCAACGGTTCACGCGTGAATCCCCTGAACACCTCCCCCTTCGCAGTCACCGCTTGCACTTCATAACGCTCTCCTGAAAACGTGTTCTTCACACAGGTCGCCTTCCATTGAATGAGATCCTCAATGGGAAACTCATCCGCCTGTCCCACCGGAATGATGCGCACATGCTCGCGACGAACCATCAAATAACAATGCTGGGTGCTCACCGGACGTGGTGGAAACAGCGCCTCACCCGACGAATTCTGCAATGCCTGCATCTCATAAGTGTAGAGAAACGCATTGGCGCTGCCCAGAAATGAAGCCACGAACGTCGTCGCAGGCTCGTCATAAATTTTTCTTGGAGCCGCAATCTGCTCAATATTGCCCTCGTTCATCACCGCCACCTGATGCGCAATGGTCAACGCCTCCGTATGATCGTGTGTCACGTAGATGGTGGTGATGTTCAATCGGCGGATCAACCCAGCAATTTCATCACGCATCGTCTCCCGCAGGTTCGCATCAAGTGCCGCCAGAGGTTCATCCATCAACAATACCGAAGGCTCCACCACAATCGCCCGCGCAATCGCCACGCGTTGCTGCTGTCCACCCGACAACGTGGCCGGATGCCGGTGCCGCAACGGATAAATCTCCACTCTTTTCAACGCCTCATCGACCCGGCGGTGTTTCTCATCATCAGCAAGCCGCTGATTATCGAGGCCAAAGCCCACATTCTCCGCCACCGTCATGTGCGGCCACAGGCTCAAATCTTGAAACACCACCGAAAAGCGCCGATGCTGAGCTGGCAGGCTCACGCCGGTCACCGCTTCCTCGATCACCTTGCCATCCAGCAGCACCCGACCTTCGTCTGCGGGCAGCAGTCCGGCGAGGATGTTCAACAAGGTGGATTTGCCGCAGCCGGAAGGCCCGAGCAATGCCAGACACTTGCCCCGCTCCAATGAAAACGAAATTCCATTGAGCACTCGGTTCTCCCCGTAGAATTTCCCGAGTTGGTCGGCTTGCAGATAAGGCGCGGACGAAGAAGCGGGCGGCGTGGTTGGCATGAAAGATGGCGAACGTTGTGACATTTTTTTGTTTATTCTGATGGGCCGGATGGTTCCGTGACGGGCAGTCCATCATAAGTTTTCACCCGCCCCGTAAACCGGTTAATCTGGACACTGAAGGCACTGGCATCGCTGTTGGGGACCTTTTTTAAAGCTCCAGATCCATCCACCAGCTCCGCCGGCATCACCACCATCGGCGCGAGCGCCGTCTGCTCCGGCTTCACCACTTGACCCAGCGATCCAAAGGCAATCGCATACACGCTCTCCGGCTCCCCCGGCAATCCCACGACATCCATCTTGATCGTATCTCCCGCCAGCAACGAATCCACCGTGCCTGGATCAAGATAAAATCCCTTAGGCAGCAGGTTCCAGCCCGTCAATGCCTTGTAAGTGTTGGCGGCAGGCGGTGCAGTCATGGCCGCGACTTCCTCCGTCGTGTATTCACGAAAAAGCAAATGGGCGCAAAGCTTTTTTTCCTCATCGGGATGACCGGCATCAGCAAACCCAACATAGACTGTTGCACTTTGCTCAATGGCCGTCATGCGTGCCTCCTCCAGCGCCTGGGTAATTTGCAACATCGCCCCCTGTCGCGAACCCGGCGACTGCAACCCCATCACCGTCATCGCCGTCAATGACACCAATACTGCAATGACTGCCACCACCACGATCAGTTCGATCAAGGTGAAGCCGGATGGCCTTTGCGGTCTCTGCATGGGTAAAGAGAATTGCATTCCGTTCATGGTTTCAGTCTGTGACGGGGTTGGCTGAATAAACAAAAGCCGCCGGGCGGCTATAACCATCTCGCATAAACACCACAGTGGTCCTGCCATGGCCATCGTAACGAACGGCGTTGCGGATCTGAGTTTTTCGCTTGGACTCGTAGAGCAAAGTAACGGGACTTCCACCTGTCTTGGCGGCGGGAATATGCAGCGGCAGAAAAACTGAAGAAGGCACCACCTCAGGCTCAAAATTCCCGATTTGCACTTTCAGGGCGGGTTCCGTAAGAAGATTGTAGATATAAATTCCATCTTTCTCCGGTTCCGTGGGAAACTCTGGGATGAGATTCAGCACAGGCTTTCCATGTTCAAAGGCTGCGATCAGAACATACGCGGAGCCTTTTTCAAAATCATGTTCGACCTCAGCCACTTTCTCCTGCATATCGCCATCCAGAACCAGGGTGTATCGGCGTTTTCCCGGTGTGACCTTGGAGTAGTCTTTACCAAAGCCACTTCGATAGCTGCCTTTTAGTCCAGAAAACACTTCTTGCTTCTCGTCGCCGCCGCCTGGGTTGTCAGGTGTCGCGAACAATGAATAAGTTGCCTGCGATGAAGGATCGCCCAGCACCGCCCAATAACGCACATAGGCCACTTGCTGTCCTGCTGCTAGGTCAGCTTCGTTAGCAGGCTGCTCCTGTGCGGCGATGAAGACAAACGCTCCCAAACAATACAGTGCAGGAATCATCACCGCCGTGAAACTCGTCCAACTCCATCGGCTTGCCGTCGATAGTGTTGATTCAGGTTGGATAGGAATATTCTTCATATTATGCTCAGGCGTCCTCTACGTTCACGATTTCCACAGTCCAGGCATCCGGTGCACGGAACCGTTTTTCCACCTCTGTGACATCAGTAGGATCAAAGTTATCTCCTCCCGCACCATACTCATCCTCCGGCTCGTAAAGCACAGGATCAAATACCGGATGCAACCGCACCGTCACCCGTTGCGCCTTGGTGGAAATGGGGTTGCCCAACCTGTTGAGTGCCTGCCCCACCACATACACACTGTAAGTGCTGCCTTTGGTAGTAATCATATCCACCAACCGACGAAAAATCTCCTCTCGTCCACGGTCATTCACCTGGTTCGCGTTGACGCCTGTATGAAGTAACGGTCCCAAAGTCGCGGCGGGGTCAAACATTGCCAGTTGGGAAAGCTCCCCCCGCTCCCATAGCGGGCTGAAACGCCGGGGAATGTTCCGCCGTAGTCTCTGGGACATGAGATTGGCCAGCGCGTTTCCGCCCGACTTGAGTTGGTTGGGCGGGATGACCGTCAGGAGATTATCCCTTAACAAGCTCTCCATGTCGGATGTGGAAAGAGTTTTGCCTGCCAGGTTGGAATCGGACTGTTCGCCCGGTTCAAAGTTCACCCCCTGCAAAAACGCCTTGAGCGACTGCCCTTCGTCGCGCAGGAACCCGTTGATGTTGTAAAGCCCCTCCACTGCCACTTTGGCATCACCACGCATGCTCTTATCCTCGCGCACCGTAAAAATATCAGCCAGACGCCAGGCCGTCCAACCCCGGCTACGGGAGGTCTGAAACGCCATCTCCGCCGTCGTTACCGCAGCGGTGCGCGTGCCGTCCCAGGCGTTGTCCGGCTGGCCGACGGTCAGCGTGCGCCCACCGGCGCGCCGTCTGCGCAGATGCGTCATGTCCGTGGAACCCACCCGGACGGGATCAAACACATGACCAAGTTCGCCAATAGATTTCATTGCTTCGCCCGCCACAACCATCGGACCTGTTGAAGCCCCTTGAACATAGGAAACCCGATCAGATTTCCAATACGAGGTGTCAGCAAACTCTTCCCTGGCAATATCCCCCAGGTGGCTGTCCTTGGGTCCGGTGTCCGTCCCGGCCTGCCCGTTCAAACGGCCCATCGAAGTATTACTGACATCCGTGGCCGTCGTAGAAGAGGCCGCTTCCAAATGATAGTCCAGTGGCTCAAGGTTACCTCTTGGGTCAAACTGCCCCGTCAAGCCACCATCCGCAATGCTGCCGCGATACATGTTATCTCTCCCACTTTTGACGACAAGCATGTTCGTAGTATTCTTGTCCATCGCCAGGGAGGGATGGGCGTCCAACAATCCATACCCGTTCCCCAGCACCACTTTCATAGTTGTCGCACCTTCCATGTTGCGCCCGAACTGGATCTCACGATCAGTGCGACCATCGTAGCTGATGATATGATAACGTCGAGCATTGGCTGGAGGTATCATCCTGCTGCCCTCCACTCTTTCTTCAAATTTGGGACCATAAAAGGTGCTAGCATCCGAGCACGTCACATCCGTTCCCAACTGATAGAGTGCTTTTGCTGCATACACCTTCTTGTTGCTTATCCAGCTTGGCCCTTTCGTTTTGTAATTGGGATCTGTGGTGATGACGGTAACTGACCCGGCTCGAAAAATCAGGTCTTCATCACCAGCGTCGGTAATGAATTGCTCATCCAGCTTGATTTCGAAGGGCCGTCCCTCATGCACGTCACTACCCGGACGCCCGTTGCTGGGGGGCATCAGTGTGTCATCGGCAACCGCAATGCCCGGCTGGTTCTCCAATGCGAGATAAGGGTCGGGTCCAAGGTCGCCGTTAGCGGGAACAATATCCTTGTTGGTCATGTTCCAGAACTCAAAGTAATGGTCAATCTCCAGCCAGTAGTCTCTATATCCATTGGTATCATTCATCGGCGACCGGTCATTCCATCCTGTCGCCTGCTTCACATGCAGCATGTATTCCGTGAAGTAAGGCAGCCGTTTCTTGCCTACTGCCACCAGTGCATTTTCCTCAGTCCCGACAGTTTCCATGGTTTGCCAGATGTCCGGTGCATACATGGGAGTCCCCAGCAGCACATTGCCTCCGTTGTCGATCACCGTCGGATTCGCGGACGGACTGATATAATCAAACAAATTCGCTGCCACCTTGCGCACATACATTTCCTCATGGGAATCAAGGGCGGTGCGAAGCACATCCAGGCTGTTCTTCCCGGAAACAACCGCCGCCGTGCCCGAACCGCTGGGGGTAGGGACGAGCAGATCAGCATCATTCAGCCGGTAGAATCGCTGGCCGAAACGTGGTGCATTGGCATGAATGGCCGCTTCGAGGCGCTCCACTCCTTTGCCCACTTCTTCGGCAACGTCGCCGCTGCTCAAATCCGGCTTGCCCGTCGCATCCAGTGAAGCCTCTCTAAGGCTGTGCCGCACAACATGGTTCACGTTCAGCCGCTTCGCCCCAATACGAGACAAATCCAACCCGGTGCTCTCCGTAGTGAGCAAAAAACGATATTCTCGACCAAACTCTTCCGCCGTCATTTCATCTGGCAACACAGTGGTATGCCCTATCTGCATCGGCGACAGCATCCGGCTGTCCGTAGCTGTCAGTTTCGTCCGCGCCTCATGCACACTGGTCGCAACCATCGAATCGAATAACCCGCGCAGGCTCGCAAGCGGCTGGTATTCCCCGGTAGTTCCGGCCGACTCGGTTGCCACATCACCGCGCAGTCGCTCATGCGTCTTGTTCACGTTCAGCTTGAAACTTTCGTCTTCCACCCAATACGCATAGCGGGACACCACAAGTCCGTCCTCATCTGTGATTTCCACCCACGGCACGCGGATTTCGAGATTGGTTTTGCCTGGCAGTGTGGTCTTCCCCGGAGGCGCACCGATCCAGCCCTTTTCGTCTTTGCCATTGAAACGCTTGGGCAAGTTTATGTCCGTGGACTCCGCCGCCTCCACCGCCGTCTCTGGAAGTGTTTGCGCATATTCATTTGTCGGATAGAACTCCTTCGTCTCCGCTCCGGAGATCAAGGGCCTGGCATACACCTTCGCCGCTCCGTTGCTCCCGACGTATTCTTGGTTTGGCGGCAGATCGCGAAACATGAACACCGTGCCCGGCGTTTCCGTCGCCCCCAACTGGCGATCCCAATAAGTCACCGAATCCGGATATTTCTGAAACAGGTCAAGCAAAACCTCCGAGGCATCCGCCACGCCCGCCTTGGCCGCGAGTTCAGCACGCAGAATGTTGCTGTAACCAGCGCTCACCCGCTTGTCCACCGACACCAACCGCGCCATGATGGTCAACAATACAACGACGGCGGAAATGATGATCAGCGTGAGGAGCAGGGAGACGCCCCTGTCAGATCGGCAATGATGTTTGGAAATAATCATGGGTTTTGTAAACAAAAAGGAAGGAGTGCGGACATTCTTGTCCGCTGGTTTCTCGCAACGCCCTCGCCGCACCGCTCCATGGAATGCGGACAGCCTGCAAAACCGCGAGACAAACGTCCGCCTCCCCTGGGAGAATTGCCAGCCAACCTCCCCGAGCAAAATTCCACTGGCACCTGGGAGCTTTCCCCTGTATTCTTGGCAACATGGCCAAGAGCACCATCAGCACCCCCACCCTTCATGGCTCGCCATATCGTTTGGATGTGGAAGCCGAACTTAAATCCATTGAGACTACTTACAAGCGTGTGACCAAGTCGAAAAAGACAGCGATTGCTTTCCTCAAGCGTGCTGGCATTCTCGATACAGAAGGCAAGCTCGCCAAACCTTACCGTTAAACAAGCTCCATGCCTTGGAATCGATACGCTTTGGGGTATCACGGCTGTGATGCAAGCGTCGCCAAGAAGATCGTGGCGGGTGAGGATGCGTTGAATCCCAGTGAGAACGATTACGACTGGCTTGGCCACGGTCTCTACTTCTGGGAAGACAGCTTTGAACGCGCCCATCGCTGGGCGCTGGATGAGTCCAGCAAACAGCGTGGTAAAGTGAAACGTCCCGCCGTTCTCGGAGCGATCATTGAGTTGAGAAGCTGTCTTGATTTGGTTCAGGTCGAGCATCTCGACCTCGTCAAAAATGCCTATGAGCGCATGTTGGGCGTGTTTCGGGAAGCCAACCAACCCGTTCCGGCCAATACTGGAAAAGATTTGGGAGCGCGCGCTCTTGATTGCGCCGTATTCCAATCCCTCCACGTTTTTAGAGAAGAAGACTACCAGGCTCCCTTCGACACCGTGCGCGCTTTCTTCACCGAGGGCGAGCCTCTTTATCCCACCGCAGGCATCCGGCAGCTGGACCACATTCAGATTTGCGTGCGCAACCCGGCGTGCATCGCCGGTTATTTCCTGCCGCTCCAGTAAAGGGGAAATTGCATACTGCCGCTTCCCGCCCCCGGAGGCAGGGCCAAACTTGCTTTTGATTGCTTTCCCGAAAGAAACCCCTATCTCGGCGCGTTTCCTGCTCTTCCTCATCAAAGTGCAATGGTCTGACGCCGCCGGGAGTTGTCCGGGAGCCACCGCAAGCGATCGATGGCGGGCATCGGTTTCCCAAACCCATGCCTCCCCCCCCAGACGGCGCCAGACCGCCGCACTTTTCTCGTTGTCGCTTAACAGTGGTTGTTTCATTTTTCTATGTCTGGCTTAATGAAATTGACTTAAAGGCCTGGAACCGCGCCACCAGTTCCAGGCTTCCGATTTGAGACACGCCATCGGCCTGTCCCGCCCTCCATCTTGTCACCTCCGCTTGCGATGGAAGATCAAAGCCATCGCCCCCAACAGCACCAAAACCATCCGGCTTGGTTCAGGCACTACGCTGCCACCCAGCACTCCAAAGTCACTGTTGTGGTCCAGCACCGCCCACACCATGCCGGTTTCTTCATCCCATCCATAAGAACCCAGGCCGTAACTTTCCTGCCACAAGCCCGAGTAGTATTGCGCGGTGCCGCTCGTGTTTCCCAACACGGCGTTCACCCAATCGTTACCGTCGAACCAGGCCAACAGCGGCGCGTCCATGTCCGTCGCGCCAAGCTCTCCATACAACCCGAGATATTCCTCTTCGTTATAGGTGAGTTCGAGCACGAACCAGTCATCGCCTGTGCCCGTGACGCTCACCACATCGCTGAGGAACTGCGGGCTGTTGGCTCCTCCGGTCACTTCCCCTGTCATGTCATCGAAGCTCATTTGCAGAATCACCGCGCTGGAGGCCTGGCCGCCCTTTAACCTGGCCATGGTGCCGTCCTGACTTTCCAGCCAGAACCCGGCATAACTCCCGCCGGCGTCCACATAAGCCGTGTAAGTTTCCCCGTAAGTCGCGGCGGTAGCACTGGCCACGGTTTGACTCAGCTCCCACTCGCGCACCACGGGCGTGGCGGTTACGTCCGGATTGCCGTGGTCGAAGCCGACTCTGAGAGTCGCGCGATGGGTGCCGTTCAGCGCGTTGACGTTCACGAAAGACACGGTGCCTTCGGTGAAGTGGTATTCTTCCCCATCAAATTTGGCGATCTCCGTGCCTGCGTCCAGACCATACACTTCAAAGCCCGCGTTGCTCACCTCCTTGGAAGTGATGGAGGCATCCACCCCGTCACCAATCTCGGTGAATTCACCTACCGACAGGAAGCCATAGAGAGCATTGGTCACCTTTAGCTTCTGTCCATGGTCCAAGGTCGAGCCGGGGGCCAGTTCCTCGCCGGTGACCGCGTCCTCAAAGACCAGCCGGGCCACTTCCTGCAAGGTCAGCACCCCGGTAGCCGCGAACTCACTGGTGTCCCAGCCCAAGCCGAGATCCCCCAGCACAGCGCTGGATTGGCTGAAATCATAACCCGCGACACTTTGCAGATTCAGGTCCCCGCCGCTCGTGTTGCGGAACAGCTCGAAGAAGGTGCTTGCAAACAAATTGTCCAGCCCGCCGTCGCCGCGATCCCACACGTTCACGCTCACCGTGCCTAGCCCTGCCGAGTCAACGCCAGACGCGCGCACCTGATCATAGCTCACGCCCGGCGCATCATGGCCGAAGATGTCAAACGTCACATCCCCCTGGCCCTGGATGGTGCTTCCACTAATGTTCAGCACCCCGGCCTCACCGGCGGCACCGTCGTTCTTCCCGGCGTTGATGAGACCCAGATTGGTGAAAGATCCAGTATCCACCGTGCCCGTCCCTTCCAGCGATGCGCCTTCTTGCACGGTAAACCGGGAGACGCTGTAGAGCGTGCTCGCCTGCCCGTCCAGTTGCAGCCGAGTGCCGGATGCTAAAGCCAGATACGCCTCGGTATGACCACTGAACTGGCCGACAATCGTTCCTCCGGTTCCCCAGATCAGCAGACCTTTGGCGTAGCCGTCGGCATTGAGCAAATTTACGTATTCTGTGGTTCCAAACTGGGGTGCCACGGCGTTTCTGTTGATCAACTTCAACGCATCAAAGCGGAACGCGCTCCCCTCTTCCACGCTCGGCGTATCCGTAATAACATAATTACTACTGAAATAATAGGTGGCGTATGTTCCAACTTCTGCCGCGCTGTTGCCCTTCACCTCGAACTGAGCCCCCCCTTGCAATTCCAACTCGTTGTTGATGGAGAAGGTGCTCCCGTTGTCCACCACCACATGACCCGTGCTGCTCACTCTAAATAGACTTTGGAGTGCCGTGTCACCGGTGAACGTGCCTGTAAACTGTCCGCCGTTGCTAACATCTAGCAGCCCGCTGATCGTTGCGGGAACAGTATTGTTGCCGTTTATTCCAGCGCGCTCTATGGCAAAAGCGCTATTATCCACGGTCAAACTACCACCGCTGTTGACAGCGAGGACATTGCCATTGCCACTTTGGTTGATCGTTGCTCGATTGCTCACCACAACGTCACCGGAAATAGTGAACTCGGTGCTGCCGATCCTTGTGAAATTGCTATCTTGCCCTTCGACGACAAGCCCGGCACCTGCTCCAACCGTTGTCGCCGCCGTCGTGGAAAGCATGCCCCCACCACTTACCGAAATCTTGTTACCCGCCCCAGCATTCACGGTGATCGCGCCCCGCGTGATGTTTTGTCCGGCCTGCACGTTGAACTCATTCCCCCCTCCTCCGGCTGTCGAGCCCACAGTCAGAGTGCCAGCGGTAGTAAGAGAGTGCGTCACATTTGGGTCAAAGGTGATGGTCGCATCTCCCCCCCCCCAAACATTGTTGGAGCTTCCATTGTCGCCAATCACCAGATTTGTAAACACGATGGATTGATCTGCATTCGTCGAATCAGTGAAATGCACTGTTGGTGTGTTGCCCGCACCATTGCCGAATCGCCAGATTTTATTGCTCCAAGGAATGGTGGAGGTGCTGCCGTTGAAATCAAATGTGTAGTCACCGTCGTAGATGTTAAAGCTCCTGGCGTTTCCGTTTGATGGGAATGTGGAACCAGTGGCTGTTACCAATGGATCGAGAGAAATAACTGCAGTAGAGGGAGTGCCTTCCCACCCAAAGACCACATCTCGCGCTGCATTGGGTGCCGACGTCGGAGCGGCATTGTTAAAGGAGAAATTTGTGGTCCAGTCACTGTAGGTGCCGTCGCCAACTTTCCAGATATATTGGCTTCCAGTAGTGGGAAATGTCTGCCCGTAAGAAATTCCCTCAAGGAATGCTCCTGTAATAACAGCTGCACCTAAGAAGATGCGTAATAGCTTTGATTTGCAAAGGATTGTCATGTAGTTTTTTTTTAATAAAGGAGCCCCCCCATGAGAGGGGCTCCCAAGATGGTTAAACGAAGTTGAGCGTTATGGAGCCAGTTGAATTTCGAGATCGGTGCCTGTGTTGTTCACTGTTGCCGCTGTCGGCGTATTGACTACACTGATCGCACCTCCCAAACTAACAGAGTTACCTGCCACAATCACCGTGTAGGTGGTGCCGGGCACGCCAGTTCCTTGGAAGTCGATAACCGCACCAGCAGCGAGTGCGGCGTCGTTTCCAACGATGATGATGTTATTCGGATCCGCTGTATAAGCGATGACTGCAGCGTTGGCCACGGTGAGATCGCCCTGGATTTCTGCGTCCGCTTCCACAACCAACTCGTCGGCATTCACCACGACGCTCCCCCCGAACACTTGAGCCGCGCTCAACTCAGTTGTGCCATTGCTCAGCGTTAATACTCCTGTGTAACCAGAAGCGTCGCCTTCGATGACCCATGTCCCGCCACCGGTGCGGCTGAGGGCAGCCGATCCGGTAAGAGCTCCGCTGAAGGTGAGCACTTTGTCCACACCATTGATATGAATGTCGGAGGCAGCGTCCACCTGGATGCCAGAAACCAACGCTCCATACTGAATGCCCGTGTCTGGGTCGAAACGCAGACCGCCGAGGACGCCGAATCCCTCTTCTGGATAGACGACGACGCCGCTGACTTCGCGCTGAGTGCTCTTCAGAACCACCGGAGTGCCAAAGTTATAGGTGGCATCGGCAATATCACCGATGTCATCCACGCCAGAGGACAGGCGAAGCTGACCTCCTTGCTCCACCGTAATGCTGACAGCGCTGGTGGGTTGACCGTCCGCAGATACCTGTAGCACGCCTTCCTCGACGATGAAGTCGCCTTCGAAGGTTTTCACGTAGCGCGTGAGCCTAGTAGTGCCATTGCCTTTTTTGACGATCAAACCATCTCCCTCGAAGTCACCCTGATAGGAAGGTTTGATTTCCTCATCTTCACCATCCACGGAAGCCACTTGGTCAATCTCAAACTCCACGCCATCCGGCACTTCGATGAAACCGGATTGCTCCAGTTCTAGTTCGAGGTCGGGGGAGTTGCCTTCCAAGCCTGCCACCGTCACCACCTTGGTGCCCATCGTTGGCGCTTCCAGCACCAGACGGCGATTCTCATCAGGATCAGTCAACCACAATTTGCCGCTGCCGAGCGAACCCGTGGCGGGGACGACGATCGTGCCGTTGTTGATGTTGGTTTCACCGGTGTAGGTATTGCTAGCATTATTGAGGTAGAGGAAACCCGTGCCTTGCTTGCGCAAGTCACCGGTGCCGCTGATAACGCCATCGATGTGGAACTCATGGGTGGCTCCGCCGCTGGAGTAGATGCGGTTGTCCCCAGCACCAAGCGCGACGCCGCTGAGCAAGGTCGCACCGCCTTCAGTTTCCGCCCGCAGGTAACCACCTTCAAGGGTGATGGACTGGGGGTAGCTGAAGTCCTCATTGGACGTGGAATCACTGTAGAGGTAGAACTCACCTTGCATGCCGCTGCCGCTGGTCACCTTGATTTCCGAGGTGTTGGGCAGGCCGCTGTTTTCCGTCAATTGCAGCACCCCGTCCTCGACAAGAGTCTTGGCGTAGTAGGTTTTGGTGCTCGTCTGGAACTTCTGCAAGCCGGGACCGGTTTTCACGACTTTGTCGGCATAGCCGGACAAAGCGCCGCGATGGAGAGCCTGTAGGCCATCTGCAACGTTTATCGTGAAGGTCTTCGTTCCGCCTGATCCAGGCTTCAACTCGACCGTTCCGCCGACCACGCTGGTGAGACCGCCAACCGTGGCGGTGTGGTCGCCTACCAGAAGGCTAGCTCCGGCGCTGACGTTCACAAGGTTAGGCGTAGTGGTGTTTAACGCACCGTCAATTCCGAGCTGAACTTCGCCGTCCAGAATGTTCAGGCCACCAGCAAATGGGTTGCTGGCTGCACCCAAGTTAAGTGTGCCAGCGCCGATCTTATAGAGGCCAGGGACTTGAGTGTCATCCACATCAAGTTTGACATCGACGTTAACATTAACGGCGTTGTTCACGATGCCCTCAAGCGTCAGCACGGGATCACCAGACTCTGGCTCGATGGTGTAATCACCCAAGGTGCCGAAGTTGGATGGATTGGCCTCCACGATGAGGTCGACCGCGGTGGCACCGGCGGAAGCCAGATTCACCGGGGTTTGGCCGCTGCCATTGAACTTGGCATTTTTATCGGTGTTGTCCCAAACAACCTGAGTGCCAATGTTCCACTCGGCAGCAGAGGTGCTCCAAATGTCTTCGGTCGCACCAGTCCAGACATAGTCCGTTCCGCTTTTCAACGCCTGAACCACCACATTGTCCAAACCGAGGCCGTCGCGGGTGCCGCTGTCTTCTCCAGACGTGGAGGAGTATTGCCAGCGCAGCCAACCGACGTCGCCGTCGGCCAATGCTGAGCGGTGATCTCCAGAATCATTGAGGAGAATCAAAGCGGTTCCAGTGGCGGAGACGCCGTTGGCCGTGGCGTCGCTTTCATTGTTGACGACCGCGCCAACGTCCAATTGGATGTCGCTCCAGTCGTCATTGTCTTCGTCTTCGATCAGAGGGCTCTGGACGTCCGAATAGCGGAGACGCAGGCGATTGCGGCGTTCGCCGTCGCGCCAAAGTTCCAAGTCGTATTTGACAAGAATACGATCAATATTCGCACTCGTGTCGTTCTCGAATTTGAAACCAATCCGGGATTCGCGCAGCTCACTGGTAGCCCCTTCCAGAACGCCCAGGGAGCGTTCATCAGGATCATTGCCATAGGAGTAGAAACCGCCGGCAGGAACAGAACCTTCAGTGCCGGCGCTCAGGCCCCTATACCTCAAATTTGATGACTTGGGCGTGCCCAGAAGGTAGAAGCCGCCTGGCAATGTCGGAAGAGTGGCCAGCGTTGATCCTGCCGCGTTGACGGTCGAGGAATGATCAAAATCGTCGAAATCGATTTCGATGGCCTCTGCCGGATCGGTAATGACTGGACCGGCAGACCCACTTTTGATGCCGTGGGTGTCAGCCGGTTCAGGCTGTTGAGCACGTAGAGACGGCGAAATCGCCGCTCCTACGCCCAGCCCGATGAGGGCCAGATAAGATGTGAATTTGTTAAGTTTCATAATCGTGTTTTGATTTGAGTTTCTCTCTCGATTATTGACTGAGTTTTCTCTAACCATTACTATTATGAGTGGGAAGCTCATGCGTGCTTGAGGACCGATGCATCCCGTTTCCCGCAAGGGGACAGGGCCGCTTATATCCCTGCGGGATGCATCGTATGTTTGGGGCTTTGGTTCTGACGCGGTGGGAAGGCCCGCGCCAAAGGGTTGCGAAACCCGGAGCGCCTGCGGCTCGGAAACGGGCTTCTGAAAGATTGGGTGACACAGGCATTCCTGCCTGTGGGTGTGACGGGCTTTTAGCCTGTCCCCGAAACGCCGCCTTGCCCGCGCGGCAGACTTTTTTGATGGACACTATCGTGGGACGAACCATCAAGCCGGTTCTGCCGAAAGCGGCACCCGGCAACGCACCTGTTTCGCTTCGACGCGATATGGCAGGCAAGTTGTTTGTGGTGATGTTGATGGGTGTGCTCACGACAGTTTCAAAAAGGGGTTCATGCGGCAGGCAAGAAGGAATCCCGGCACAACAGGCCGAGGTCTTGACCGATTTCCGAGATGTAGTTGGGATGCTCCATGAGGCGCACGGCCAGTTGAATGAGGCGGTTGGCAATGCCATAGGCAGCGGAGGTATCGACTGCACTGCTGAGCGGCGGCAGGAGCGAGAGAGCCCGCAACGAATTCGCACTGCGGCGGCGGCTGTCATGCTGCCAGTCGTGAAGCAACGCCACCCCCTGCGCCAGCCTCTCCAGCACCCACTGACGCTCGTTCAGCGTCAACACCACGCGAAACACCAAGGCGTCAGCCACCAGCTGCTCAAACACGACCCCATCCAGAATGTCTGGAAAACTGGGCGTGAAATCGTGCAGCCTTTCTTCGAAATGATACAGCCACTCCGGACTGGCGGCGGCACTATTGGTGGTCGAATTCATGTCGAGCGTAAGAGATGAAAATTGGAAAATCACCGGAGCGGATGACGAAGGGTGAACTCCCGCGCTTCCTGAAGGGCAACCTTGTCCTTCTGCGCGGCGGAGACGACGGGATCGAAATAACTTTGTGCCCCACGGGTGCTGATGACCTTTAGCTTCACCTCGACAAAGGCGGCATCCGTGGGCGACGTGGGTGTGGCGGGGAATGCCACGGGTGTTAACTGCGAATCCCGCAGACGCACCTGGAAATCGATGACATTCTGCGCCACCACTTCGGCTAGGTCGTCGACCAAGCAGGCATCCGCAAAGAAACCGGTAGGGGCTTCACTCAACATGGCGAAGGTGTCTCCACTGGGAATCAATCGGCGGAACAAGGCATGGGGTGCGTTGACCTGACTCGATTCTGGCGCCAGAAAATAGGTGACACCGCAAATGTTACTTTGGGCAGAAGTGGATGGCTGCCCCTGATGCGGCACCTTGCAGAAGAATCCTAGTGCCTTGTCCATTCCGCCAACCGGCGCTTCCAGTCCGGTGATGACATCGTGGAGGGTCTCGCCCTCGCTTTCGATTTTGGGAGCAACGTGCCTCAACTCCCTTTCCAAAAGGTGCAGAGCAGCACGCGCTTCGCTAAAGGTTTCACTGCGGGCGGCGGTGGTCGTCCAGGATTCGAGTGTGCCGGAGAACGTCGTCAGCAGCAGAGTCAGCATCAGCATGGCCACCGTGGTGGCGACAAGCAATTCCACCAGACTGAAACCCGCTGAAATTTTGGAGGGCGGTGGTTTGCCACCGCTTTGGAAGGAAGGAGCTTGCTCCGACGCGGCAGAAGTCCTGGAAAAAGCGGCGTCAGCCGAAACGGAGTGTAGACAGCCAGCCAAAGGCTGCCCGAAGGGCGGGCGAAGCCCGGCAATCCGCCGCAGTCCAAAGCGCTTAGCGTCATCCTTTAGCCACTGAACAGTCATGACTACGACCCCTCCTTTCTCGGAAAGGTGGCCTTGGTGAAAAAGCGATGGGCGGGAGTTTCAGGGGAAGCGCTAAGGGAGCGCACTCGCACCTCGACCTGGCAAATTCCGATGCGATTCGCCTCCGGGGTGATTTTCACCTCGACTCTCAACCGGGCGTTGACGTCATCTACTGCAACGGGCAGTCCCTCAAGGTCATAGTGACCGGTGTGAACCCCTGACTCACGCAAGTCCACCGTTTCCACCTGCCCACCGTCAATGGTCACCTCGCTGACAATAGTTCCATAGGGCACCACCGAGGGCGGGTGTCCGTCCGGGTCCGTCGATTCTGAATCCACTGGCGGCAAGGTGTGCAAGGCGGGCACCAAATCACGCACCACTTGCTGGGCGATATGGGCAGCACGGGTCTCGATGGCGGACTCAGCGGACACATTCATTAGCTGTGGAAACAGTCCCAGCACGCCGACAAACAATGCGAAGATGCCCAAGGTAACAACAACCTCCATCAGGGTAAAGCCCCTCCGCATCTGTAGCCTAACAGACATAACCTGAGATATTACAGCTCCCTTAACTTCTATGCTGCAATTGGCTTCAGCCGCCTTCAGGAGGCAATGCTGATCGGATTGCCCTCTCTCGGAAAATCGGCAAATTGGTGAACTGATGAAAAGGTTCTGCATGTGACGCTAAAATAAATATAGCCGTCAAAGAAAATGTCGTTGAATTCCATGACACGATTACGTCACAAAATAGAAACACCTCATTATCAACTGTTTACTAGGAATTTCAGGCGCTGAAAATCTTCTAGATTTCTCAAATTCATGCGCATAATAATGGCATGTGAGGCAATTCACGGACCTACTTGCACCCTCATCTGCATTCTATTGGCAAACCTCTTTACCTGTTCTTGAAGCTGGTCATGCCCCTTTGAGTCGAACCTCTCTTTTGCCACCCCGCCTCAAGACATTTACCCAAGCAATTCTCTTTGTGACGGCTTTGTTTCAAATATGTAACAAATTGAACATCGCCCTTAGTTGCGGACAGCGACATGGTTGGTGGCTATGAAATTGTGGATCTCGTTCTGCGCAATGACCTTGGCACTTCTTGCCACGCCAGCCCATGCCGTGGTTTTCTATTATACGCACGGCAAGGAGGGTGACGGAGGTCTTGCACGCATCGCCGTTCATGACCAAACCGGGCAGTGGCAGGGTCATCAAACCATCGAAGGCCCCGGCCTTGACCAGCCGAAGAAGCTGGCCATCACCAAAGACGGTGGCCATGCCGTTGTGACTTCCGATGAATCCGACCGCGTGTGGTTTTACCAGCTTGGCGGCACTCCCAAATTCCACAAAGAGCTGCAACTTGGCGGGGAAACCACCGACATCGCTTTGGTCGACAACAAACTGATGCTCACCGCTGGGGAAGGTTTCTTTTATTGGATTGACCCCAAGCAAGCAACCATCGAGAGGACATGGAATTCAGAGGAACAGATGTCGCCGTCCGGTCGCAAGGGGGAGGACATCCTTTTCTTGCCGGACAAGCAGGTGGCTTTGGTGAGTTTCCAGAAGGACAGCAAAAAAGGCAAGCATATGGGCAGCCGTTTGTTAGTTTTTGACCCAAAACCATTCACCCCTCGGCACGATCTTTCCCTGCCGCGCAACCGCCCGGAATTGCACATCGCCGCTGACCTGCGTGAACAGGGGCCGAATCCGGAACTCATTTTTGTGGCACCGAAAAGCAACACGATTGCCCTGACGCTAGATTTGTATGGGGCGCTGGCCTTTGCCGACCTCGACGCCGCGCTGAAGGGTGAATGGAAGAATCTGGAGTATGTATCGACCGCGCTGGACGGGGCTTGGGGCACGTCATTTCCAGACCGGGGCATGCAGTTCGAGGCGGGAGGAAGGGAGCGCTTGCTGGTCAGCAATGCCTCCGACAATGGCGGGCTCGTCCTGGTGAATTTGAAGGAACGCAAGATCACGCAAACCTTTCCTGCACAGGCGGGCGCAGAGCATCCGATCTGGCTGCCGACGGCGAAGAAAGCGGTGACGGTGATTTCCGGCAAGGTGAAAGCACGAGGCAGTTCCGGTTTGAGCAATGAAATCTCCGGCACCAGCAATGAGCTGTTGGTCTTCGATCTCGCACCGCTGGAAGCGGGTGGAGAAGCCACCATGGAAACGATTGAGTTTGAAGGTCCGGTGACGCGGGTGGAACCCGTCTCCGAAAGCTCAAATCAACTTTTGCTGCTTCTTGTCGGTGCGGAAGGTGCGCAGCAATGGATGGTCTATGACCTCGCCACCCGCAGCGTCAAACACCGGGAGGCTCCCAAGGGGGTCGTGTCCCGAATCGAAGCTTGGCGTCCGCAACGCTGACCACCCCGTAACGCGCTCGTCCGTTCTTGAGGGCGGCGGTCATTCCCATGAGCAACGTCCCTTCAACAATCCTCCATCTGCCCGGTGAAGACAGGTGGGAGCAATGGCGACGTGATCGTGACGGATTATGGGAGAGACAGGAAGGCGAAGCCCGCGCCAAACACGGCATTCAGGCAGTGCCCCTGCGATCCCTGGTAAGCAGCCCTTTCCCCGCGCTAGCGTTTGACGGTGATGACGCTCCCTTGGAGGCCACCGTGGCGCTACGTTGGAATGCCCTCGGCGTGGAGACTCCGGCGGCGGGCTGCCACTGGTTCTCATGGCAAGTCGCCGCCAGCGACCAAGGGGTGTTGATGGGAACGCTGGCGCTGGCTGACATCGATTTTGGGAGTCCCGTCCGGGCACAGGATGGCGATGCTTTCGAGCCTTCCGTTTCGTTTTTTCCACTTCCGTGCAACAGTATCATCTTGTGGAAGGAGCTCGGAAGATTCGTGCTTGCCTTCACCCAGGGCGAAACGTTGCTGCATGTGTCCGCTATCAGCGCCCACGAACTTCAAGAGGATGCCATTCGTGAAATTCGGGACATCTGCCATATTCTCGCCGTCAATTGGCCATTGCATGGATGGACAACGTTGCATGTCTGGACGGAGATTTCCGAGGAATTCAAACAAGCGTTGGAGACGGCTCTGGCCATTCCCGTTCTGATCGAGGCAAGACCTACTCCGCAATCGCCCGCAAAGCCTTGCGGTCTGCTGCCCGCCTCAGCCGCTACTGCACGTATTCAACAGCGCAAGCAACGTCAGCAACTTCGTGCGCTGCTGGCTTTGCTTGGGGTCTTGGTGTTTGGGTTTGCCGCATGGGCTGGCTGGCTGATGTGGCAGGAACAGCAACTGAACCGATCATTCACCCAAATCCACGCCCGCCAGCCGGAAGTGGAACGGGTTCAACAGGCGCAGGTGCAATGGTGGGCGCTGGAGCCAGCAGTCAACCGCGACAACTACCCTCTGGAGGTGTTCCGCGAGATCGTAGCGCTCCTGCCGCCCGAAGGCATCCGCTTCAAGGAATTCAGCATGGACTTGGAAAAGGTCGTGATCAGTGGCGAGGCAACTTCGTTGATTCATGCGTCCAAGTTCCAGTCCGACCTCAAGACGGCCGCATCGCTCAAGCGTTTTGCCTTCAACGCCCCCCAGCCGACCATCCTTGACGACAACCGTGCCAATTTCCGCGTGGAAGGAATCCCGACTCAAGGAGGTGCCGATGAAATCCAATGAACGCCGTCTTCTGATGGTTGCAGGGATGCTGTTCACCCTGGTCGTCGCGTTGGTGCTCAGCCAGCGCCTGATGAACTGGCAGGAGCAGATCGAACGTCGCAAGCATGACCTGGAGTTGATGCAGTTCGAAACCGAGAGCATGCTGGCTGAAGCGCCTGAATGGCTCGAAAAGCACCAGTGGGTGACAAACAGCCAGCCCGTCGCCAATGAAGGTGCCCTGGAGGCCAATGCCGAACTCGATACCATCGTGAAAAACGCGAAACAACTCGGCCTGACCGTCCAGTCACAACAGCTTCAAGAGACCACCAATACTGAATACTATCAGCAGTTCGGCGTTACGCTCGCGGTTAAGGGCGATTTGGAAAAAGTCGTGACCTGGATGCACGGCTTGCTGGCCCCCTCGCAATTTCGTGTGGTTCCGTCCGTCAGGGTCGTTCCAGACAAGGAGTCGCCCAGCGAGGTGGTGGTGATGATCGAATTCTGGCGCTGGTATGCGGCTGCCTTAGCTGGCAAATCCTAAATCTCATTCCCATGCAACGGAGCATTCTATTTTTCATCCTGGTTCTGGGTCCGGCGTTCGCCGTGGCCGAGGATGGATTTGCGCCGCCGGATGCCCATCCCCTAAAGCATTTTCAAGAGATCTGGAAAAAAAATCCTTTCACCCTGAAAACTGCGCCAGTGGCGGTCCAGAAGGAATCCTTCGCCAAGGATCTGGTTCTTGGAAGCATGGTTCAGTTTGGTGAGGAAATCGTCGCCGTGGTGGTCAACACCAAAACGCGGGAGCGCACCGAACTGGTGAGCGGTCAGAACGCCGCCAACGGCATGAAGATTAAGACTGCCAGCCTTGAGGACACCCGCAAAGACTCCTTTGTTGAAGTCGAAGTGAATGGCGAAAGCGCGGTGCTCCACTACGATGAGAATTTCTTGAAGCAACTGGCCACATCCCCCGGCTCGCCAGTCTCGGGTGGCTCCTCGAAAAGCATTGCCGCAAGCACCCGAACTTCAAGCAGCGACGACGAGTCATTGCGCTCCCGCCGCCGCCGTGAAACCACGCCGACTTCTACGCGCTAACCCATCTGCAACCTTCAAACCTGTTTCCTCCCATGTTTTGCCGATCCTTTTATTTGTGCGTCGTCGCATCCCTGCTGCTGGCGGGCGTTCATGCGCAAAATAACGCACCCTCACCGGACTCGCCGGAGTCCATCGCGGTGCAGTTTCCGCCGGGAACTCCGATTGGCGAGGTGCTCAATACCTATCAACGCCTCACCGGCAAACGTCTTATCCGCGATACTGCTCTGGAAGCCGCCGTAGTTAACATCGAAACCACCGGAAAGCTCAGCCCCCCCGAGGCCATCGAGTTCATCGAAAAATCGCTGCTGCTGGCTGGCTATGCCCTCGTTCCCAGCGGCGACCAGATGATCAAGGTCATCGTCATTTCCGGCGACAAACTTCCCGCCAGCGAAGGGGTGCCGATGATCCTGCGCGAGGCCGACCTCCCGCAGAGCGACCAGGTGGTCAACTACCTTCTGCCCCTGCGTTACCTGGATGCCGACGAAGCCGCACGTGCCTTTGCGCAGGTCGTTCCGCCTCATTCGTATGGAAAGATCACCGCCGTGCCCAATGCCCAGGCACTGCTCATCACCGAGAACTCCAACACCATTCGCTCTTATGTCGAACTGGCGGCTCAGGTGGATCTTCCACCGAGTGAAACGAAACACCATCTGGTGCATCTGACCCGCGCCGATGCTGAAGTGGTCGCCGAACAGCTTTCCACTTTGTTGGGATTGGAAACGGCTTCCGCTTCCGGAACCCGTGCCCCCACCGAGCGCGAACGCCCGACCAGCCGCCAGCCGACGGCGGAAGAAGCTGCTGCCCCACAAACCGTCGCCTCCTTTGCAGGCATGTCCACCAAGGCCATCAAGCCCATCATCCAGCCGGTTGAGCGCACCAACAGTCTGGTCATCATCGCCCGCCCTCTGGACATTCAATACATCGAAAGTTTGATTGCCTACCTTGATGGCGAATCTCCCACCAGCGGGTTCATTTCGCGCAAGCTCAACTACATTGACCTCACGACTTTCGTTTCCATCGCCGAGAAGTCCCTGCAACGAAACAGCAAGGAGGCCGGAGAGTCGATCACCCCCCAAACCACCACCAGCACCACACCAGTCGAACCTTCCAACACCAGCGGCGGCTTCGGCAATCGTGGCACAGGCCGCTCTGGGCTCGACGGCGGCGGCTTGGGCTTGGGCGGAAGCGGTGGGTCAGCTTCCAGCGGCTTCGGATTTGGCGGCGTGGAGCCACTCGATGTCACCAAGAAGGCTTATAGCGTGCTGGTTTCCAAGACCCTGGTGATTGTCGATCCCGGCAGTTCCCGTTTTTACGCCAGCGGTCCTCCCGACCAGCTTCGCATGCTGGAACAACTCGCTGACGAACTGGACGTGCGGCCCAAACAAATCCTGCTTTCCGTCATCATCGGCGAGTTCACCGTCGGAGAAGATTTTAACTTTGGCCTCGACTGGATTCGCACCCTTGAAAACGTGGGCAACGACAGCCTTTTGGGCGGCGTGCTCAACACCCAGGGCACCGCATTCACCGACATTTCTCAACTTGGCGGCGCCGCCGACTTCCTGCCCGCGCTGGACGGATTGACGGTTTATGGTCAGATCGGCAAGCATTGGAACGTGTTCCTGCAAACGCTGGAAAAGACCGAACGCTTCCACATCTTGCAAAAGCCGACCATCACCACGCTGAACCATCAATCCGCCACCATCTATATCGGCCAACAACTTGCCATCCCTGGCGAAACGCTCAGTTCCGTGAACAATCTCGATTCCGGCAACACCATTCGCTCTACCACTCAATACATCCCCGTGCGTCTGCAACTGGACATCACACCGCACATCTACAACAACAACGAGGTGATGCTGGAGTTCCAGCAGCAGAACAACGACATCAGTGGTTTCACCACCATCAGCGGCAACCAAATTCCCAACATCTCTGAACAGGGCATGCGTAACAGGCTCATCGTGCCCGACCGCACCACGGTGATGCTCGGCGGATTGATCACCGAGCGCGACCGCAAAGCCAAGAGCGGACTGCCATTTCTGGTTCGCATCCCCGTCGTGAAACACCTGTTTGGAAGCACTAACAAAACCAAGGAGCGCCGCGAGTTGATGATCTTCGTGCAACCGCGCATCCTCAACGACGGAGCGGACCACATCCAGGAACAAACCGACCTCAATCGCGACAGCCGCAGCTACCAACGCACCCAGGAATTCGCGAATCCCGGCGACGGAACTCCCCTTCTCCCCCTTCCGGAATGGAAAGAGGACTCAGACGCTTCAAAAGCGCAAGCTGTTGAGCCGGGCATAAAACAGAAGTCCACTGGAAAAGCGAAATCCACCCCAAGCACAACCAAACGCTGACTGGTGGCCCCCTACCCCACATTCTGTCTATTGTTTCCCAAAAGCAATTCATAGACAGGATGTCTGAAACACATGAGCAACCTGGATTTGATCAATAAATGAGTAGACATATTAACAAAGGTATCGCTCAATCACTCAAAAATACGAAGACTAAGCTCGAAATTTTATCCGCAAAACGTGCTTATCCGACCAGCCAATCAACTAACGCTCATCATCAACCAATCTATGGAAAAGATCGAACCGCGCGAAGCATTCATGGCGGAACTAGTTAAGGCTGTAAGAGAAGGATATGACTTTGTTCCATTCCTAGGCAGCGGATGTTCAAGCAGATCAGGAATCCCCCGAGGACAGGAATTCATCGAATATCTCAAGTGGGCTGTTTTTAGAGGTGTAGGCATACCCGTCGCTCACCCCAATTCTCCGAGCGATGACGCTGCCATTGAAACTCTTATTTGCGACAAAGTGTCTGAACAGGGATCTGAACGACAGTCCGATTATTGGAATTTCGTTGCCAACGGCTGGCCTCCTTATCCGACCATCGAACAGGGTGAATCGCTGCGTCGTTGGGAAACTGATTTACTTTCCTTTATGAGTAGGTTGAAGAATCCTTCGCCCTCTGAAAAAGCCAGCAACCGGAGGGAAACCGATAAGAGCAGACTTGTCGCGGAAGCATTGGGCGCTTGTTCGGAATGGAAATCGGCACTTGTCTTTATTTGCAGGATATACAGGGAAAAAAATGACAAGACTCCATCTCTAGGCGCCCCCAATCAGGCGGTCTTAGATGCCTATAACGTCTTTGTGACGAAGGGAAGGCGGCCCAGCTTGATCCATCAGATGCTCGCCAACCTTGCGATGCCACTGCGCATTCATACGGTACTTACGACCAATTTCGACGAACTGATTGAGCAGGCGTTCACCACCAATAAATCACATCTACAAGTTTTCGATGTCAGTATCAGTGGAGGCCTTCCCGATGCGAAAATTGTCCGTCTTCAAGACACCATCGTGAAACTACATGGTGGCATGTTTGAAACCAGGGCCGATTACTCGGTCGACCAGAGGCCCACGCAAGAAGATTGCGAAAGATTCTATTCCTACATGGTAGGCCCGGAAGATAGTGGCATTGTTCGCTCAAAGTGTTGCCTTATTGTGATGGGATATTCGCTTAATGATGGCAGAGTGCGGCATCTCTTAAAATATGCTATTCAGCAGTCGCGTCTGCAAGACAGCGGAATGACCCTGAAGGTATTTTGGCTAGCTCATAGCGAAAAAGGCGAAAAAAGCGTCATCAGAAAGCTCGAATTGGAATCGGAAGACAGCGCCTTTTTTTATTCCGCAATTGAACCTCGCCCTGACCTATTTCTCCTTGAATTGTATCAAAAAATCACTCATACGCTGCCTCCAGGCGGACTCCGATACGAATATGCTCATTTCGTTCCTCCACATCCTCTAGTTCCATCGGGAAGGGAAAACAGCAAGCTGACAGATGAACCGAAATCAAAGAAGTCTGTGAACGTCGTTGCGCAGTTCATTGATAATCTGAACGAGTCCCTTGCGGGCAAGCTGTCCCTTCTGCATGCCGGTGAGTACGACGGAAACTATCTGATTCACTGTGTGAATCATGAGCATGTGGCTCCAGGCAAGGCATCCCCCAAGCTCGTTATTTACGGCGGATCAGGCTTGTCCTCTTTGTGTTCCCAATATTTCTGGAGGGACACACATAAGATTGATGGTTATGCGTGGTATGAATTGGGTGATTTTATCACTGTTAAGCACTTGAAGCGAGTGTTGTGGCAGAGCGTGGCCAATCGTCTTGGTTCATTCCGCATGGAACCAATTGCCTATGCAAGTGCCACTAGAAAACAGCAGAAAATTCTACGCAGATACTTGCGTCTCGATCATCAAAAGGTGACCATTTTTGTTTCAGGACGCACGCCTCCCGGAGTCAATGCGGCATTTAGCTTACAGCATTGGACCGACAAAGACTACAACGAGCTTCATATACTGTTTGATGAACTTTGTTCCGTCGGAATAAGCATTGTTTACCTGCCCTTTGCCAGCTATCGGCGTGACTTGGTTGCCAGACATTTGGCTAGCATGTCAACTAAGCAGCAGGAAGCCAAGCCTGCGCACGTCATTGCAGATGAATTGCAGCTTGATCTTGCCGTCCGGGAAAAGACATGGGAACTCATCAAGGATAAAGTCCAATGCGACGAACAACTACTACGTGAAATACATCATGCCTCCTCCAGTGAACCCGGCTATCTCATCAAAGACTCAGATTCATATCCCGGCCTGATTCATAGCGAAAAAATAGTCGAGCGACTCAAGGATTGGGTATCCGAAGCAACGGGCAACCAATTCGATACCAAGCTCCTGCGAGTTCGCTTTCTATATGCGCTTTGCCTTTTCCGCCAGTCTCGCCATCCTTGCTCCATGTGGGCTGAAGGCGTGATGGACTGCAACAATCGTTTTGATGCGGCGTCCGGCACGGATCGGGATGCACAACGCTCTCTGCTGGCTGAGAAATGGAGCAGGGAACTCCACGGTTTCGGCCTCTTTAGAATGAAAGCGGCGTCCTTCTTCTGGCTCCATTGGGACTTGCGCATCCGTATCGCTCATTGGTGTGAACAATACGAAGCTGACGAACAGGACATTCTGAAGGACAAGGGTGCGATTCGCAGAAGCCTCCGCGCCAGACGTGCTCGAACCCATATGTGGATTGCTGAATGGTATTTCAAGGCAACTCAGGCATCACACGATCCAGTTCCCCTAGTTGAATGCCTTTATCATTATGTCCAATGTCTCCACTGGATATCAGAAGCCAAGCCAACACCCCAAATGGATAATGATTTGTGCGGCGATGAAGGGAAATCCTCCTCGCGCTACAAAGAACTACTTGCTGAAATTGCATTCAATCAACTCAGTAAGATTCTTCGTCTGTCCGAGGATGTGATTATCTTTTGGGGAATCGAGGACGATTTGTTTGAACGGCTGCGGCTGGAAATTCAGGAGACAGGGCTGAGCAATGATACCTGCGAAGGGCAGCAGAATATTCCCTGGACGATGTTGCGAAGCCAGATTCAACGCATAATCAACATGATCAAGTCTGCTCAAGGGGATGGCTTCTTCATGCAAGTGCGTTGGGAAGGGTTACGTTCCAACCTCCAAGGTGCCCCTTCCTGCTCAGACAGCGACAGCCTCTATTTGCAAGGGGCACCGCTTCAACGCGCGAAAAATCTTGCAAAAGACTTCAAAAACTATGTGGAGGGTTTCGATGAGGAAGCTCTTCAGATATTGCTCGCACACAAAAATTGTGAGGAAGTTCGCCCCAGTCCTCTTCTGGTTCGCTCAACTATTGATCGTTGGTGGGCCACGGCTCCAAAAGAAAACAGAACCGGCAACTCAATAGCCCGCCTGATTCGACTCATCATTCTCGGTGCGCAGATTAACGTCGAACGTGCTTATCGCTGGCAACATTTTGAATTCTTGACGCGCACCCGCGTGCGTAAACTCGAATCGAAAGACGTTCACTCGCACGAAGCAGATTCCATAGCTCGGAGTCTTTGGGCTCACATCTGCGCCCAATGCATGGTCGCAATCCGGCTGTCGCGTCAATTGAGTCTGCAAAACTGTGAAGCGTTTGAATGGGCTAATTTGCGCTCACGGGTCATTTACGGACTTAGCCTCGGTATGCTCGGAAGAGACAATGAGGCGACGCGCAAACTGAATGAGGCACTCGCTTACCTGAACAATTCAAAGCATTTCGCTGGAGACCCAAGTGAATGGGCCATAGTTGCCTTGCGGCAGGCAGAGGTGTTTGTTTCAAAGTTCTTCCTAATCCGCTCCCAATTCGGCCAAGGAGCGCTCAGCACCCAGAAGTGCCCGATTCACGACCAGAAGCATTGTTGCTTGCTAGATCAGGCTTGGGCATGTCTGGAAACAGCCGAGAACAATCTTCAGGATGTCGAGCGCTCCTCCTGGTGGTGGAATCGCCTATATGTCCTAAAAATGAAAGTGCTCTGCGAGGTTTGTGAAATCAACAACTCGCGCAAAAAAGCTCTCTTGCCATCCCATTATTGGCTAGCTGATCGCAGACGCATTCTTCCGGCTGATCATATTCTTTATATACTCCGGCAAGGCCTCTTGCTCCCCATAACCCAAGGATATCGCAACGCTCGTTTGATTCATTACTATCTCCTGGCAGCCGCATCGTTAAATGTCCATCATTTGCGCGATGACCGGGAACTGTCGGAACTTGCGGAGGAGTCCCTAGATGACTTGGAAGGCTACGACTCTCTCGAAAGGCCATTCGTCGAGGATGTCCGTTTGCGCTTGAATGCTTTGGCGATGCCACAGACGGCTAGCGCAGCTTGATGCAATTCCACCACAGCAGCCAGAACAACACATGCACGGCGTTAGCCATCAACACGATCAATAACAACAGTCACTGCCAATCAAACGCAAAAATAATCACCTTACGGGCAAGAACTATACATCAAGCAATCCTATGAAACGACTCCTAACCACTTTAATACTCGTCGGCTTGATGCTCTCTGCCCATGCCCAAACAGGCGGCTTCAGCCGCGCAGAGAATAATCAAGCAAAAGTGTGGAACAAGTACCGTAGCCAGACCCGCAAGATGGAGTGGCGCGGTCATTTGGATGCCGATGGTTATGCCACCGGGCGTGGCGTAGCCCTTTTTACACACAATGACCGTCTCGCAGCCGCTTACTATGGCGAAATGAATGTCGGACGGATGGATGGCGATGCAGTAGCCATTTACCCCCTCACAGGTCTCTGCTATGTCGGTCAGCTAAAGGATTGGTCAGAGCACGGGTATGGTGTGATGCGGTTTGCCGACGGTAGTCGGTATGAGGGGAACTGGCATGATGGTCTGCGTCACGGTTCTGGATTGCAATGGTCACCAGGCGGAAACATCGCCTATCAGGGTGGTTTTTATGACGACCAACCCACCTCAAGCGACTACTCTTTTGAACGTTCTCAGCAAAGCTTATCTTCCGGTGCCATCGTCCAAAAACTCTATCAAAGCGTCCAGATCCATTGGTATGGCCCGATTGACCGTCACGGTATGGCAGCCGGCTTTGGAATAGCCGTGTCCAGTGGAAAAAATGGCATTGCAGGCATTTACCATGGCTTGGCCAGTCAGGGCAAACTCGATACCAATGTCGTCGCCATCTATGCGAACATGAACGCGAGAATGGCATATGTAGGTGAATTGCAGGACTGGAACGAGCATGGCTACGGCCAAATGTTCTACCCGGACGGTTCTATCTTCATTGGAGACTGGCGCAATGAACAGCGGCATGGCGAAGGTTACATGATCTCATTATCCGGCAAGCGACATGCCCACGGCATTTATGAATATGACAGGCTCGTTTCTCAGATGCGCGAACCCTCTGTGGCAAATTCCTCCGCCATGTTTTCGAATTCCAGCGATGACATGCACCGATATGACGAGGTAGCCGTTGACGAAACTCGCTCGCATAGCCAGCGTCAGGAACAGGCAATCTATAACATTATGGGTATGGTCGTCGCCCAATGGGGAGTAGATGCCATTTTCGATGCGGAGAACACCCTGACAGGGGCCGCAATTTCTCTCCTTTCGCGGCACTATATCAGATCGGGAGTCATCGACAACAATCTTCGCATCCTCCTGCCGGATGTTCCCGATCCGGGAATCAGGCTGGTGCGCAATCTCATTTGTTCGGTGTGCGATGGCACACTTTCCGTTGACAACCTAGTCCAAAGGACGGCTAGGGCAGAAGCGGTTACTCTCGCCAAGGAAATAGGAACCACCGAAGGTCAGGCTGCACAGTTGCTCCTTTTTCTCAACGACTTCTGTAAACGGGCGGACAAGATCCAGCAACAACGCCAATAACAACTGCTTGATAATCGCAGCATTAAATTCTACCACCCTGATTTGCGAAGACACTTACCAGCTGGGCACCAAAGTGGGTGGAGCATCAAGGAACTGGCTGATAATTCTGGCATTTCTCAGCGCACAGTTCAGCGCTACATTGAACCCCAAGCGCAGAAAGGCTTGGTCGAACCTAGACCTCGCGGTCGTCCGCCCGCTCGAAACTTAACCCCTCCGACAAAGTCTTGCGAGTGTGGACTGAAGCGAACCGGACTTGATCTTGAGAGCGCAAACATCTGCGGTTGCAATTCGGTCTGAACATTGGTTCCAGCGCCTTGCGACACCGGCTAAGTATTCTTGTGTTGAATTACCAAAGTCGATGTTTGTCGTCCGAGAATAGCTCCTGATTCGCCCTGGATTTTAGCGACCAGCTTCGAATTCATCATCGATGCCGCAGATTTTCCATGGTTCCGTAGACCACGCTCACCATCATCCAGGCCATGATCCCTACGCCCACGGCCATCACCAGCACGATCACTGGCTGAATCAATGATGCGGCCCTGTCAATGAGCTTGCTCAACTGGTTATCAAACCGTGTCGCCGCTTTTTGCAGGGTTTCCGCCATCTCACCGGTCTGCTCGCCGACCTTGATCATGTCCACCACCAGTGGCCTCGCCACTTCGGTCTTTTCCAGCGCCCGGCTCAATGAGCCGCCATCGCCCACCATAGCCTCCACCGCGCTCAAACGGTCACGTAGGAACAGATTCATGGTGGCACGTTTGACCAATTCCAATGCACGGTTGAGCGGTAGGCCGTTGACCAGCAGGTTGCCTAAGGTTTCAAGAAACTGCACTTCAAATCGACTGCGCAAGACGGGACCGTAAATGGGAAGCGTCAACTTGATGCGATGCCAACACAGCAACCGGGCTTTGTCCTGCAGCAGCACACGAATGGTCACGGCAGCCAACACGACCAACATCAACAGCAGCCACCACCAACCACGAAACACATCGCTGGCCGCCAGCATCCACTGCGCGACGGGCGGTAGTTTGCCTTGCGTGTTTTTCACCAGCACCGCCAGTTTGGGCAGCAAATAAGTCACGAACACAATGGCCAGCGCAACGCCTGAAAACACGATAAACGCCGGATAGATCAACGCTCCTGTCACCTTTGAACGGAGGGCTTCCATTTGATTCAGATATCGCACTTGCCGTTGCAGGATGGGAGCCAAAGCACCGCTGGCCTCCCCGGCAGAAACCAGATTGCAATACAATTCGCCAAAGGACGGGCTAACCTGTGCCAGTGCTGTGGAAAAGGGCATCCCATCCCTGACTCTCGCCCGCAAGCTTGAGGCAGTGTCTCGCGACGAAGCCGCGCTTCGATTCTCCATCGCGTGCAACGCCTGTTCCAACTGCAATCCGGCTCCCAACAAGTCGCACAATTCCTCAGTGAACTGGATCACCTGTGCACGACTAAGCTTGATACCAGTGGCCTTTGCCGTGCGCACCGCTTTTTCGCTCTTGCCCTTATTCTTATCGGAGGACGTCTTCCGATCCGTCATTTCCACTGCGTCATGAATGGCAAAGGGCTGCAAGCCCCGACGTGCCAACAACCGCATCACCTCTCCACGGTCCGATGCCTCCAAAACGCCGTTGCTGCGTTCGCCAGAGGAAGAAATGGCTTCGTAGTGAAAGGAAGACATGATCAATCTCGCGATGTTCTGCGTTTATTCATCCAAGAAGTCCTCACTGGTGACCCTCATCACTTCCTCAACCGTGGTCACGCCTTCCAGCACCTTGCGCCAGCCGTATTCACGCATGGAAATCAACCCTTCCTTGCGTGCCTGTTTTAATAGTTCATTGCCGCTCGCCCTGCGCGAAATCATGTCCTGCAAGGTAGGGCTGATGATGACCATTTCATAAATCGCCAGCCGTCCGTGATGTCCAGTTCCCCGGCAGGCTTGGCAACCGTCCGCCCCATAGATGGTCTTGCCAATGGCCTCGCCAAACTGACAGGCGTTCAGTTGATCCGTGCTGTATTGCACCGGCTTTTTGCAGTGAGGACAAAGCGAGCGCACCAGACGTTGGGCGACGAAGGCCCGCACCGAAGAACTAACAAGGAAGGGTTCCACCCCCATCTCCACCAACCGCGTGATGCCGCCCACCGCGTCGTTGGTATGCAGAGTGGAAAACACCAGGTGTCCTGTCAGCGAAGCACGCACGGCGATTTCTGCGGTTTCAAGGTCACGAATTTCCCCCACCATCACCACATTAGGATCACCGCGCAAAATACTGCGTAACCCGCTGGCAAAGGTCAGGTTGATCTCCGGCTTGACCGCAATCTGCACCACCCCGGAAAGCTTGTGTTCCACCGGGTCTTCAATGGTGACAATGCGCCGGTTTACTTTGTTCAAGTGCGAGAGGCAAGTGTAGAGCGTAGTGCTTTTTCCACTACCGGTCGGGCCCGTCACCAAGATGATGCCGTTCGGTTTCGCCAATAATTGGTCGATCTTGTCCCGGTAATCAGGCGTCAGCCCCAGCTTGTCGAGGGTGAAACGTTCCTGTCCCAGCAGGCGCAGGCTGATGCTTTCTCCTTCCACGCTTGGGATGCATGCCACACGCACGTCGATGCTTTGGTTGTCCAGCTTCAGGTTGATGCGGCCATCCTGCGGCAAACGTTTCTCCGCAATATCCAGCTTTGCCATGACCTTGATGCGGGCCAACAACGACGCCTGCAAGGTTTTGATGTTCTCCGGCACCGGCACTTCGTGCAGCTCACCGTCAATCCGATAACGGATCCGCAGATTGTCATGCAATGGCTCCACATGAATGTCCGTCGCCCGCTGCCCCAATGCCTCTCGGATGATCTGGTTGACGAACTTGACCACGGAAGCGTCATCATCGTCCGCATCAATGACGTTTGCCTCATCCCGCATGTGGCTGTCGTCATCATCTTGGGCACGATTTTTGAGGAGATCATCAAAAGTATCCGCGCCCACGCCATAAAACGCCTGGATGCCTCTCAATATCTCGCTCCGCGGAGCAAGGCACCAGCGCACCTGCATCGGCACCATGCGGGAAACGGCCTGACGCGCCACCAGATCAAACGGATCATAACAGGCCACCGTCAACACCTTGTGGATCGGGGTTTCCTCGTGACCTGTCTCATGGTCGACGCGGCGGCTCTCCAATTTCAGCGGCAGCAATCGATGCCTTAGCGCCAGACGCGCCGGGCAAGCCTGCTTAAGTTCGGCAGCCGAGCCCACATCCGGTTTCAGAGAGTTTTGGCAGTCCCATTGAAACCTTCTGGCGAGGTCGTGTAAAAATTCAGCTTCATCCAAGGGCAGCTTCGTCAATGCCGTGTCCACCAGGGACTGCCCACAAACCGCCGCCTCGCGCACCACCAGGGTGACCGCCTCCATATCGGCCACACCTGCATGACTGGCAGATTGCAAAAGAACGTTCATGGCGATAAATGGTGAAACCCTCAATTATCTTCACCTTCATCGTCATCTTCGCCTTCGTCGTCATCTTCGCCATCTCCACCTCCATCTTCGTCGTCCTCACCTGCATCGGCGTTGCTATATCCTTCCCGTTCCAGCGCGAGCTTTAGCTGCTCCATTGTTTGCGCCATTGAAAGCCCGTCCTGGTTCGCACGACGTGTTGCATTCTCATCCAAATTCAGTTTGAAAGTCGAAATTCCCGCCACCCCCAAACTTCGATTCGTGGTCGGGGCTTCCACTTCGCTCTCGTCGTTGGAACTCAGCGCCGTGCCACTAAGGTTCTTGGCAACTCGCACATGCAAATCCGCAGTTCTTCCGCTGACGTGAATCCGATGATTCACCTCGCCATACGCCAGCATCGCCCCGGAAGCCGTCCCCGTTCCAGTGGTGGCCGAAACCACCGCCTTCTTGGAATTGTCATTCACCGCAGTGAACAGACGGCCGCTGTCGGTGGCTTCCACGTAGATTCGCCGGTTGTCTGAGCTAGTAAGCAAAAAGGAGCCGCTTCCACCGAGCACAGGTGCCACAAAATAGCCGCCATCATAAGCGTGGTAATTGATGCCTTTACCTTCGTCAATTAGCACTTTGTAAACCAGCATCTGTGAGTGGGCAGCAGGTGCACCCATCCAGAGAACACCAAGCGATATTATCCAAGCAAATAGATTCAGCGGGTTCATTCCTAAATTATCCACCATCCAGACCGAGATGGTCAACACACGGAAATGTCACATAATTACCACACGCTTTATTGGCTGAAAAATATGGACTGCCCACTGGCTTTTTGTCACAGATTCTACTTATTTTTTACCGGGCGACGGTCTTTTAGGTTTTGGTCTTTTTTCCGGCTTGGGCATCCAGATCCGCAGTGACTCGACATCATGCTTGCCGATCCCAACCCTAAATTTGGGACCTTTGGGAGTTACAGAAACGACTTCTTGGGGTGATCACCTGGCTTCGCGTAAATGAATTCCTGATCCGGCTCAGCAAGTTTTCCTCGCACTGGTTCCCCAGTCTGCGCCAATTCATCACCCGCGCCCAGGCCGTTGCCTTCATACATGAGGGAAATATTTCTGTCACCTTGCTATCACTTAGCTAACTCCAGACCTCGCTGGTGCGCTGTCCGCCGGATCGTGCTCCCAATCCGGAACAAGCCTGAGCCTTTGAGCATTTACAATCGCGTCAAAAAAGTCGATGATAAAGCGCAATGGCAAGTCACCCGCAAAGCCAGCGGCTGAACAACTCAGCTTTTTCGACCTCTTTGCCTCCCATGAAAACGACCTTCCCGCTCACCGGCTACGGACTGATGGCCGAACGTCACTGGAGGGAATTTCGCCCTCGGATGGTGCGCGAACTGGAGGCGGAGGGGAGACTGCAAGAAGCTCTCTACGAGGCGCAGGAGCGGACACTGGACGAACTGATGAATTTGGAAACGAAACTCGAAGCTCAGGGCCTGACCGTCCAGCAAGCACAGGCTCAAGCTTGGGAAATGGTCAGGGAGAGCTACATCCTGCTGCCATCGGAAACCGACGAATAAACGGCACGAGCGATTATCGTATCCTGCCCGATGATAACGTCGGCGGGGGCTCGCTCAAGGAAAAAAGCCTGGCCAATTTCCGCGCCATCGAAGTTCTTAACGCCGTCCGCAAGGAGAATCGGCAGGCCACTGCCGAGGAGCAGCAAACCTTGGTCCGTTATGTCGGTTGGGGTGGTATCCCCCAAGTGTTCGCCACGCACGAGGACGAAACTTGGCAGCAGGAGCGCGAACGACTCCGCGAACTCCTCACCCCGGAGGAACATCGATCCGCCCAGGCATCCACGCTCAACGCACACTATACCTCCCCCACAATCGTCTCAGCTATTTATGGCGCTGTGCAACGCTTGGGGTTTACTCACGGCCACATCTTGGAACCAGCCCTCGGCATCGGCCACTTCTTCGGTCTGATGCCGGAGCCAATGCGCCAGCAATCACGACTCAGCGGCGTCGAGATCGACGCCACCACCGCCAGTATCGCCCGGCTGCTCTATCCCGGTGCGCACATCAGCCAACAGGGGTTTGAGCAATCCCGGCTCCCCGATAATGCCTTTGATCTGGCCATCTCCAACGTGCCCTTCGGCAACTACAAGGTCTTCGATCCTGAATTCAACAAGCATGGTTTCCTCATTCACGACTATTTCTTCGCCAAGGCTCTGCAAAAAACCCGCCCCGGAGGACTCATCGCGTTCATCACTTCCAAGGGCACGATGGACAAGGCGGATCGCCGGGTGCGTGACTATATGCATGAACGCGCGGAACTCTTGGGAGCCATCCGTCTGCCCAACACCGCCTTCAAGCAGAACGCCAACACCGAAGTCACTACCGATATTATTTTTCTGCGTCGGCTGGAAAATGGAGAAAGCCCTTGCGGTCACGACTGGCGTGAATTGGCGAAATATGTCAATTCCCAAGGCGTCACCTTCGAGATCAATCGCTACTTCGCTGAACGCCGCCACATGATGTGCGGCGACATGGCCGAGGAAGCAACCATGTATGGTCCCGGCGAACCCGCCTTGGTGCCTGATGCTCGTCCTCTCGAAGAGGCCTTGAAGGAGGCCGTCGCTCGCCTGCCGCAGGGCATATACCGGGAATTAGCAATATCGTGCTCAGACAATGAAGTTGCCGGGGAAGGTCTCCCCGCACCCGAAGGAATCAAGGAAGTGGGATTCGCCCTGCATGACGGCCATGTGACTGCCCGGCAGGGGAATCATCTTGTGCTGGTTGAAGGCTTGTCCGGCGAAGCCTCACGCCGTATTCGCGGCCTTATTTTAGTGCGGGATGCCTTGAGGGAGGTGTTGCGAACCCAACTTGAGGAAAGCGGCGAACCCGCCATTCTCGCCGCACGCCAGCAACTCCATATTCGCTACGATCACTTCGTCTCACGCTTCGGCCCGATCAATGCCCTCGCCAACCGTCGGGCGTTTCGTAGTGATCCCGATTCGCCCTTGCTCTGCTCGCTGGAGGACTACCGCCCAGACTCCAAGGGAGCAAAAAAGGCCGCCATCTTCCGTGAGCGCACCATTCATGCCTCCGCTCCTGTCCGCCATGCCGATAGCGCCAGGGATGCCCTTGTCGTCACTCTCAATGAACGCGCAAAAGTGGACCTGGAGCACATGGCAGGGCTGTTGCAAAAAGACGTGACAGACATAATGCCCGAACTCAAGGGGCTGATTTTTCTCAACCCCGAAACACGGCATTGGGAGACCGAAGACAATTACCTTTTCGGGAATGTTCGTGACAAGCTAAAGCTGGCTCGCCAAGCAGCAGCGGCCGATGATCGTTTTCAGGAAAATGTGGATGCGCTGCAAGCCGTGCAGCCCGAGGATTTGAAACCTTCAGAAATCGAAGCCCGGCTGGGAGCCGCTTGGATTCCCGCCCAAGACGTGGCCGCTTTTGCCTCATCACTTTTGGGTGGCGAAAAAGTCGAGGTCAGCCACGCCCCTCAGGTGGGCATCTGGTTTGTGCGAGGCAGCAATCAGGCAAGGTCATCTGTCGCCAACACCACCGAATGGGGCATCGCCCGCTATTCCGCGCTCGACTTGATCCAGGATTCGCTCAATCTCAAAACCCCCACTGTTTATGACAAAGATACCGTGTCGAGCAACCTCGTGGTCAATTCCGTTGAGACGGAAGGCGCTCGTGACCGCCAGGAAAAGCTCAAAGAACGCTTCAAGACTTGGATATGGGAGGACGATGACCGCCGCGAACGGCTGTGCCGCCAATACAACGACCAGTTCAATTCCGTGCGCCTGCGCGTCTTCAACGGCAGCCATCTGACCCTGCCCGGTAGCAGCCTCCATGTCAGCTTGCGGCCTCACCAGAAAGCCGCCGTTTGGCGCATCATCCAAAGCAAAAACACCCTGCTGGCCCACGCTGTCGGCGCGGGCAAGACCTTCAGCATGGTAGCGGCTGGCATCGAGATGAAGCGTCTCGGACTGGCAACCAAACCCATGTTCGTCGTCCCAAATCACATGCTCACGCAGTTCTCCACCGAATTACTCATCCTTTATCCAAACGCCACCATCCTTGCTGCTGGCAAGAACGATTTCGAGGCTGCCCGACGCGCCCAGCTTTTCAGCCGTATCGCCACCGGCAACTGGGATGCCGTCATCGTCACTCATTCCAGCTTTGAAAAAATCCCGCTATCTACCCATGCCCGGAAAGATTTCATCTCTTCGCAGATTGCGGAGATAGAGGAGGTCATCCGCGATCAGAAATCCGATCGCAGCGGCACCCGGCTGGTGAAGGAACTGGAGCGCGTTCGCAAGCGCCTTGAGGTCAAACTGGAGGCACTCTCAGCAGACAAGAAAAAGGACCTCACCCTCACCTTCGAAGAATTGGGCGTGGACCGCCTGTTCATTGATGAAGCCCACAAGTTCAAAAACCTTTTTTACGTCACCAAAATGACCCGCGTGGCCGGGCTACCGCAAACCGCCTCCGAACGCGCCTTTGATTTGTTTCTCAAGGTGCAGCACATACAGCGCCGCAACGACGGGGGCGGCGTGGTGTTCGCCACCGGCACCCCCATTTCCAACACGATGGCGGAGATGTTCACCATGCAGCGTTACCTGCAAATGGCTTCCTTGCGCCGCCACGGACTTCAGCACTTCGACTCTTGGGCGGGAACCTTCGGTGAAACCGTTACCGCCATGGAATTGAGTCCTGATGGAGCGGGCTATCGCATGCAACACCGCTTCGCCAGATTCGTCAATGTGCCCGAACTCATGCAGCAGTTCCGCCAAGCCGCCGACGTGCAAACCGCAGACATGCTCAAACTCCCTATTCCGAAGCTGGAATCAGGGCACGCCATCATCGTAAGCGCACCTTGCAGCCCCATGTTGAAGAAGTTCGTCGAACAACTGGTCAAGCGTGCCGAAAAAGTCAAGGGAGGCAAGATCGACCCCAAAAAGGATAACATGCTCAAGATTACTTCCGAGGGTAGACTAGCTGCACTGGACATCCGGCTGGCGTTTCCGGGAGCCGCCGATGCTCCCGATTCCAAGGTGAATCTCGCCGTGGAAAAAATCCATCGTATCTGGCTGGAATCCGCAACCCGGAACAATGCCCAGCTTGTTTTCTGCGATTTATCTACTCCGCAAAAAGGCAAACGCGGATTTTCGGTCTATGACGACATCCGCGACAAGCTTGTCGCCAGAGGCATTCCCGATGAGCAGATCGCTTTCATCCAGCAGCACGACACCGATGCCGCAAAGGATGCCCTGTTCAAGTCCGTCCGCGCAGGCCGCGTGCGGGTGCTGCTTGGCAGCACCTTGAAAATGGGTGAGGGCACAAATGTTCAGCAACGCCTTATCGCCCTACATCACCTTGACGCTCCATGGAGGCCCTCGGACATCGAGCAACGTGAAGGACGCATTCTTCGCCAGGGTAATCAAAACGAATTTGTCAGTGTTTTCCGCTATGTCACGGAAGGAAGTTTCGATGCCTACATGTGGCAAACTCTGGAAACCAAAGCCCGTTTCATCGCCCAAGTTATGACTGGGGACGCCTCCATGCGCAAGGCTGAAGACGTGGATTCCACAGCCTTAAGTTATGCCGAGGTCAAAGCCATCGCCTCCGGCAACCCCATGGTCATGGAGAAAGCTCAGATCGATGCTGAGGTTATCCGCCTCACCCGGCTTCAACGGCAGCACATGGATGGCGTCCACACCATGCGCTTGCGCATCAAACGCACCAAGCAACTAATCAAGGAAACCGGGCAGCTTGCCGAAAACCTCAAACAAGACATCCGCACACGCACTCCCACTCGCGGCGACCAGTTCTCCATGACTATTGAGAACCAATCCTTCGATGACCGTCTCACGGCGGGGCGGAAAATGGTGTTCATCGGGGCCGCTCTCAAACCTTTGCAGGTCACCGGTCGGATCGGCTCCATCGCGGGGTTCCCCATTTCCATGCGCAGGTTGGATACTCGCATTGAACTCCGCATTCACGGCAAGAACAATTATGAAGCCACAGTGAGCGAAAGTCCTCAGGGAACCATCTCTTCACTTGAACACGCATTGGATGGCCTCGACAAGCACCTTCAGGAGGTCAACAGCAACCTTCGCCGTCATAAGGATCAACTGGAAGCTCTAAACATCCAGGTGCAGTCGCCCTTCGAGCACGAGGACAAGCTCAGTGCAGCCAGAAATCGGCAACAGGAAATCATTGAGGCACTCGACATCACCAAGAATCAAGCATCGGTGCAGGTAGATGAAGGCGCGGAAGATCAGTCGGACACCCTTCGCAAAGACATCCAAGTAAAACGCCATGCAAACAAACCTTGAACAACGTAGATTGTCACGCCGACTTTGTGTCCCAAGTGCTCGCGGCAGCAAGGGGGAATCCGGCATAACTCGCTACGCTCGACCTTCGGCACTTATTCCGTTTCCCCTTTGCCCCCGCTCCGCCTCGGAAGGTTGGTCACTTAGAGTTTTTTCACTTCGGAAAAACCGTTGGCTTGTCCTTTCAGAACCGCGTCTTCAGCAAACGTTCCACAGCGTCATGAAGGTCGTCGTCGTTAACTTGGATCGGCGGATACAATGCTTCGTAGGACACCCGGAAAACCTTCATGAAGTAAAGCAACTCATAATCACCTACCCACACCAACCGCGATTCTATTTTGGCCAGACTGCCGCGCGACACATCAAACCCCACCATCTGCAACCGCACAGCGAGTTCCTCCTGCGTCCACCTCCTTTGGTCACGCAGTTTGCGCACCTGGGGTCCGATGAGATTGCGTTTTCTCATGACAGCGCTGGTTCACTCGCTATCATAGGGAAGTTGAAAGTGATCCTTGCTCCCGTTTGGGAGCAAGAATTCAAACGACTCGTTCAAGCAGACGCTATGCTACTGATCTGAAGGAGCATCTCTTGGGTGTCGTATCGCACCCCACCGCCACAAGTGGCTTTCTCTGTATCAGAGATCGAAGCAGTCATCCGTCGCCTCCTTCCCTGTGTTGAGGTGTGTCCTTCAATTCCTCCTGCTGCCATGCAACCCACCAATCTTGACCCTGCACGAGACTACGATACTTCGGCCTGCATCCATGCCCTTGCCACGAGTCTCCACCTTGCAAGCCATCGCTCATCAAGCGCCGCTGCCGCCCTAGAAGCCGCGACGCCTTTGCTTGTCGATAGCCTCCGTTCACATTGGAGCACGGGCCAGGGCACCAGGGTCCGCCACATCCTGTGGAGCCTTTACACTTGCAACCATCTGGTCAACCTCGGAGATGCCTGCACCGGATTGGATCTTGAGCTATCCGAAGCTGTGCAGGCCGCAATCACAGCGCGGCTGGCCCTCGGCCCGGAAGTGGAACCGCAACTCAAACTTATCCTGAAATCCTCCGGCGAATTCGCTAGGTTTGATGCCGTCGAGAAACGCACCCAGGATCACCTGCCCGTCATCTATCCGCCCAATGCAGCCGATGCCGACGAATTGCGGCTGCTGGCGGAGGCCGCACAATCGGCGCCCCTTTGACCACGGCTTGAAGCACACGCAGGTTTTTCATTCGTATCGCAATCCTGCGTGTCCATCGCCGCCCATAATTTAGGGTAATCTTGCTCCCAGTTGAGAACGCTCCAGACAAGCATTTCACCGATAATGGCGCTTCCGTAAACCCAGACCGGCCTTTTCCCGTTCCTGTAGGTCACGGCAAACCTTGTTAAATAGACGCCTTATGAACAAAACCATCTCCAATCAAGAGGATCGCCTGATGGACTTCCACGAAGTCGCTCATCTGCTCGGTGACATCTCCGAACGCTCGGTCCGCCGCCTTATCGCGGCAGGGGACTTACCTCAGCCTGTAAAAGTCCGCAGTTCCCCCCGGCTCTACCACTCCGAAGTGGTGGCGTATCTCGAAAAACTCAACCTCAAACGCAAACGCAAACAAACCTCCTCACCGTAACCTTCCGCAACTCTCAGATGGAGAGGTGCGGCTGGCAGCATTGCGATTTTCGAAAGAACTCATCCCAGTTCCCTCAATCACTTTTGCCATGGTCGCCATGGTCCGCTCCCACCTCAGTGCATCGTCAATTGGCTCACGACATTGCCAACCACTCCGCTCCACACCATCCAGCGTCCATTTCCAGGAGTCAATCAGCGCCACTCACTGAACTTCAGTGACAAGAAGAACTGCTAAGTGCCGTCGAAGGCGTTGCATGTAGGCGTCGGGAGTCATGTCACCCGTTTCGCGGCAACCGTAAGCTGCCTCAAGCACCATTGTCGGTAGAGAATGTTGATCCGAAAGCAGAGACGACACCTGCTCAGTGATGTTTTGGCGATAGTTGAACAGTAGGTCGCCAGCAACACGACCCTTCGCTTCGAGTAAATCTGCGGCGTGTGCAGTTGAACGAAGCAGTCTGGTCGGCTCTCCTACAGTCGCATCCAGATAAACCACGAGTTTTTCAACAATGCTGGATTCCGCTGCCAGCCGTTCTTGTGCTGAAGCCAACCATTGCTGCAGCACATTCTGTATTAGCGCATGGAAAAGTTCGTCTTTGGACTTAAACGATAAGTATAGCGATCCCTTCGCCATCCCGGCTTCGGCAGCGATGTCGTCCATGGATGTGCGGCGGGCACCATACGTAATGTAGAGCCTGGTCGCCGCGTCAAGTATCCGAGCTGTTCGTCGAGCATCGGTTGCTTTCGATTTAGTCGCTTCGCTCATGCTCGTTCGAGCTCCCCTTGAAGGTCCAACAAGCTTGCGCTGTCACTCCACATGCGCGTGATGGTATTTTCGTCGCGTGCGAGCGCCGATGGTGCTGGAAAAGTGACTTTGCCCTTTTTTAGCAGCACATAAATCTGACCATCCGGGGGTTGTATCTCGCCAAGAGCGAGTTCTGCTAGCGTTGATCCGGCCAACTCTGGTGTATGAAGCGCGGGAACGAACTTCGCGACCAGCGGTAGAACATATCGGAACGCCAGCCCGATCGCGAGGCCACGCGCCGCAACCAGCCCGGTGCCAGGGGTCGGACCGGGAGAATAGGCCACCACCCGAATGCCCTTTGAGCGAATCAAAGCGTGACGCGCCAACGCCTGCGCGGTCAGGAGGTTGCAGAGCTTGCTAGCCGAGTAAGCTCGTCCAGCCGCTCTTGACTTGCTATCGTCGAGATCCGGATCAGTCTCCGGATAGGCCAGACGGTGTCCGTTTGCGTGTTTTGGAGCGGGCACCGCAGCCCCCTCTTCCGGGTCGTGTGTGCCGCTGGTCGTTAATAGAACGCGCGATCCTGGGTTAAGAATCGGCAGAAGCTCGCGAACAATGAGGTAGTGCGCTAAGTGGTTCACCGCAAAATTCATTTCAAACCCGTCCGCGGTCTTTTCCAATGGGAAATTGCCACCGGCGTTTAGCACCAGCAGATCAATTCCGCAGTGGTTGCAGGTCTCGTGAACTTGTCGACAGAATTCCCTAACCGAGATGATGCTTGCCAGCTGCAAAGGTATCGCGTGTCCCACCGGCGCGGGGCCAGGACTTCGTTTGCCGACGAAAAGCTTATTGCCTCGCTCCACAATCATACGAGCGGCAACCAGCCCAAGGCCGGAGGTCCCGCCTGTCATTACCGAATAGCCTATTTTTGATGACTTCATAAGACTCCTGAATCTGAAAATGAACAGATGACCAAAAAAACATAAATGGTCAAACAGTAATTCCGCCTGACCCACCGGAAAATTGCCCGGTCGAGTGCGAGACTTTTCGGGAAGGCCCCACCGGGATCTTCGCTTCGCCCGCCGCTCCAGAGTCCCAAAAAAAGCCGGGGGGCAAGACTCGGAATTCGAACGGACGATCAACTCGACGTAAACCAATCGAGCACTTTAACCATCACAGCTAGCACAGCCGTCGGTGGCCGGAGATTGGCCCCACTTTATTTTCGCACTGCCTTGTTCAATCATTGTCATGGCGGCATTTTGTGTTATGATGGAATGGTCTTGTTCGCACAACGGAACGGACAATTTCCCGGCTCAAATGAAGCCCGGCGCTTATTTGCCTGCCCCCTTTTCGCGGCACGCATTGCTCCATAGAAGAGCTACAGAAAGGTCTTTTACGCCTTCACCACGCCGTGATGGACCAGCCAATTTACAGGTCTTCAGGCGCTGAAAATGGCGTAGCCGGAACCTGCATCAGACGATTTCAACCAGACGGCCTGACCGTCGCAACCAATTGAGACCATGACCTTCAATGTCTTCCGCGCCAAAAAAACCATCAAGGGCAAACCCTATGTTTGCCGCAGCTATCGAGGTCGATACCGCCTTGATGGCCAGGACAAGGTCCACGACATTCCCCTCTACACTTCCGACAAGCGAGTCGCCCTCAAGCGCCTTGAAGAAATCGTTCGCGACAAACAACTCGAAGCCGTTGGGATGCTGCCTCCTGAATCGATCCGCACGGCCTTCCAGTCTGCGCTCGATGAACATCTCTCCGAATACATTTCCGACCTCCATGCGGTGGGACGCGACGACAAGTATGTAAGAGAACTCAATAAGCGCGTTCAGCGTCTCATGCGCGAATGCGGGTGGAAACAGCTCAAGGACGTCACCTCCAATTCATTCTTAAAATGGCGCGGCAAACAAACGCTCTCGACAAAAACGCTCAACGACTATCTGGATTCCATCCGCTCACTCCTCAACTGGATGGAAAGCCATCAACGCATTGAACGCAATCCTCTCAAGCACATCCAGAAAGTGCAGAGCAACGGGAAACAGATTCGTCCCCGGCGCGCATTCACGCACGAGGAATTCATCCGCCTGCTTTCCGCAGCCGGTCGCCGTAAAGTCGTTTATCTGATGGCGGTTTTCACCGGCTTGAGGCGTGCTGAAATGCAGGGCCTTGAATGGGACGACCTTCATTTGGATGCCAAGCCGCCTTATTTGAAGGCTCGCTCCTCCACGACCAAGAACGGAAAAGATGCCATCATTGCGCTGCACCCTGATTTGGTGGCTGCACTCAAACAATTACATGAAGACAGCGGCAAGCCCACTGCCGGCACAGTGTTCAAGAATCTCATCCCCAGAATGAGTATTTTTCGGGCGGATATGAAACGCGCAGGAGTCGAATACGTGAACGCGAAAGGGCAGACTGCCGATCTACATGCGATGCGCCACACTCTGGCCACCAATCTGGCTTTGGCCGGGACCGCCCCCCGTGTCGCAATGGAAGTCATGCGCCACAGCGACATGCGTTTGACCTCCAAAACCTATACTGATGCTGGACTTTTGCCGCTCACGGATGCGGTGACCAGCCTGCCTTCGTTTATTCCATCGGCAAAACCTTCCTCACTCATATCTTCACCTAATTTGCTCCGCGCCAGTCAAGACCTGTCCATCCTGGACAACAAATTTCACCCAAACCACGCAACACAATCGGTTGAAAATGAACCAGTTAAGGCACCCTTGTCTGTTCCTGTCCAGCCTAGTCCAGAAAGTGAGGGATGGTGCGCGATGCAGGGTTCGAACCTGCGACTCCTGCCGTGTGAAGGCAGTGCTCTACCACTGAGCTAATCGCGCGTTAGTGACTGAGGGCCGTTAAATTAACTCAAAAGCCTTCCAACGCCAGCAAAAATTTCACTCCATCTGCAAACCACCGGATAGGAGCCACCACTACCCCACGTTACCCTCCCTCATCGCGTCAATGACGCCTCTTCATCCATGAAAGTCTTCCACCCACTCCTCACTCTGGCCCTCGCCCTCACGGCGCTGCCCCTGACTGCACACGCCGAACTGAAACTCCCCGCCATCATTGGCGACAACATGGTCCTGCAACAAAAGCAGGCCGACCCGATTTGGGGTTGGGACGCTCCCAATACCAAGATCAAAGTGTCCTTCTCCGGTCAGGTCAAGGAAACCACCGCCGACAAGGATGGACGCTGGCAGGTCAGCCTCGACCCCATGAATGCGAACGCCACGCCCCAGACCATGACCGTCGAAGGCAGCTCCAAGCGTGAACTCAAAAACATCCTCATCGGCGAAGTTTGGATGTGCTCCGGCCAATCCAACATGGGCTGGACCGTCAGCGCCTCATGGGATTCCGACCTCGAAATCGCCACCGCCAAACATCCCAACATCCGCCTCATCAAGGTGCCCCTCGTTGGCACCCAGGAAATCCAGGAAGACTTCAAAGGCCAGTGGGAACCCTGCTCCCCTGCCAATGTCGGCTCCTTCTCCGCCGTCGGTTTCTTCTTCGGTCGCACCCTTCACCAATACCTCGACGTCCCCATCGGCCTGATCAACAACGCCTGGGGTGGTTCTGCCGCTGAAGCCTGGGTGCGCCGCGATATCCTCGACGCCGATCCACGCTTCAAAGACACCATGGCCCGCTGGAAACAGACCGAGGCCACTTATGACTTTGAAAAAGTCAAAGCCGCCCATGCCGTGCAACATGCCAAATGGAAAACCGCCGCAGAAGAAGCCAAAAAAGCTGGCAAACCCGTTCCCCAAGCTCCGCGCCCTCCCCAAAATCAGCTCACCGGCCAAGGCCGTCCTGGCAACATCTACGCCGGCATGCTCCACTCCCACATCCAATACGGCATCAAAGGCGTCATCTGGTATCAAGGCGAATCCAACTCCGGTCGCGCCAAGGAATACCGCGACCTCTTTCCCTTCATGATCGAGTTCTGGCGCAAAGAAGCCAAGCAGGGCAATTTCCCCTTTTACTGGGTGCAACTCGCCGACTTCAAGGCCGAAAAAGCAGAGCCTGGCGACAGCGATTGGGCCGAACTTCGCGAAGCGCAAACCCTGACCCAAAAGCTTCCCAACACCGGACAGGCCGTCATCATCGACCTCGGTGAAGCCAACGACATTCACCCCAAAAACAAACGCGATGTCGCCGACCGTCTCGTCCGTCTCGCCCTTGCCAAGGACTACGGAGCCAAGATTCCTTATCGCAGCCCCGAGTTCAAAAGCGTCGAAGTCAACGGCAACAAAGCCATCGTCAGCATCGACACTTTCGGCAGCAAACTGCGCACCGTCGACGTCAGTGAAGTCAAAGGATTTGCCATTTGCGGTGAAGATCAAAAATGGCAATGGGCCCAGGCCAAACTGCTTCCCAATGGCACGCAGATCGAAGTCACCCATCCCTCCATCCTCAAGCCTGTCGCCGTTCGCTACGCTTGGGCCGACAACCCCATCTGCAACGTGTTCAGCGTCGACGGTCTCCCCTTGACCCCCTTCCGTAGCGATGATTTCCCCATGATCACCGCGCCCAAACCTGTTGCCGCCACCCCTGCTCCTGCTCCTGCTCCTGCTTCAGCAGCCAAAGCAGCCCCGTGATAGAAGGGCATCCGATTAAGCACACTTAAAGCAGAACGCCGTCGAGCATTCGACGGCGTTTTTTCATTTCCCGATCCTATTCGGGTTTTCCCATCTCATATATCTTCCGCACCTCATCCACCGACAAGGCCTCGCGATACAACAAGAACTCATCCATCCGGCCATTGAAATTACGGATCTCAGTCGATTTCGCCCCGCTCACGGGCAGGCCCCAATTGCCCAATTCCGCCATGCCGATCCGCATCCGAGTCCCGGATGGTATCCCCTTCTCCAGATATTCGGCCACCAGCTTGCCATTGACGTAGTTTCGCCCAATGCCTGACTTCAAATCAAAGGTCACCGCCAGGTGATACCAAAGACCCATGTTCTCCGCCCCAAAAGCCGGCTCCGTTCTAAAGACAAACTGCGACCACTCCTTCTTGTCCTTCCTCACCCCCAAAACCACCCGCCCGTCATTCTCGATCTGCCAGTGGGGATTGCCCGGCTGAAATCCATCCGTCAAAAACAAACTGTTCCAACGGCGGTCCAGCCCATCCACCGACACCCATGCGCACAGCGTAATCGCCTGCAATTCCCCGTCCACCTGCACCCTCACCCGGTCACCCGGCGATTTGAACTGCAACGCCTTCTTCCCCGCCCAACGCCCCTGCACCCAGCGCGCTCCAACGATCGATCCATGAGTCCCCTCCGCCGCACCTTTTGCAGAATTGGGCAAAGTCCGCCCCCAATCCGTTTCTGGCTCGAACGCATAACCCACCAGCAATCGCGGATCATTCAACACTTCCTCCATTCCCGCCCGCCAGGCTTGGCGACGCAATTGAGCCGACTCATGTGAAAGCGAACGCAGATCATCCAACTCCACAAACGCGTGCGCCTCCGCCCCTCGGTCCGTTGCGGAATCCCCTGCCCGACCATCCCACAGCTGCCCTGTGGTGAGACTCACCTTTTGCGTTTGCGCCTCCGGATACACCTCCACTTCTCCATCAAAAACATGCACCTCCGATTTCCCCGTCTCGTCCACCCACAATCCAAATTCGGTCCCCAGATCGACCACCTTCGCATCCGGCGTGACCAACCTAAAGCCCCGCGCGTGCGGCGAAACATTGACCCTCAAACGCCCTGCCAGACACTTCGCCTCGTCCACCGATACCACCTCCAGCTCACAAGGCCCTTCCAAAGTCATCGACGCGCCACTGTAAAACTCCAGTCGCGCCAATCCGGATCTCAAATTCAATCGACCCGCCGCCACCGGCATCCCCACCCGATGCGAAGCGCCCTCGTCACCCCACTGCGCATTGACGGCCTCCACCAGAATCGCACAGCCTCGATCCCTCGCTTCCACCATTTCAACCGCCTCATTTTCACGTCGCAACCAAAAAAACAATCCCATCATTAAAACACATGTCAAAGCACTTAAATAGAACCATTTACTTAATTTATCCACTTTGCGAATGGACATCAATCCATTGGCACTTTGAGCCTCATCGGTCAGCTCGCACAACCCCGCCATCAACACCCCGCGTTGAACGTAATATCGTCGAGCCTGCTCACTCATTTTCAACGCATCAGCGAGCATTTTGGCATCCTCATCGCTGAGCTGACCTTCCTCCAGATCGTGCAACCAACGATTTAAACGTAAAATCTCGTCGTCACTCAGCTTCATGACAGTGACTCCTCCTTAGATAACGCATTCAAAACACAATCATGCAGCACCTGTTTCAAACGCATCAACGCCTTATACGCCGCCTGCATCGAACGACCACTCATCTCCGCCGCCCTCTCAACTCCGCTTTCACGTTCATAACGTGTTAAAATAAACCGTCGATCGCGCTCGTTGAGTTTGCTGAGACATCCCGTAAGCGCCTCTTGCATCGGACTCATCTCCTGCCTCATTTCCACCGCCGTCGCCGCGATGGCCTCGAGCACTTCGTCATTAAAAACCACCTTCGATCGCGCATACTTCTGCCGCGCCGCCCTCACCTTCCACCACGCAATGCGCATCGCCCACGACAGGAAATCCGTGCCCTGTTCGAACTCTGCAAACTTGTCATAAATCGTCAGCGACGTCTCCTGCAGGATGTCTTCCGCATCATGCCGGTTCGGCACCAGCGTGTAAATATAGGCAAAAACCTGCCGTTCATGCCGCATCAAAAGCGGCACCAGCGCCCGGTGAATGTCAGGATCTGCCATTGCCTTCAACATAGCTTCACGCCCGCCCTTTGGGACAAACAATTTGCACCCACCCCCCCTCAAGGTTACCAACCCCGAGCATGACCACCATCACCGAAGTCGAAGTCGAACACGTTCTCGTCATCCCCCGCTCCCTGTTCAACGAACTCGGGTCGTTCGAAGGATTTCAACCCGACGTCTCCCGCTACCTCGACGCCATGCTGGCCCCCGGTGCCAACTTCTTCCTTCCTCGCCCGGCCGCCGAACTCGATCCGACCCACAAACAAATCATCCCCTACAACATTTTCCATCACCAGGGCCGCTACCTCGTTTACACCCGTGGCGGCAAATCTGGTGAGAAACGCCTTCACGCCAAAAAGAGCATCGGCATCGGCGGTCATATCAACCCCCACGACGAGCGCGAAGACACCCTCGGCACCACCACCTACTTCAACTCCATCGAACGCGAGCTCGAAGAGGAACTCATCATCAACGGCAGCCATACCCAGCAAGTGATTGGCCTCATCAACGACGACTCGAATGAAGTCGGCCAGGTCCATCTCGGCTTCGTCCACCTCTTCGACCTCGACACCGACGACGTCAAAGCCAACGAAGAAGCTCTCCAGGATCTTCACTTCCGCACTCTCGAAGAACTCGTCACCGACATCGACCAGTTGGAAACTTGGTCCCGAATCTGCGTCGAGCATTTGCAAACACGCTGACCCAACCAGCCAGGCCAAACCCCCTGTCATTCTCTCCTCGCCACCCAGAAACCAAGGCTCCCGCTTTGAAGAAGAAGTTCAACTCTTCCAACGATCCCGATGCCCCCCGTTTTCACGGCTGGTCCAGCTTGCTCGCCTTTTTTACTGGCGTCGGTTCCCTGGCGACCCTTATCGTCCAGCTCGGGTTCGTCGGTCAGGTAACCCCAACCATCCACCTCATCACCCTCGGACTCGCGGTGCTGTTCACCTTCGAGCAGGTCCTCGCCCTGCCCGACATCCTCAAGCGCAGCAAAAAAGCCCAACGTAAACTCTGGCTCCTGGTGGTCGCCGTCATCACTCTTGCACTCATGGTGGTGTTGGCGGTCGCGGGTTGGATCGATGGTCACGATCACAAACTCTCCCTGCTCGCCCACGCCACTGTCCAGACCATCATTTTCGTCACTCTTTTTCTGCGCGGCCTGCGCCACCAAGCCCGCCTCACCGCTGTCACCCTCAGACCCGGCTGGCTGCTCATGGGCAGCTTTGGCTCCGTGGTGATCGTCGGCACCCTGCTGCTCAAAATGCCTCTCGCGGTCACCGAGGGCAACACCCTCACCTGGCTTGACTCTCTCTTCACCAGCACCAGCGCCGTCTGCGTCACCGGCCTTGTGGTCCACAACACCGCCGAATTTTTTACCCCCACTGGTCAGATGATCCTCCTCGTGCTCATCCAGTTTGGCGGACTGGGCATCATGACCATCACCTTCTTCATGGCCGCCGTGCTGTTCCAGGGCATGAGCCTTCACGACCGCTTTCTTCTCGGAGAAATGATCGCCGAAAAACGTCTCGCCCATGTCGGCGAAACCCTGCGATTCATCCTCCTCTTCACCTTCGTCACTGAAGCCATCGGAGCCATCGCCATCTACTTCTGCCTGCCGGAGGACCGCCCCACCGCCGAGCGCATCTACCAGTCCATCTTCCATTCCATCTCCGCCTTCTGCAATGCCGGATTCTCCACCCTGCCCAACGGCCTCGCCGACGAATGGGTCAAAGACCACGGCACCCTTCAGGTCGTCATCACCCTGCTCGCCATCGCCGGTGGTCTTGGCTCGCTCGTCGTCTACGACACCCTTCATTATCTTCGCAGCCGCATCGCCCGCCTGTTCAGTCGTGAAGTCCGACGCCCGCGCCTGCGCGTTCATACCCGCATCGTCTGGTTCATGTCCGCCCTGCTCCTTTTCGGCGGCTGGCCCCTGCTCTACTTCACGGAATTCGTCATCTTCGACGGCAACCAAAACGCCGGTCCGTGGATGACCGCCCTCTTCAAATCCGGTGCCGCCCGCACCTCCGGCTTCAACAGCGTCGACATGGGCGAGGTCAGCAATCTCAGCATCCACATCCTCGCTTTTCTCATGTTTGTCGGCGGCTCCCCCGGCGGCACCGCGGGCGGACTACGCACTACCGTCGTCGCCATGGCCGCCATCTATCTTTGGAACATGCTTCGCGGCACCGGCCAGATCGTCCTCTTCCATCGCCGTCTCCCCGCCGAAGTGGGCCCCCGCGCCCTCGGCGTCATCGTCCTCGGCATCGGCTGGCTTTTCGTCAACTTCGCCATCCTGCGCCAAATCCAACCCGAAAATATCCCCGACTCCAAACTCTTCTTCGAGCTCGTCAGCGCCTTCGGCACCGTCGGACTCAGCCTCAACCTCACCCCCGAACTCACCTCCGCCGCCAAGGTTCTCATTCTCATCAACATGTTCGTTGGCCGCATTGGACTCCTCACCCTGATCATCACCGTCATGCCCCTCGGCAAAAAACGCAAACTCGCCCACCCGCAGGAAGACATCCTGCTGGTCTAAGCATTTCACTTTTTCCTTTTCACTTCACCCTTTTCCCTTTTTCTCACCATGCGCTTCTGCATCATCGGCCTCGGCAACTTTGGCACCCATCTCGCCCGTCAGCTCGCCCGCGACGGACATGAAGTCATCGGCGTCGACAACGACCCCGCCCACACCGAGGCGATGAAGGACGAACTCGAGTTCCTGATCACCGCCGACTGCTCCGACATCAACGTCTTCGAAGAAATCCCGGTGGCCGAATGCGATGCCATCATCGTTGCCATCGGCGAGAGCTTCGAGTCCTCCCTTTCCGTCGCCGCCAACGTCCAGCAAACTGGCGCCAAACGCATCATCTGCCGCGTCGTCAACGCGCTGCACGCCCGTTTGCTAAAACTTCTCAAAATCGACGAACTGCTCATCCCCGAATCCATGGCCGCTGCCTGGCTTGCGCGTTCCCTGCGCACTCCCGACCTTCTTGACAGCTTTTATATCGGCAAAAGCCACGAAATCGCCGAGGTCGTCGCCCCCGCCGCCCTCATCGGCAAGACCCTTATCGAAGCCGACCTCCGTGGTCGCTACGAACTCAACCTCATCACCATTCTCAAACGCAAAACCGCCCTCTCCTCCAAATCCTCCGTCCCTCAGATTGATCAAGTCCTCGGCATCCCCGACCCAGCCCGTCTCTTCGAGGAAGGCGACATCCTCGTCCTCTTCGGCCACGAAAAAAACATTCGCCGTCTCCTCAACGACGACGCCTGACATTTATCTCCCGCGCCCCACAGGGACGCAGGAAGCCCCCTCACCTCATCAGCGCAGTTTCCCCATCGGAAACGCCTTCCCCGACATCGCCTCCTTCGCAGGCGCGCCCCACACTGGCGTCGGTTCATAATCCCAATTCAGCAACATCCGCGGACTCGCACTCGGATGAAAACACCAAGCCGTCCAGTTCAAACGATGCTCCTGAATCAACCCCAAAATGTCCGGCACCCATGTCTCCGCATCCTCCTGCATCTCATGCGGCATGAAATCCATCTTCTTTGCATCCGCCCCCACCTCCCCCAACAGGATCGGATGCAACGCCGCCGCGTCCAGCAGATACTTCTGCCACCCCTTCTTCCACGGGTAAATATGGCACGCATAAATGATCCCGTTGCCCTCTTCGTCCTTTAAACCAAACCCGTCCACAATCCCATCCAGCTGATACGCATAATCCAGCCCCCCCACCACCACCAAATTCTTCGCACCCGTCGCACGCACCGCATCCAGCATCGCCTGCATTCCCGGCGACTCAAACCCACGCTTGTTGTGCAACTTCTCCTCCGCCGACAAAAACGCATCCTCATCCCCCTCCTTCTTTCTTTCCTCCACAAAACCCCCATTACGCCACACCTCCCACGAGATCCCGTGCGGCTCATTCAACAAATCAAAAATCACCGCCGGATGATCCTTATACCGCGCCGCCGCATCTGCCCAAAACGCCAGATGTTCCTTCTTCGGCGCGCGATAACGATGCAAATCCAGCACCAGATAACATCCCCGGTTCGCCGCCAGCGTCACCGCCTGATCCACCACCTCGCGATACGCCTCCCCCTCATCCCCCATGTCCTTGCCAAACCAATAATCCTCCTTGATCGGCAGACGGATCACATTGCCCTTCCACTGCTCAAGCCCCACCACAATCGACTTGTGAACCTGCTCCCCACGCACACTCCATTCCAGACTCGCCACATTCATCCCCTGCAACCACACCTCTTTCCCGCCATCCACCGTCACCAGCCGGTTCCCCTTCACCTTCAACATCGGCGGCCACTTCGTCTGATCATCCGCCTCCACCGGCACCTTCGACTTCGCCACCCTCTCCTCCCGCTCCTTCTGCTTCGCCACCAACACCGCCGGATCCACCGGCTTTAACGAAAAATCATCCAGCTCAAACCTACCCGCCTTCACATGAAACAACGCCGGCATGATCACCACCGATGCCGCCTCTTTCGGCACCAAAAACTCCGTCGACCTCTCCACCCAACCCTCCGTATTGCGCTGCGAATATGGTGCCGCTGGCTTCCCCTTCATCACCTTGCCATCCGCCCCCTTAAACTCCAAAAGAATCCGCGCATCATACCACGACTTCTCCCCCTTCTTTAAATCACTGATCCGCTGTTTCCACCCCAGCGACAACGCCTCCACCCCCTCAGGCAAATCAATCTCTCGGTAATCCAGCACCATCTTGCCCGGCTCCTTGCTCTCCAAACGCAAATAACGGTTCCCCTCTTCATCTACAAGATTTTTCGCCTTCTTCCCGGGCGGCTTCGTATACCCGCCGTCCACAATCAAATCTCCATGCTGCTGCAACGCCGCCGACGCCTTCGCCCGTTTGCCCGCAAGCCTCTTCTCCATCGCCGCCGCCGCCTTGGCCGCACGCTCCGCCGCCTCCACCCGCAACGGCTCGGGGTCCACCGCACTGATGCTCATGTCATCAATATCCCAAACCCCAGACTCCACCTGAAAAAGCGCCGGCATAAACTTCAACATCGTCGCCCCCTCCGACACCAAAAACTGCACACTCGCCTCCGTCCACTCCGGCACATCCTTGCGGAAAGACGGCACCTTCGGCCCCGGCGACACCTTGGCCCGCTGCCCATCCAAAAACTCCATCATGATGCGCGCGTCAAACCAGTCACTCGTCCCCTTCTTTAATCCCGTGATCCGATGCCGCCACTTCACCTCAATCGCTTTCACCTCCGCCGGAATCGGAATCTCCTGATAAATCATGATCATCGCTCCCGGCGAAGTGCTGCTCAACCGGATGAAACGGTTTTCCCCTTCCGTCTGCCACGAACCACCCTCCTTCGGTTTCGCCCACCCAACCGGCCAGTCGCCCGCCTCATTGCCCTTCTCAAAATCCCCATTCGGCACCAACCCAACCCCCGGCGCCCCATAAGCATTGGCAACCGCACCCAGCAAAGACGCCGCCAGCAGAACTTGGAACATGCATCGTTTCATCCATCTAGTTGCAGCGTTTTTCATCATAAAAAGAAAAAATTAATAACAGTAACTATAACACCCCGATGTGCGCTCATGTCATCCATGTTAGAAGAACCATTCACCACTGACTATCTAGCCAAATGGCTAATTCTTCCAGTCGCAAACAGGCTTCACCATAAAAACCTCAAGGCCGATAAACTCTCGAACGCCCCGTGATCGGTTCGATCTGCAACGTGCAAAAATTCGCCGGTAATCCCGATTCCGGCCCTCTCTTGTCCTGATCCTGAAACAAGGTGAGAAACCAGTTCCCTTCCGGCAGATCCACAGGGTTTAAACTCGTTCCTCCATCCGGCTTAAATACCAGCCCCACATAATCTGAAGGCAAACGTTCCCCCGGCAGATCCTCCTGACCAGATGACAGACCCGACCGGTTGGGATTGGCATAATCCAGCAGTGTCGAATGTTCTGCATTGGCCGAAAGAATTACCGATCCAGGCAACCGCTTCACCGGCCCGTCAGCCACCAGTTGCGAACCGTCACCCTTCTGTTGCTGCCGCAACGTTCGAAACGCCCGATACTGAAAACCCTCCCCTCCCACATTCGAAGCCACCCGGTAAAATCGCACTTCAACATCACGATTCTCCGTCATCGCCGCCTGACGCGCCAGGTTCAATTCATCATTCAACATCGACACCGCGCTGTTCATCCGCGAAGCACTGATCAACGAAATCGCCGCTGGCGTTACCAAAGCCAGCAGCACCGCAAAAATGCCGCAAACCATCAGCATCTCCACCAGGGAAAATCCATAACACAGCAAACGACAGTCTTTAAGTCGGACATTCATGGAGCAAAACGGGTAACATTGCGGATGCGAAATTTGTAAGGCCCGACCATGCCTTCATCATCCAGTTCAGTCGTGGCCGTTTTCCCGTCGGCCTTCACCAGCGAATCCGCATTTGGATCAAGATACCGCTCAATCACAAACGAACCCCTAAACTCGCTGGTGATCACATCCAGACCATCCACAAACTCATCCACCGCCGCCGTCCGACGCTGCTTCAACGCCTGCGCTTTCACATGCACCGTGAAGGTGTTCGATTTGGTCGTTAGCCGCGGATACAAGTGCCCATACGGCTGCTCGCGCACATTGTCACCGGTGAGCAGGTAATCTCCCCACCAATCCCCCATTTCATCATAAGTCACTTCAGCATCCGCCTGTCCACCGTTCACTGACTTGCCGGGAGTTAGATAAATGTCGCAGATCTCCGAAGCCGAACGGAAGATATCCTTCGAGGCAAAACGTCTTTCAAATCCCGCCAGCGTTCCTTCCCTCTCATCAAGATTCAAATGATAGCGATAGTCAGGCGGTGGATTGTCCTTTGAATTGAATTTGTAACGTCCTCCCTCACCGGTCGGAATCGCCATGATCTGGGTGGACTTCAATACCGCCCTGACCGCCGTTGACCGGGTCAGATAAGTGAACGGCACCATCTGATAATTCATGTTCACCTTGCCTGCCGTGGAAAAAGGTTCACTGATCGCATAAGGCTCCACAATCGGCATCGTAAACAAATCAAGAAAGGCATGATCCGGCACCATCGCATACGGAGGAGCCAACCCCGTTGCCGCTGCACCCAATGGCTTGCCAAAACCAGGATGGGCATCCCCACCCGCTGGATTCCGACAAAACAGCAAGGTCTGCCAGGGTTTCACCTCATCAGGATTGCCCGGATCAAGACCCGAGGGCAATGACCCAAACGCCACTGCCGATGCTATCTGGCGGTTAGGTGAAAACGAAGCTCCGCTTTCCGCCACGCCCGCACCGTTCACATAACCGCCCTTCGCATAATAAAGACTCGAACTGGATTGCGATTTGTTGGCACTGGCCTGGTCCGCCGGGTTGATGTAGGGACCATCCGCAATGCTCCCCACCCCGTTGTCCCAATCACCCGGCGTAACCCCGTCCGCCATCAGCGCCCCTTGCAACCCACGAGGCACCACCGGAATGGTCGAATGCCGTTTACTATCCCCCCGATTGGGATCGTTGTAAGCAGCGGACGCCACCAGTTTTCCCCGAGGATCACTCTTCCCGCCAGCACCATTGTAGAAACCGTTTTGACTGCTCGTGTCCGCCGGACCCGTCTGACTGTCAATGCGCAAACTATGCACCAATTTGGCCTCGACTGCCGTCGGCAAAGTTTGCGAATAAGGCGCCCCACCCAACGGAGTGTCCGTCAATCCATGACCTTCAAAGTAACTCGATGGAACCTGTGGCAACCCCGCGAACATCCTCAGATCACCGCGAGCAGGACCAGCATAACGGGCCTCCACACTGCGCACCGTATCCGAGGCCAGAATCAGCGGCAGCAGATTGTGCTTTCCATCTTCAAGGATTCCAAATCGTCCATTGGGATTGCTTGGCTGTGCATACCGGGCAATCCGGTTGTCGTAATTCGCATAAGTTGGCGCGTTCGCCTGGACGGTGGGTTTCGGCAGTCGCGCAACCGGAGGAAAAACCAACTGAATCGTCTGCACCACCGCCGATGGATTCGATCCCGGCGCTATCTCTAGCTTGAGGGTCCCGCCGCTGAAATCAAATTTGTCGGTCGGAATCTGAATTGCCGCAGAACAAAACGTATAGTTCAATTCTTCATCCGCATGTCCCAGCGTTTTGGCATTCGTAAACTTGCCGCTGGTGGTGCTGTAATATTGCGTTGCCTGCTCCAACCCGGTTAGCGCCGTCGCGTTCGACTGACCATCCTTGCCAGTCACCAGATTGCTCACCTCTGCGGGAAAACCCAGGTTCACTGATCCTGCATTGAACGCATCCAATCCTTTGGCTGTATATCTCACATTCGCCGACCAAACCGGAGGCCCCGGCGTCGGATTAAACGGCTCAAGAATCAACACCGCGCGCACCTCGTTGGGATCGTCCGGGTTCGACGCATAAAACACCAGCGCCGCTTCCGTGATGGTAGGAAAGCGGCCGAATCCACGCGTGCCGTTGGGCAGGCTCAAAGGCACCACCTGCGACTGCCCGGAGATCATGCCTGAAGGGTTGAACGGCGCAAAGTAATAACTGGGATTGCCTGCTGTGCTGAAAGTATTTACCTGACTTCGCACGAAGTCCCACATTTGGGTCAGAATCTGATCCCTGGTCTGCGGATATTTATCCAGCAAACTACCCCCAAGTCCCGGCACAGACCTGCTGGTAAGTGACTGAAGATAGGCATACAAGTCCCGATTCCTTGGTATCTCCGTCCAGTCCATCGTCGGACTTTGACTGCTCGCCGAACCCATCGTTTGGGAAGTAGTGAAAGTGTTGTAACGTTGAAAATAATAAGGCTTAGGCACCCCTGTTTGATTTCCCAGCGTGGAACAAAAAGCGATCAGCCGATCTTGCGCATTGCGTTCAATCGCAGCGGAAGGTTGGTCCACATCCGCCGTATTTGCCTGCAACGGCCACAAGGCAATCCTTGGTTTGTTGAAAAGATTCACTTCCGGCGCACGGCTCACCGTGGTCAGAAAAAAGCGCGCACGTTCCAGGTCTTCGGTAACAAACGGAAGGTGCGGACCTTTGTTGTTCTCCTGCCGTGGCGACCCGGTCGCGCTGAAGAAAAACTCATCCACGGTCGCATACAACCGGTCCGCATCCGGAACCACCAACGCCGTCGTTGCACCCATCTGCACCGTGCCACTGCGACTTCCCCCATCCACCACTCGCGGAATCATCCCATAAATGCGCGCCTTGTAATCCACCTCGGTTTCCCCGGCAAAACTCGGAAAGATGGGACTTAACGACGTCATGGCAGGATGCCCCGGATAACGTTGAAATTCATTTTGTGCCGGCATCCGCTTGGCCAGCAACAGCTCATAACCATCACCGTCGGTGGCAGAAGAACGTGACGACGTCCAGGGCCGGTCCCAGAACGTGCCCTCTGATGCCGTGTTGATGTTCACCTTGCTGCTCTCATCATCCGTCCAGAACGCCACCCTTCCCACCAGGTGATTCACCGTTCCATCCGCGAGCACCTCACCCGCCCCAGTGACCCTCGACGTGGCCGGATCCATCGTCGCCAGCGTGCCGTCTTTCAGCACATAAATCCATTGCACCGGCATCGGCAACGGATTGCCTGAAACCACACCATCCTTCAGCACGACATGATTGCCATCCACATAACATCCCTCCACCGGCGGCAACTCCCCTACCAATGCCGTCGGCGAACCATAAGCACTGCCAACCGCCGATGGATGCAAGATCGGAAAATGCGCGACCAAACTTCCCCCACGCCGCGCATACGCCGGCGCATTCAGATCCGTGTAAAGATGCCGCATCTCCTGAGAAGCCCAGTTACCTGGAATTTCACTGATCAACTCCGCCTCAGCATCAAAGGCACCCGCCTTGCGCAAGTCTCCGGACGAGTAAAGTTTGTAAGCCGCCACCGCCCTGCCTTCATCATCAAAGGAACGAATCATCCCGGGTTGCGACGCCCATGCCAACGAAGGCTCACCCGTCGCATCCTGAATTTGCGACATCACCAGGTTCACCGCCGAGTCCGCAAAGATCCTTGCATCTGCCGCCTGCACCTGGTTCTGCGTCGATTGATACTCGGTGGAAACCGTCGAAAGAAATGCCACCACCAGAATGGTGACCAGCACCAACATCGGCAACACAATCACCAAAGCCATGCCCCGTGTCAGTGCGCCAGTTCGTTTATTCAGGAGAATTTTCATATCAGTTCACACTCCATTTCGCTTCCCGCATGATGATCTCCGTCGTGAAGATCCGATAAGTCAGCGGCACCGTATTGCCCGTCAAATTTCCCGCCTCCGCACGACAGATTGCTTCCACCGCCCTAAGATCATCCTTCAACAAAACCGCATGCTTAAACAGCGATGTCGCCGCCAGATCAATGGCCGCTGGCGGAGTGGTGTCGTTACCCTGAACTCGACGAGCCGAAGCTTCATCAATCACCACCATGACCACCTTCATCAACGGCGGCAATTGATCATGACGCGATGCCGACAAAGGTGGCTTGCCTCCAGCAGGAAAAATCGTGAACCGGTCCGCCGGAAACGCGGGCGACGCTGACGCCCATTCAACATCCTCAGCAGCCGCCCGCCTGACTCGACTGTTGTAGTTGTAATGCGGTGCAATCGACACCCCGTCCCCGATGCCATCCGGTGCATCATCATGAGGCGACAATTGTGGCAAAAGCACCAGCGCGATGACATTCTCAGCCACCACCCGACTGGTCGTCGCGGCATGATTGACAAACCAGTCACTGCTCCTGCCAGTGGTCGGATCGTAGATTCCCAGTCGCTCGCTGCGCTGGGTCATTTCCATCAATCGAAACCGGTATCTCGGTTCATAACTCGGGGCCCCCTTCACTGGTTTGGGCACCGAGCTTTCATCACTGCCAAAACTCAAAAAATAGCCGCAGGCGTTCAACGTATTGCGCAGTTCCCCATAAGAACCCGAACGTCCCAAGGGAGCCTGAAAAAACACCGCATGCGTCTGGGTGTGAACCGCCGCAGAACTGTTCGCCAGCAACGCAGCGGATTGCCCGCTGATGAAGTGCAGGTCGGAAATACGATCGTATACTGCTGGGGTAAACCCCGCCAGCTCAGTTGCAGTCAACCCCAAGCGTGAACGATTGCTGCCATCATAATAATCGTAGTAAGTGTTCAGCGTCGCCTGACTTAACGTTCTCGTCATCGATTCAAACGCCGCCCGCGCTTCTTGAAAAGTCTGGATCTTGTTCACCGCCCCACGCCACACCTGACTGGTCTGCAAAGTAAGTTGCGAAACCAATACCATGATCACCGCAAGCAGTCCCGCCGAGATCAGTAGCTCCACCAAAGTAAAACCCTGGATCAATCGATTCCTCTTCTTGAAGACCAACATGGAACTTACCCCTTTCATCTTCCTATCTTCCATTGTCGGTCACCAAAAATGCCGTCTTCATCGCCGACGGATGACTCAGCAACTTCTCCGCCTCATCACCACCACCATCGCCTTCATCCTTCCGAACAATCCGCTGTGACTTCGTATTCAGCACACACACAGTAACCACCGCCAGATTCGACGTGTTCAAACCCCCGGGCAGAACCGCGCTTTTATTCACATGCACCTCCGCCTTGTAAACGGACGATGTTTCATCCTCCGCCACATTGCCTTGATCATCAAAATACCACGGTCCCGTCACCTCACTGGTCGTCACTTCCGACAACACCGAGAAATCGGCCTGCTGCGCCTCATTCGCCAGCTTCTGGGTGATCTGCCCCACCATCATCGCATCCACCGTTCGACGCGACACATCCAATCCAATGGGTAACATGCCAAAGATGGCCACAAATGCAAAAGACAGAATCCCCATTGCCAACGCCACTTCCACCAATGTAAATCCCTTGAGGGTTCTGGCCGGAATCGATGTCGGGCGAAAAGCCAAAACGGAGCGTGCTTGTATTCGTTGCATCCACACATTATCACCATTTCACCGCTCCCTGCCTATCTAGCCAAATGGCTAATTCTCAACGTCTCATCCACCTGCTAGAGTTTTACCGTGAATTACCCACCTGAAGACGTGACGCTTCCACCAACCAAACTTGGTCGGGCAATCCGGCATCTCCTCATCACACTGATTCCTCTCACGCTCCTCATCGCCAACGCCACCGCTCAAACCCCGGTCCTTCGCGAGATCACCGAAGTCCGTGCCCTGCCTCCCGAACAGGCCGCACGCAACCTGCCGGTGGAAATCGAAGCCATCGTCACCTTCATCAACCCAAGCCTGAACACCATCATCCTCAACGATGGACGCGAAGGCATCTATGTCACCCTGCCCAAGCCCGCCCAGCCTGAGATTCGCAATGGCACCATACTACGCCTCACCGGCCACACCCAACCCGGCGGATTCCTCCCCATCATCGCCGCTGAAAAATGGCTCATCCTTGACCAACAACCAACCCCAACGCCAAAGCGCATCCACGCCGCCGAACTCTTCTCACCATCCCTCGACTGCCAATGGGTCCAAGTCTCCGCCATCGTCACCGGAGCCAACGATGACGACGACAACATCATCATCCCCACCGCTGAGATTTCCGGTTGGACCGTGCGCCTGCTGGTGCCGCCCGGCGAGAAATCCCTGCAGCACATCGCGCACATCATGCAGCAACCCGTCACCATCACCGGAGTCGTCGGCAGCGTCTTCAACGACCAACGCCAGTTGGTGGGCCGCCACTTTTTCCTCACCTCCGCCGAACAAATCGTCCCCACCGAAACCCCCGCCCCCTCCGCCGAAGCTCCCCTGCGTGCCGTCAATGAACTGCTCCGCAGCGACTCCAACTCGCACACCCGCGTCCGCGTTCGCGGCATCGTCACCCGTCCCTCTTCCGATGGACTGTTCATTCGCGGCGAAGGCGGCAGCCTCTTCATCCGTTCCGTCTCCCATCAACTTACCCCCGGCACCCGCATCGAAGCCGAAGGATTCGCCGCCGTCGCCCCCTTCCGCCCCGTGCTGCGAGCCACCCGCGTCACCCCCGTTGGTCAGGCCCTCGCCCCCCAACCCCTACAAATGGACCCCGCCGGACAGGACCTTTCACCTCTTCAATCCGAACTCGTCGCCGTCGAAGCCACCCTCCAGGCCCTCCGCACCGGCACCCGCAATGAAACCGTGCTGCAATGCCGCGCCCGCGACTGGTTCTTCGAAGCCATCCTGCCACCCGGCCAAACCACCCCCACGCGACTCGTCGCCGGCAGCCGCATCCAACTTGTCGGCATCTGCGAACTCACCACCACCCATGCCCTCCCCTTCAGCCAGGGCATCGACGGTTTCCGACTCCACCTCAGCCACCTCGACGACATCACCATCCTGCAATTGCCCCCGTGGTGGACCCTTCCCCGCCTGCTCTGGGCCCTCGCCATCATCGCCGCCGTCGCCCTCGCCTTCTTCACCTGGGCGTCCCTCCTGCGTCGGCGCGTCAGCGAACAAACCAAAACCATCCGCGACCAGATCGAACGCGCCGCCGTCAAGGATGAACGCCAGCGCATCGCCCGTGAACTCCATGACACCATCGAACAAGAACTCGCCGGCCTCTCCATCCAGTTGCGCAACGCCCGGCAACGCATGCTCAGCGCCCCCGACCAGGCCGGCCAGTCACTCTCCCTCGCCGAACAAATGCTGCGCCACTGCCGCGAAGAAGCCCGCACCTCCATCCGCGACCTCCGCTCCGCCGCGCTCGAGGTCCGCGGCCTTCACGGCGCCCTCGAAGAACTCCTCACCCCCACCGTCAACGAACTCGGAGCCCATTTCAGCCTGCAATCCCAAGGCCAGCCCTACCCCCTCACCGGTCCCGCCGAAATCCACCTGCTGCGCATCGCCCACGAAGCCGTCGTCAACGCCTCACGCCACGCCTCACCCAAAATCATCCAGGTCACCCTTCAGTTTGAACCCGACACCATCACCCTAGAAATCCGCGATGACGGAACCGGATTCGACCCCGCCCAGTCCCCCCCTCGCGGTCACTTCGGCCTCCTCGGCATGCGCGAACGCAGCAACAAACTGCACGCCACCCTCACCATCGACTCCACTCCCGGCAAAGGCACCACCATCCGCATCATTGTTCCCGCCGCCTCCGCCCGCCGCCCCAGCCAACCCGCCACCTTCAAACCATGAAGCGAAAAATCCGCATCCTCATCGTCGACGACCACGCCATGATGCGCCTCGGCCTCGCCGAAGCCATCGCCGCTGAACGCGATTTCAACCTCATCGGCGAAGCCAGCAACGGCACCCAGGCCCTGCATTTTTATCGCGAACATCAACCCGACGTCGTCACCATGGACTTCAGAATCCCAGGCCCCGACGGCGCGGAATCCACCGCCATGTTGCGCGCCGAATTTCCCGATGCACGCATCGTCCTGCTCTCCATCTTTGAAGGCGAAGAAGACATCTGGCGCGCCGTTCAGGCCGGTGCCTCGGGTTATGTCTCCAAATCCGCCGAAATCGAAGAACTGCTCGAAGCCATCCGCGTCGTCCACACCGGCGGCACCTACTTCCCCGCCGCCATCGCCGCCAAACTCGCCGCCCGCCAAACCCGCGACAACCTCACCCCGCGCGAACTCCAGGCCCTCCGCCACATCGTCGCCGGCTTCAGCAACAAGGAAATCGCCGCCCGCCTGCACATGTCCGAAGCCACCGTCAAACTTCACATCTCCAACACCCTCGCCAAACTCAACGTGGCCGACCGCACCCAGGCCGCCATCATCGCCGTCCGCCGTGGCATCATCCATCTCGACGCCTGAAATCTTAGTCCTTCGTCCTATCGATCCCATACTGCTGCAACTTCTCCCGCAGCGTCAGCCTCGACAATCCCAGCCACCGCGCCGCCTTCGCCTTGTTGCCATGCGATAACTCAATCGCCGCCCCCAAAAGCTCCTGCTCCATCAACCGCTGCATCTCCGCATAGGCCCCCTGAATCTCGCCATCCATCGCCTGCTGCAACACCTTGCGCGTCACCTCCGCAAACGACTCGCCCCCTCCCTGAAATACCGGCGCTGAAGACTCCGCCAGCAGCTCGCGCAGGTCATCCTCCATGATGGTGTATCCGCGCTTCTTCAGCAGCGCCTTGCGCAAAATATTCTGCAGCTGACGCACATTTCCCGGCCAGGGCTGACGCTCCAAATACTCCACCGCCTGCGTCGCAATCGACGCCTTGTCCTGACCAAAATCTTCCGCATAACGCGCCAGAAAATAATCCACCAACAGCGGCACATCCCCCGTCCGCTCCCGCAACGGCGGCAACGTGATCGTCGCCACATTCAGCCGGTAATACAAATCCTCACGGAACTCCCCCTTGCGAATCATCTCCTCCAAATTGCGATGCGTCGCCGCAATGAAGCGCACATCCACCGGGATGTCCTCACGTCCCCCCACCCGTTGAATCCGCCGCTCCTGCAACACCCGCAACAGCTTCGCCTGCAACGTCATGTCCATGTCCCCAATCTCATCCAAAAACAACGTCGCATGATGCGCCTGTTCGAATCGGCCAATCCGCGTCGACACCGCCCCCGTAAACGCCCCCTTCTCGTGACCAAACAACTCACTCTCCAGCAAATGCTCCGGAATCGCTGCACAGTTCACCGCAATGAACGGCTTGTGCGCCCGATGCCCATGCTGATACAACGCCCGCGCAATCAACTCCTTCCCCGTCCCCGTATCGCCCCGAATCAACACCGTCACCGGCGTCGACGCCATCTTCGCCAGCTCCCGATACACCCGCGCCATTGCCCGGCTCTTCCCGATCAGCGAATCCGACTCCTGCTTCACCTTGCCGATTTCCACCGGCTTCGCCATCTGCCGCGCCGCGCTCACCGCCTCATCCACCACACTGCGCAACTCCTCCACATCCAGCGGCTTCGGTAAAAAGTCATACGCCCCGCCCTTGATCGCCCGGATCGCCACATCCCCGTCCCGCATCCCCGTCGTCAGCACCACCGGCAAACGCGGTTTTCTCACATGCAACGCCGCAATCACCTGCAACCCCCCAACCCCCGGCAATCGATACTCGGTGATCACCGCATCAAAAGGCTCCTTCAACGCCATCTCCAAGCCCTCTTCTCCATCCTCAGCCACCTCCACCTCCGCCCCCACTTCACGCAACGCGTCAGCCGCGACCTTTGCATCATGTTCCGATGCATCAATGATCAAAATTCGTGCCTTCAATTTCATGGCCAAATCAGAAAACCGTCCAGAAAGCCAGCGCATGCCCCCGAAACGGTCAATCTGCCACCCTCGCCACTCCATCCCCACATGCAAGTGGTAAACCATTTACCACCTGGTGATCAGGCATTCACCGAAAACCGCCCTCTCACCACTTGCCCGAAAAAACCACAAAATTCGCAACCGACTCTCCATCAACGACATACAACGCCACGAACCCACTTGGCACGGCGCATGCCATATAGATAGGCGTTCACAAGCCGGTCAATCGACCGACCCTTTCAACTAAAAATCAAACATAACACTATCATGACCACCAACCTTCAATATCGCGGCACCTTCTTTAACGCCAACGAACTTCATACCGAAGCCCAACCCGTCAAACCACACGGCGGAACCTATCGTGGCGCCACTTTCGAGCATGCCGACCTCGTCCATCCCCTTCAGGGCAAAAAAGTCAAAATCGCCTATCGCGGCGCCCAAGGCGAAATCACCCTGTAATCCGAATCTCTTCAGAGAAACCCAATCAAGTTAATAAACAACCAAACCAAACCAAACAAGACCATGAAAAAAATCGAAGCCATCATCAAGCCCCATAAATTTGACGAAGTTCAAGAAGCCCTCCGCACCGCAGGTGTGCACGGCATGACCGTCACCGAAGTCAAAGGCTTTGGCCGTCAACGCGGACACACCGAAATCTACCGCGGCAGCGAATACACCGTCGACTTCCTTCCAAAAACCAAAATCGAAGTTCTCACCTCCGACGAGCAAGCCTCGTCCATCGTGGAAACCATCGTGAAGGCCGCCAGCACTGGCAAAGTCGGCGACGGCAAAATCTCCGTCTACAACGTCGAAGAAGTCGTCCGCATCCGCACCAGCGAACGCGGCGTCGAAGCCCTGTAACACAGGCTTCCAGCCTGTGCGTGTGACAGACATCCTGTCTGTCATCATTCAAAAAATCCCCAACTTCTTTCCCACTCCGAAAAACCCCAGACAACGGCACACGGTTCGCACCGCGTGCCGTTTGTTTTTGTCCCCAATCAAAACTCCTGTCCAAAATCCGCACCAAATGTGGTAACCTCTGTGCTACAACCCGTTGAAGCCCAGCCCAGCCCGCCATCCGCGACCACTCATGTCCGAAGCCGCCCCACCTGAACACTACGAAACCTTTGTCCGCCTCTTCGTCTCCCACGAAGGAAGGCTCCGTGGTTTCGTCCGCAGCCTCCTCAATAACTGGGATTCCGTCGACGAAGTCATGCAGGAAACCAGTCTCGTCGCCTGGCGCAAATTCGCCCAATTTGATCCCGATACGAACTTCATGGCCTGGGCCGCCGCCATCGCCCGCTTCGAATCCCTCAAACACCTGCGCCGCCAGTCGCGCGACAAACTCGTTTTCAACGACGACATCCTCGACCTGCTCGCCGAAGAAAGCCTCGAAGACACCGAGCACCTCGAACACCAGCGCGCCGCCCTCAGCACCTGCCTCGCCAAACTCGACACCCGCCAGAAGGACCTCCTGCAACTCGCCTACCAGCCCGGTGTCAAATTCCACGAAGTCGCCGCCCAAGCCGGCAAAAGCACCCAGGCCTTTTACAAGACCATCCAACGTCTCCGCGCCAGCCTGCTCAACTGCGCTGAACGCCAACTCAAACAATCCGGAGCCAGCGCCTGATCGACAAAATGAAGCGCGACATCCATAGCCTCATCCAGAGCTGGCTCAACGGCGACATCACCCCCGCCGATTTTGAGCAACTTCAGGACGAGCTCCTTCATTCCCCTGAAGCCCGCCAGCAGCTTCGCCACGAGATCAATCTCGACATGGTGCTTCGTGACCACGCCTGTTCCAGTCTCGACGCCAACCTGACCCCTTGGGTTCAAGAAAACCCACCGGCCCGCAATTCCAAATCCAACGCGAACCCCTTCCTCCGCTCCTGGGTTCCCTGGGCCGCCGCAGCCGGGATCGCCGCCCTGCTCACCGCCGGTGTGGTCATCCGCACTCAACGGAACTCCCTTCAAGCCAGCGCCAAGGTCGAAGAAACCAACCAGGGCGCCGCCATCCTCACCCGCGTTTCCAACGCCGTGTGGACCGACCAAACCCACAGTCCCCGCTCCGGCGACACCCTCGGCACCGGCACCTTCAAACTCGCCAGCGGCCTCGCCCAGATCGAGTTCTTCAGCGGCGCCACTCTCCTCGTTGACGGACCCGCCGAAGTCGAAATTCACTCTCCCTGGAAAGCCACCTGCCACTCCGGCAAAGTCCGCGCCCGCGTCCCGCCCCCAGCCCAGGGTTTCGTCATCAACACTCCCCAAATGGAGGTCGAAGATCTTGGCACTGAATTCGGCGTCGAAGTTAAACCCGCCGAGAGCAGCACTGAAGTCCACGTATTCGAAGGCGACGTCAATGCCACCCCGATTGGCAGCAAACTGGTCCATCTCAGCGAAGGCGAGGGCCTGCGTCGCTGCAACGCAGGAATCACCCCCCTCAAAGGTAACCGCTCCAAAGACTTCGTCTGCCTTGAGCGCATGGACGCCCTCACCCAAAATCGCGCCAAAACCAGATTCGCCGCTTGGAAAGAGTGGAAAAAACAATACTGCGAAGATCCCCGCCTGCTCGCCTATTACGCGTTCCAGCGCAGCTGCAACTGGGAACGCGCGGCCGACAATGACGCCCCCAAAGTCGCCTCCTTCTGCACCGGGGGCATCGTCGGGGCCCGCTGGACCCAAGGCCGCTGGCCTGAAAAGGACGCCCTCGAATTTAAGCGTCCCGGCGATCGCGTCCGTATCCGTCTCTCCGGCGAATATGAAGGCCTCACTTTCGCCTGCTGGCTGAAAGTCGACGGCCTCGATCGCAAATACAACGCGCTCCTGCTCACCGATGGTTATGAACACGGCGAACCCCACTGGCAGATCCTTGAAGACGGACGCGTCATGTTCTCCATTGCCTCCCCGCCCACTTCCGACGGACAAACCCCCGAAGCCCAGGCTTACTACAGCCCCATCGTCTTCACCCACTCCAACCTTGGCCGCTGGCATCACCTCGCCGTCACCTACAACGCCATCAGCGGCGAAACCACCCATTACTTCGACGGACGCCAGGTCAGTCGAGAGCTCCCTCCTCAACAACCCCCCGGCTGCACCGTGGTTTACGGACCCTGTGAAATCGGCAACTGGGGCCTCCCCGCCGCCGGTCACGAATTCCCCATCCGCAATCTCAACGGCTGTATCGACGAATTCGTCATCTACAAAAATCCCCTCAACAACGTTGAGCTGCAGGCCATGTATCAAGCCGGTCGTCAGGATTGACCGCCCCTGTCCCGCTCATTATATTGCGGTGTGAAGATCCTCGACTGCATTCATGCACTCAAAGCCCTCGGAGAAGAAAACCGCATGCGCATCGTCCGCATGCTCATGAGCCAGCAACGCAGCGTCAACGAGATCGCCGAATCCCTCGACATCAGCCAATACAACGTTTCCAAACACCTCCGCATCCTGCGTGAAGCCGGTCTTTTGGAAACCACCAAAAACGGCCAGCAACGCCTCTATTCCCTCACTCCCGATTTGGTCAGTCACCTCGCCGACAACAACAACATCCTCGACCTCGGCTGCTGCACCTTCCACTTCGACAAACTCCCCGGCTAATCAAAACGTAGCAGCCGACGTAAGGAGGCTCATTTCCTTGGAACTGCTAGGCTCCGGCCTGTCCACAATCTGCAATCACCCAAATACCCAACTCCCTCATCGAATCCCAAGCCAGCGCTTCAATCCATTCTCCACCTTCTCCAACGTCGTCGCATCGCAAGCAGCCAATCGACGAACCAAAACCACATCTGGAACCGTTCCAATCGATTGCACGTCAAATGCGCCAGGCAAAAATCTCGGTGCCACATGCTCCACTTCATATTCGGTGCCACGCAAACTAGTGGTGCGAATCACGTAGCTGATCAGTGCCCGTTCCTGTTCTTTGTAACTGACACTAAGAACCAGCACTGGGCGAACTTTCTGAATCATGCCCAGATCCACCAGCCAGATTTCGCCTCGACTCGCGGTCAATCTTCCCACTGCTGCCCTTCCCCCTCTTCCTCATCGTAAAGCGCAAAAACACTCGAAGACGCCGTCATCATCCCGGCATAACCATCAAACCACTCACGTAATTCTGCCACCTGTTCGCGAGGCAATTGTTCGATGGCTTTTTCAATCTCAAGAACGGTTCCCATGGCGGAAAAAGTAATGCATCGCAATGAAATTGTCGAGTCTCGCCTGCCACTTACAAGTCTGAGTATTGATTGCAAATGCAATTCCTTTGTGGAAAGGTTTTCTCAGACGTAACCTTTTGCCACCACCATGCGCGGCTCCCCACCCATCCACCTGCTCATCTTCAGCCTCGCGTTTGCCCTGCTCGCCTTTCCATTGTCGCGCCTGACCTTCGGCAGAAAAGACATCACATTGCCCCGGCCGGTGGAGGCCCCTTCCATCGGTCCGAAGACCACCAACACCCACCTCCGGCTGCGCTTCTCCCATCCTCCGCAATCGCTCACCATCCGCCCTCTCTCTGCCGGCGAATCCACCGAACTCATCAAGCTCAGTCCCGACACCCTTTCCCCTTTCGAAGAAACCGTCGCACTCAATCTCGACGACCACACCATCGAACTCTCCATCGAAGCCACCTGGCCTGATCAAACTCCCGACGCCGCCATCACCCTCGACCTCGAACCCGACGGCCTCGATCTCCAAAGCAAGACCGTGTGGAGCACCGACCAATCCCTGAGCGAAATCCTCACCTTCCAGTGGCGTCCATGACCAAAATTTCCCAGCCTCAGCCCCAGCCCCACGTCCATGCCGACGGCCACGTCTGCTGGGGTCACAGCACCCACAGCCACGCCCATCACCAGCTCCAGGTTCAAAACCTTAGCGTCAACTACCGCGAAATCCGCGCCCTGGAAAACATCAGCTTCTCCACCGAATGCAGCCGCTCGCTCGCCCTCATTGGCCCCAACGGCGCCGGTAAAAGCACCTTGCTGAAAGCCCTCGCCGGACTGCTTCCGACCGCAAAAGGTCGCATTAACTGGCGCGGCAAACCCCTCACCCGCAGCAGTCACGAACTCGCCTATCTCCCTCAACGCGGCGACATCGACTGGAACTTCCCGATCACCGTTCGCGGCCTTGTTGAAATGGGCCGCTACCCCAACCTCGGCTGGTGGAAAAAATACTCCAAACACGATGTCGAAATCGTCGAACGCGCCCTCGCTTCCATGAACCTCCTCGACCTGCAGGAGCGCCAGATCAGCGCCCTCAGCGGCGGACAACAGCAGCGCGCCTTCATCGCCCGCGCCCTCGCCCAGGAGGCCCACGTGCTGCTCCTCGACGAACCCTTCACCGGACTCGACAAACCCGCGCAGGAAACCCTCACCCAGCTGTTCCGCGAACTCACCAGCGAAGGCCGACTCCTCATTGCCAGTCATCACGACCTGCAAACCGTTCCCGCCATCTTCGACGAAGTCCTTCTCCTCAAACGCCACCAAATCACCTTCGGCCCTACCAAGGAAGTCTTTACTCCAGAGAACATCGAAGCCTCCTATCAATTCTGAGCCTCAGCAGTTTTAGCCTTTCGCCTTTATCCCTTATCCTTTCATTGTGTCCACCTTTATCGAATACATGGCCGAACCCACCGCGCAGCGCGCCCTGCTCGCCTGTGGCCTGTTCGGTTTCGCCAACGGTTTCACCAGCGCCTTTGTCGTGCTGCGCAAATCCGCCCTTCGCGTCGGCACCCTTTCCCACGGCCTACTTCCCGGCATCGCTCTCGCCGTCCTCATCTTTGGCCTCACTGCGTGGAGCGCCCTCGCTGGTGCCGTGTTCGCCGCCATGATCATCGGACTCGGCTCCGTCTTCCTCTCCCAAACCTCACGCATCGATCAGGACAGCGCCCTCTGCATCCTCTACACCACCGGCTTTGCTGGCGGCTACATCATTCTTACCAAACTCAACGTCCGCCAGAAACTCGACGAATGGTTGTTCGGCAGCATCATGGGCATGCGCGACACCGACCTGTGGATCGCCTTCGGCATCAGCGTCGTTGCCGTGCTCACCCTCATCGCCCTCCAGCGTCCCCTGCTCATCTACCTGTTCGAAGCCAACGTCGCCGCCTCCCTCGGCGTTCCCGTGCGATTCCTCAATTACGTCACCTTCGGCATCGTCATCCTCGTCCTCGTTTCCTCACTTCAAGCCGTTGGCTGCATCCTCAGCGTCGGACTCCTCATCACCCCCGCCTCCACCATTTATTTATTCACCAACGACGCCCGCACCCTCTTTGTCGGCGGCGGCATCATCGGCATGATCGGCTCCATCATCGCCTTTTTCCTGTGCTTCCCGCTCGGCTGGCACATCAGCAGCACCATCATTCTCGTCCTCGGCACCTTCTTTATCCTCGCCTACATCTTCAGCCCCAAATACGGACTCTTCGCCAAGCGCATCAAACCCGCCGCCGGTTGATTTCAACTTGAATTCCCCAGCCAGTGTCGGCCCTTCCGCGATTTCACTCCATCTCGGAATAAAACCCACGCGCCATTCACGCCTGCCACGATGATCCAGTATCATCCCAGCCACCCCCATGCCACGACGTTTCGCGACCAAAAGTCACAGTGCCTTTATCGGCTTTCTCACGGTTGTCCTGATCGTGACGGTGCTCTATCTCGGCAAAAATTTCATCATGCCGCTCGCCTTGGCCGCCCTGCTGGCCTTCATGCTCGGACCGCTCGTGCGGCTCCTCTGCCATTGGAATCTTCCGCGCACCCTCGCCGTCGTCATCGTCACGGTGTTCACCTTCAGTGCCCTCGCTTTTGTCGGTTGGTTGCTCGGTCAGCAAGCCGCGATGCTCGCTGAAGAACTGCCCAATTATCAACAAAACATCAACAAACGCATCGCCTCCATTCAAAACTTTGGCGAGCAGGGCTTCATCCAAAAGATGCGCCAGTTCGGCGAATCCCTCAGCAGCGACGTCCTCGGCAGCGCCCCCGCTCCTGCAAATCCCGACCAACCCGCCCCGCCACAGCCACAAGGCGAAGGCCTCGCCTCCAAAGCGCTCAACACCATGCTCAGCGGACTTGCCAATGGACTCGGCACCGCCAGCGTCATCATCCTCATCGTCATCTTCCTGCTCCTCCGCCAGGAGGACACCTCGCAACGCATCGTCCGCCTCGCCGGCTTCAGTCGGCTCACCACCACCACCCGTGCACTTGACGAGGTCGGAGACCGCGTCAGCCACTACCTGCTCATGCAGGGCACCATCAACGGACTCTACGGACTCATGCTCTCCGGTGCGCTTGCCCTCGTCGGCCTTCCCTACGTCATCCTCTGGGGCGTGCTCGCCGCCATTTTCCGCTACATCCCCTACATCGGACCCATCATCGTCGCGGTCCTTCCAGTCGGATTCAGCCTCGCCTACTTCGATGGCTGGACCCAACCGCTCATTGTCATCGGCGTCATCATGGCCCTTGAGCTGTGCACCAACATGATCCTTGAACCGGTTCTCTACGGTAAAAGCACCGGGGTGTCCGATCTCGCCATCATCATCGCCATCACCTTCTGGACCTGGCTCTGGGGCGGCATCGGCCTCGTCCTCGCCACCCCGCTGACCGTGGTCCTTGTCGTCTTCGCGAAATACATCCCCTCCCTTCAGTGGATCGACATCCTCATGGGCGACAAACCCAAACCGCAGCCCCACCTCAGCTATTATCAGCAGCTCATCTCCGACGACCACGAAATCACCCACAGCACCATCGAAGAATCCATCGAAGACAAGGGCCTGCCTGAGACCATGGAATCCATCGTGCTCCCCGCGCTCTCGCTCACCCGTCGCGAAACTCTGCTCGGCAAACTGACCCACGAAGAACAGACCGAAGTTCACGACAAACTCGAGCGCACGCTGAAACTGATCGAAGCCGAGAACGAAGCTACTAATGCCGCCACCAACATTACGGTCAGCGAAACCACGCCCTCCCATCCCGTCACCATCTTTGCCCGCGCCCTCCACGGTTCAGACGACGCGCTCGCCCTGCGATCCCTCGCCATTCTGTTGCCTTCGACCATTGAGCTCGAAATCAGTCAGGAACCCCACCTTATCGGCGAACTCATTCACCGCATCGAAACTCACAAGCCTGACCTCATCTGCATCAGCGCCATGCCTCCCGATGCCTCCGCTTCCGCCATCATCCTCTGCCGCCGCTTTCGCAACCGGTTGCCCAATTTGAAAATCCTCGTGTGCCGCTGGGCGCTGCCTGACGACGAACTCGACGATCGCGCCATCCGCGAAGCTGGTGCCACCTGGGTAGCCACCTCTGTCAGCAAAGCCGCCGAAATCATCCAGCGCTTTGCCGAAGGCTAGCGGCTGGGCAACCAACTTCAGTCAACTCAAGGCACGCGGAACACCCGACCCGTAGTCGGATCTCTCGCCAGCGATCCACTCGCCATCCCCGCCACATCCAATTCATTGAAAGGCGAATACGGGCTCTTCACCCGGTCGGGATTCTTCGTTCTCGTGCCTGTCAAAATCTCTTTCTTCTCCTGAGCCGGTGGCTGGGCAAGCTTCGGCGGCGGGCTCGGCGGAGTCACCGTGGACCGCTCAGGCGGCACCGAAGGCTGAACGCCACGACGGGGCTCATTGTCGTCACGAACATCCTCTTCATCGTAGTATTCCTCATCCCGCTCCACTCGATTCCGCCGCGCATACCGGTCTTCATAGCGATCTTTGCGCGCCCTCCCATACCGCTCTTCCCGATACCCCCGCTCCGTCTCCAGATCCAAATCATCCCGGTTCCAATACTGCTGTCGATAGGGGGGCCTCGGCCTGATCGGCTCACGAACCTCCTCGACATAGTAGTTTCGACGCGGCCGCGAACCATAATAAACCTCGGGAGGCACATAAACGCAGCTTCCGGCAACAACCGCAAAAACTCCCGCCATCAAAAATCTTACTGGTGAACCCATGTGCATCGCTTTGACCTCAATACTCTTCAGAACATTCAATCCTTCTCGCAAAGAACCTCATCAATGCCACACATCCCCAGGTTTTCTTTCGAAATCATCCGGCCTCATGCAGAAAAATCCTCCGTCGAAGTCGGCTTGCCAAACCCTCATGCTGGTGAATGCTGCTTCACCCCAAATCCCCCATCCCCATCAATCCACTCCCACCCACCTCCTCCACACAATCCCCATGTCGACCCTCATCCAGTCCCTGCAAGCCAAATGGTTCGGCCTCACCTCCAATCTCTGCTTTGACAACGGCCTCTTCATCGTCCTGCAACGCCTTTTCTGCCGCCAGCTCTCCCTGCTCACCTTCAAAAAAAATCAGCTCACCTTCATCGTCGACTACAGCGCCGACGATCACAACGGCATCCGCTACTGCCTCAGCGCTGACATGTATTCCCGATACTACCGCCACATGGACCGGTCGCAGCCACTGCGCGTTCTCGATCTCGGTGCCAACACCGGCGGATTTGTCCTCTCCCTCGTCGACGCCGGATTCCGCATTGAAAAAGCCGTCAGCGTCGAGATGAATCCCAGCGCCTTCAACCGGTTGAAGTTCAATCTCGACCACAACGAACTCACCACCATCACCCCCCTCAACGCCGCCGCCACCTCCACCATCGGCACCGTTCAAATCGAAGCCATCAAAGGCAACACCGGACAATCCATCTACCATCAGTCCACCCAAAACACCCTCACCATCCCAACCACCACCATCGACCACCTCGTCGCCTCACACTTTCCCGAATCAAATCCTGCCGCGATCACGCCCGACCTCGACCTCATCAAAATCGACATCGAAGGTGCCGAATACGAAATCCTCTTTTCCGAAAGCTGCCAGTCGGTCCGTCGTTTCAAACATATCTTGATTGAAATTCATCCCCACAAGGAATTCCCCACCGAAAAACTCATCGCCGCCCTGCAAAAATTCGGTTTCAAAAACACCACCGACGCCAACACCCGCGACGCCGACGTCTATTATTTCCAGCAATAGGTTCATCCTGTTTCAGTAACGGTTCCATCATTCATTTTAGCCATCGAGTTGTCCCATGCTATTTATCCCCTTACATCTCGTCGTCCTCGCCTTCATCATCTTCCTTCTGGCACGTCATGATGCCGATTTGGAATGGCCAAAACTCGCCCTCGTCTTCGCACCTTTGATCATCATCATGAGTTTTGTCTCAGCGTTCCTGGGAGTGTTGTCGTTGCCCATCTATTTCGTATTGGTTTCATTTGCATTGCACCAGTGGTTTTATGTTGGATGGGGCAAGGCTTCTTTGATCAGTTTTTTGTTTCTCATCTATCTCATTGCTTACTCCTTTTTGATGATGAGCATCACCCGCCCCTCCCAAACCGCATCCCATCTGCTTCACACCTCATCGTCCCTCATCGTCTGACCTGACTTCATCCCATCATGTCCACCACCATTATTCCCTGCCTTGCCTATCGCAACGCCGCGCAAGCCATTGAGTGGCTCTGCGACATCTTCGGCTTTGAAAAACACGCCGTTTATCCCAATGAAGACGGCTCCATTGCCCATGCCGAACTCAAGCTCGGCAACAGCATGATCATGTTGGGTGATATCAATGACGGACCTTTTGGCCGCTACATCACGCAACCTGCCGACATCAACGGGAAGGAAACTCAATGTTGTTATCTCGTCGTCTCCGATGCCGATCTGATTCACGAAAAAGTCATCGCCAGCGGCTGCGAAATCCTCATTCCCATCAAAGACGAATCTTACGGCGGACGCGGTTTCACCTGTCGCGATTTGGAGGGCCACATCTGGTCCCTCGGCACCTACAACCCTTGGACATCCAAGTCCTAAATCGTCCTCGTCCTCGTTCTCCTACTCGTCCTCGACACCAAGCGCCAAAAAAACACCCGAGCACCCACGCGTCCTCCTACCTCCTCCACTACTCCCCTCAACTCCCCCCTTTTCGAGGACGAGTTCGAGTTCGAGTAGGAGGACGAGGACGATCTCGCCGAAACCTGCTTTATCCTTTCGCCTTCATCCTTTATCCTTTCGACCATGCCCTTCCGACTCCTCCTCGCTTTTCTCCTTCTCCCAACCCTCCTTCCCGCCCTCGAACTCCACGTCGCCCCCACCGGCAACGACAGCGCCCCCGGCACCCGCGAAGCCCCCCTCGCTACGCTCACCGTAGCACGCGACAAAATCCGCCAGCATCGCAAAGACACCCCCCTTACTAAACCCATCACCGTCTGGCTCCATCACGGCACTTACGAAACCTCCACCACCCTCACCCTCGAAGCCCAAGACTCCGGCACCGCCGAATTTCCCATCACCTACCGCGCCGTCGAAAACGCCAGCCCTATCTTCATCGGCGCCCCCAAAGTCGACTTCAAAACCTTCACTCCTCACCAGGGCGAAATCCTCAAAGCCGACGTCAGCGCCCTTGGCCTCAAGGACATCACCATCCGACAGCTCCTCCACAACGGTCAGCGCCAAACCCTCGCCCGCTACCCCAATCGCGACGCCGCCGATCCCCTCTATCGCGGCTGGGCCTTCATCCCCGAACTCCCTGATCCCCTTCCCGAAAATCACCAGTGGAAACTCGAAACCTACCTCGCCCCCGCTGACATCCGTCAATGGGCCCACCCCGAAGACGTCGAAATCGACATCTACGCCCAATACGGCTGGTGGAACTGGGTCATGTCCGTCAAATCCCTCGACTCCAAAACCCGCAAACTTACCCTCGCCAAACCCTGCGGCTACGACCTCCACCCCCACAACCGCTACTACTTCCAAAACGCCCTCGAAGAACTCGACGCCCCCGGTGAATGGTTCCTCGATAAACGCACCCAAACCCTCTACTACTGGCCCGAAAAACCTCTCGGCCACGGCGACGAGATCCGCATCCCCAAACTCACCCACTTCGTCAAAATCGCCAGCGGCACCCAGCACATCACTCTCCGCGGCCTCCACCTCACTGGCAGCAATGGCACCGCGATTGTCGTCGAAAACGCTCAAAACATCACCATCGCTGGCAACAACATCCACCACAGCGGAAACTTCACCGGCGGCGGCATCTCCCTGCACGGCGGCAAAAACAACCTCGCCACCGGCAACCACCTCTCCCACCTCGGCGCCTCCGGCATCAGCCTCGGCGGCGGCGACCGCATTACCCTCAGCCCCGCCAACAACATCGCCGACAACAATCACATCCACCACATCGGCATCTTCAACAAAAACGCCCCCGGCATCAGCCTCTACGGCGTCGGCAACAAGGTCACCCACAATCTCATCCACCACACCCCGCGCATGGCCGTCCAGTTCAGCGGCAACAACCTCACCATCGACTACAACCACCTGCATCACACCGTCCAGGAAACCCAGGACGGCGGTGCCGTCTACACCGGCGGACGCGACTGGATCTCCTCCCGCGGCACCTCCCTCCGCTACAACCTCATCCATGACACCATCGGCGTCGGCCAGGGCAAGGACGGCCTCCACTGGCCCCACTTCACCTGGGGCATCTACATGGACGACAACGCCGCCGGACTCGACATCATCGGCAACATCGTCGCCCGCTCCGCCCGCGCCTCCCTTCACCTCCACAACGGCCGCGACCACCTCATCGAAAACAACCTCTTCGTCGACGGCGGCGAACGCCAGATTGAATTCAACGGCTGGAACAAAGACCACCGCTTCTTCGACAACCACTACAAAACCATGCTCGCCGGCTGGGACTCCATCAAAGACCGCCCCGAATGGAAATCCATGCGCAACATCGAACTCGACCCGCGCAACGCCCTGCGCGAAGACGGCACCATCATGAGCGGCAACATCTTCCGCCGCAACATCATCGCCTGGAACGAACCCACCCTCCGTTACCTCGACCTCCGTCACTGCACCCCCAAACACAACACCGTCGAATCCAACCTCGTCTGGAACAGCGGCCACACCATCCTCACCGGTGTCAACAAAACCGGACCCGACATCGGCCCTGACATCCTCAACACGCAACAACTGCTCACCGACACCCCACCCGGCAAAACCCCGAAAGGCTGGGGCTGGAACCATAAACCCCTCCCCGAACTCCAAATCACCGCCACCGATGGCATCATCACCGTCCCCGCCGCCACCGGACCCGACCCCAAAAACGCCAAATCCGTCATCCACCTCCCCACCCAGCCCTTCAAACCCGGCACCTCCTACCGCGCCCGCCTCAAAGTCAGATCCACCGAACCCACCACCACCATTGGATTCCACTACGGCAGCTACGCCAGCCCCGGCGGCTACTGGTCCACCGGCGAACAAAAATTTACCGCCACCCCCGAATGGCAGGACATCGAAATCTCCGGCAACCTCCCCGCCGAAAACACCCCGGCCTATAAATCCTGGATGAAAACCTTCTGGTTGCGTTTGGACATCCACGCCGAAAAAGGCCAGATCCAAATGAAGGACATCACCCTCAAACAAGCCGCCCCGGCCAGCAACTGGGAGGCCTGGCAATCCGAAGGCTGGGACAAAAACTCCCACGTCGCAGACCCACGCCTCGTCTCCAAAGACTCCGACGACTTCCGCCTCAACCCTGACTCCCCTGCACCCAAACTCATCAACTTCGAGCCCGTCCCCATCGAAAAAATCGGACTCTACCCCTCCGAATTCCGCGCCAACTGATCCAATCGTCTCACCGCCGAAGAATCAATACATCGTCCGCCGACACATTGACCCTGATCTCTTCAATCCCCGGATCATAGACCTCGCGAGGATTCATCTCCGCAAACCTCAGCAGATGTCCATCGCGAGTTGAAAGTTCATACTGCACCTGCTCGCCCAGATAAGTCCGCTCGAGCAGATTCCCAAAAAATCGGTTCGGTGAGTCCGGCAGATCATAAAACGAAATGGCCTCCGGTCGGATGCTCAACGTTACCGGCTGACCCGCCACCGGCTCCAGCGTCTCCGTCGCCCTGCCACGCAACAGCCCGCTCGCCGTCTCTACATCCCAATATCCCGACCGGTAACTTGCCTGCTTCACCGTGCCATCAATCAAGTTCGTCTCGCCGATAAACTCCGCCACCATCTTGTTCACCGGCTGCCGATACACCTGCATCGGCGTGCCCACCTGCGCCACCTTGCCACCGTCCATCACCGCCATCCGGTCCGCCATGCTCAATGCCTCCTTCTGGTCGTGCGTCACATAAATTCCCGTCAGCCCAAACTCCTTGCAAATCCGACGGATCTCCGACCTCATTTCAATCCGCAACCGCGCGTCCAGATTCGACAACGGCTCATCCAGCATGAACACACTCGGCCTTACCACCAACGCCCGCGCCAGCGCCACCCGCTGCTGCTGACCTCCGCTCAACGCCTGAATCCGCCGCTCCCCTAGTCCGTCCATCTTCACCAGCTTCAACGCCTCCGCCACCCGCTGCGTGATCTCCGCCCTGGGCAGTTTCCTCTCCTCCAGACCAAACCCCACGTTTTGCGACACCGTCAAATGCGGCCACAACGCATAACTCTGAAACATCATCGCCGCCCCGCGCTGATGCGGTGGCACTTTGCTTACATCCCGGCCATCAAACAAAATCTGCCCCTTGTCCGGCGTGTAAAATCCCGCGATATGACGCAGCAAAGTCGTCTTGCCGCATCCACTGGGACCCAGCAGAAAAAACAACTCCCCCCGCTCAACTTCCAGGCTCACGTCGTTCAACGCAAGATGCCCGGTAAACATCTTGCTGACATGGCGGATCGAAATGGAAACCATGGGGGCTGACCCTTACCTATGAATTTGAACACAGCAACCAACAGTTGCGCCCATTACCTCAAACCCCGCGCGGCTTGACCCCGCCGGTCTTCAAACGCCACATCAAATACGCAAAAGAAATCTTCAGGCACTCCGACCCATAACGCATCGCCTTTTGGAAACTGATGCTGCTGCTGTCCTCCTCATACACCGTCGGACAACTCACCTCACAGCTCCGAAACCCATCCTTCAATCCCGCAATGAACATCTCATTGTCGAAAATGAAATGATTGCTCAGCTCATGAAACTTCACCGTCTCCAGCATCTCCCGGGTGTAACCCCGCATCCCCGTGTGATATTCCGTGTGCTTCGTCCCCAGACAGATGTCCATCACATGCGTCAAAATCCGGTTCGGCAACAAGCGCCAGAACGGCATCGACACCCGCGTGTCCTTGCGTCCCCCCAACCTCGCTCCCAGACAGAAATCATAATGACCCGTCGCCAGAATCGCCGCCATCGGAGCCACGATCCCCGGCGGATACTGAAAATCCGGATGCAGTTGGATCACGATGTCCGCGCCCGCGTCCAGTGCCTCCTGTAAACAACGCTTCACATTGCCGCCATAGTTCTTGTTGGTCTCATTGCGAAACACCTCAATCCCCAACGCCCTCGCCGTCTCCGTCGTGTTGTCTTTCGAGCAGTCATCCACCAAAATGATCGTGTCCACAATGTCGCGCGGGATCGCCGCCACCGTTTTACCCACCGTTTTTTCCGCGAAATAAGCGGGCATCGTGACAGCAACTTTTTTTCCAAGGATCATAAGCAGCCCCCAAACAACCCCGCAAACCGCAAAGGTCAACCCCCATCACCAATTACCCGATCACTCCGCCCCACCCCTGTAACGAAACACACTCCTCGTCGTGAACGGCAGCAACCCATAAAAAGTCCCCGCCGGCTCAAACAACGCTGCATCTTCCAGCATCAGCGTCACGTCCCTCGTCGCCTCCGACCCGCGCAAAAACGCGATGTTGCCCGCATTCACATACAACCGACGCGAACTCCGATCCGCCTCCGCCATCAAATCCCGCAATCCCTGCATATCATCAAACCGTCGCATCGCCGGATCATATCCCTCGGTATACATCCCATAAGCCCCGCTGATCACCTCTTTTTCAATGTCAGGATGACGCGGATTCGTCACCTCTCGATACGAAGCCACCGACTCCCTCGAAGCCTCCACCGGATGATCCCGGAACAAGCGCCTCGGCTCCCGCGTCACCAACGCAAACAACCCCACCGTCACCACCAACGCCACCACCCCAAACCGACGCCGGGCCAACCACGTCATCCCCACCGCCAGCACCATCAACAAACCCGGCACATAGGGCGAAAAATACCAGTCATACGGCCGGGAATGCGACACCGCCATGTGCGTCAACATCACCAACGGTCCCCCTACCAAAAATCCCAGCAACGCCCACCGTTTTCGATCCACCACCAACAACCCCAGCCCGGCCACCAACAATCCCACAAACAACCCAATCCCCGCCCAGTGCAAACCGGGCAACCAGCGCATCGACAAATCCATTCCATACCTCAACGGATTGTCCGGTTGATGCCAAGTGACCCAAGGCTGACCAAAAAACCATCCCCCCAGCGCCTCCTCCCAATAACTCCGGTCCATCACCCCCTTGATCTCCTCCTTCTCCAAAAACTCCAGCAACTGCGGCCAGCACGGCGACAAATACCCCAGCATCAACATTCCCGTGATCACTCCCGACACCACCCATCTCCGACCCAGAAAAAACCTCGCGTCATTCGACAATCCTCCCACCAATAAAAATCCACCAATGGTGATGTGCAAAGCCGCCAGCTGGTAAAGTCCCTGCAGGTTGCACCAGTTCAAAAAGAACCCGCCGATCCCAATCGCCACCCACCACCGCCAGAGCCCCGTCTGCAACGCCCGCCCCAGCGACCCGACCAGCAGAATGGAAGCCAGCATCATGAAGCAGTAAGCCCTGCCATCCACCCCAAACCGCAAATACCACGGATGCAGCATCAACAACAACAACGCCCACCAACCACTCAGCCCCCACACCCGCAATGCCCATAAAAACGCCGGGATCATCAACAACCCCGCCACATACACCGGTGCCCGAAACAACGCCTCACTGAAAAACTTGTCCTGTGGACCCGATCCCGGCTCAAAAAACGTGTCATGGCTCAACCGCGCCGCCGCACTGTAAGCCAGATGATTCGTCGGCTTGCGCATGCTCCATAATGTCGTCACCCACGGCCTCTCCTTGAACTCGAGCGATCCATCCTCCTGCCGCTCCACCTCCGGCACCATGAACCGGCTCGCATTGAACTCCTCATCCCCCCACATCCCATGCGACAAACGCGGCGCATGATGCCACGCCGCCACCCCCATCAACCCCACACATGCGATCACCTTCAGCTTTCCAAACGGCGCCACCTCCGTCTTCGGCAACAACGCCACCCCCTCTTTCCTGCGCACTCCCAGCCACGGACTCGCCAGCAGCAGCGCCCCCGCCAGCACCAAATTCGCCTGCAACCCGCGATAAAGCCACACCGCCACATACAATTTCGGCGCCACCGTCTGTCCCACCGATTTGCGCCTCTCAATCTCCCGCTCCTCTTTCACCGGACGATCCACCACCGCCAGCGAAATCAACAACCCAAAGAACAACGCCGCACATACCGCGATCAGCGGCAGCGACTGGGAAAAAGGAATACGGGAACCACGAACAACCATGCCCCGACACCATGATACCAAACCCGTAACCTGCAACCAAGACTCTCCCACTCCATCACTCCAAACTCATAAACGACATCCTCAACTCCTCCGCCACCGCCACCGGGGTGCCTCCAAAAAAGCGCTTAAACTCCCGGCTGAACTGCGACACACTTTCATACCCCACCTCACGCGCCGCATTCCCCGCGTTCAACCCCTCATGCACCATCAGCAACCGCGCCCGGTGCAACCTCACCGACTTCAAATACTGCAACGGCGGCGATGACGTGATCGCTTTGAAATGGTTGTGGAAATTCGACACACTCATCCCCGCCTCTGCCGCCAGATCCGCCATCTCCATCGGCCGTGCATAATCCACATGCATCCGCTGCAATACCCGGCTGATCTGCCCAAAATGCGAATGCGGTGTCGCCAATGCCCGCAACGTCCCTCCCTCCTCCCGGCAAAGCACCCGATAAACCAGTTCCTTCACCAATAGCGGACCCAATATCTTCGCCTCCTGCGCCGACCTCAAACTCTCCACCAAACGCAACACCACCCCGCGCAACACCTCATCCATCGGATTCGCATGAATCCCCAATCTTCCCCGATCCGTTACCGGCGTCAGCGACCCCATTTCCATCTCCATCATCAACTCCCCCACCAGCGCAGGTGTCACCCCCACGGACACCCCCAACATCGGCTCATCCTCCGTGCCCTCCGTATCGCACTCAAATGGCAATGGCACCGACAACGTCAAATAGTGGTCCGCATCATATTCAAACACCTGCCCATCCAAAAGCCCCCGCTTCTTTCCCTGAGCCACGATCACAATGCTCGGTTCATACGCCACCTTCATGCACGGAACCACCTTCGTCGAGCGCATGAACTTCACCCCCGGCAACCTCGAAGCACTGTAACCCTCCCCCCGCGCCAGCTCACCCAAGCGCTGCGCCAGTTGTGCTTTGTTACCATCAACTAATCGATTCATGATTCTACCCTGCGCCACAATCAAGCAAACAAAAGCTTAATTTCTGATCCAAGATGCTTCCATTTAATAGGTTTAGGCAAAATTTCAGGAGTTCCAGGCATTGTAAAACTCCACCCATCCGGAACACTGTCATGGTCATCAGCAGCGTCCAATTCGCCCGCCAACATCCGCAAACGTTAAAACCAAGAACCAAGAACCAAGAACGATGAACACCACCAAAATCATCCTTATCACCGGTGCCTCCAGCGGCATCGGCGAAGCCACCGCCCGCCATCTCGCCGCCCAAGGCCATCAAGTTTTTCTCGGAGCGCGTCGCACCGACCGACTCGAAAAGCTCGCCGAAGAAATTCGCTCCACCGGCGGCCTCGTCGAATACCGCACGCTGGACGTCACCAACTTCGAAGACACCCAGGCCTTCGCCGACTTCGCCCTCGAAAAATTCGGCCGCATCGACGTCCTCATCAACAACGCCGGCGTCATGCCCCTCTCCCCCCTGCACGAACTTAAGATCAACGAATGGAACCAGATGATCGACGTCAACATCCGCGGTGTCCTCCACGGCATCGCCGCTGTGCTCCCCGACATGCAAAGCCGCAAATCCGGACACATCATCAACATCTCCTCCATCGGCGGGTTCCAAGTCTGGCCCACCTGCGCCGTTTACAGCGGCACCAAGTTTGCCGTGCGCGCCATCTCTGAAGGTCTCCGACTCGAAAACAAAGACGTCCGCGTGACCATCATCTCCCCCGGCGTCGTCGAATCCGAACTCGCCCACACCATCACCGATCCCGGCACCCGTTCCATGATCGAAGACTTCCGCGCCGTCGCCCTCAAACCCGAAGCCATCGCGCGCGGCATCACCTACGCCATCGACCAACCCGCCGACGTCGACGTCAACGAAATCATCATCCGCCCCACCTCTGGCGCCCAATAATCCCCCTCCGTAACACAGGCTTCGAGCCTGTGGGCGTGGCAGGCATTTTGCCTGCCGGGTCGGGAACTTCGGCGCAGAGCGGCGACACGGGCATCCAGCCTTTGGGTCGGACAAACCACCAGCCGGTCACTCGGTGCCTCTGCGCAGCTTCGCAGCTTCGCAAAGCTGATCCCCGGCCCCGGCTCACTCCACCTTCATCACCCCGTTCATCGCCTGCCAGTGGCCGGGGAACGAGCACAGATAGGGATAATCTCCCCTCTCCTTCGGCGCATCAAAGTGAATGGTGAACTTTTCCTGCGGATTCACCATGTCCGTAAACACCAGCACCTCATCGGTCTCCGGAATGTAATGCCGCGCCAAGCCTTGCGGATCAGCAATCAACAGATTCACCTTCTGACCCACCGATGCCGTGGTCCCCGGTTTGAGCAACACCCAATTGTGCGGAACCACATCCGGATTATTGAACTCCAAAGTCACCCGCTCTCCCGCCTTCACGCGCAGTTCCTTTTGCACAAACTGCAGTCCCAACGCCGCTTCCATCACCAGCTTCCGCCCGGCCTCACCTTTCGTCCAGACATTCGGCTTGGCCGGAGGAGGCATCTTCAAACTTGCCATCGGATCGGGAGAAACCGCTGCCGACTCCTTCGCAATTGTCTGATACCCCGGGAACTCAACAAATGCCTCGCCCAGCGCGTGCGCCGTCAGGAAAACATCCGCCGAACGGTCTGCCGTCAACGCCACATGCAGATGCACCACGTTCGCAGGCACCAGTTGCGGGATCTCCAAAAACAACGTCTTGCCACCTTCCAACACATGGGCACTGCGCACCTCCAGCACATCATGCCCCGCTTTGTCGGGATGTTTCACCGACCACTCAGGCGACCCATAGGCCGCTGAATATTTGTAATTCCAACACTGCACCCCATGCTTGGCCGCCTCTTTTGCCACGTTGACATCCACCGCCTCATCGAACCGGATCAGCACGCCATTGTCGCGGGACTCGATCTCCACCGGCACCGCAACCCCACCCACATACCGCACCCGCTGCAAGCACCCATCCTCCGGCGTATAGCTGCTCCAACCGTTCAACCCGCTCACATACAGATGCCCATCCACGGGATGAAACCTGCCATTCTGCGCCCCCGACTTGAAGCCGCCCCCCAGACGCACCGCCGCTCCCTGCCACTTCCCTTTCAACTGCTCGCGCATCACCAAAAACGCCGAGCCCGATCCCGGTGAAAAATGCACCAGATTGCCACTCCCATTACCCCTGCCTCGCAAAGCCGACCACTTCTCTCCACTGACAAAACACTGCCCGCCTGACGAATTGTCTTCTCCCCGCGGAAAATAAATCAGCGGCAACTCAGGCATTTTCCCATCCTTCGGTCCGCCCGCTCCGAAATGCGCCCCGTTCACCACCTGGCAAATCGCTGAGGCGGGCGTCCAGTCGCCCTCCTGCACACTTGTGGTCACCGTGCCATCCTCGCTCAGACCAAGACCATTCGGATTGCGAAACCCCTTTGCCAACACCTCAACCTCACCTCCCGGCTTTACCCGGCACACCCCCTGGTTTCCCGACGCAAAATAAAACCGCCCCTCCGCATCGATCTCCAGCCCTGTGATGTAGTCATGCCCACCGGCGGAGGTCAGCTGCGCATTCGTCACACACTCATGAAAATCCGCCTCATCATCTCCGTTCAAATCCTGCAAGCGCGTGATCTGATCACGCCCCAACACATACAATTGATCGTTCACAATCCTCACTCCCAACGGTTGATGCAACCCCGTGGCAAAGCGCTTCCACCGCACCTTTTCCAACTTCTCGTCAATCCCCTTCACCAGCCAAACCTCACCCGTCATCGTCGCCACCGCCGCCGTTCCGTCCTGGAAAAAATCATGACCGCTGATGAAGAAAAGCGTTCCATAGGGATTCTCAAAAGGCACCGGAATCGTGTCGACGGCGAACGGCCTGTTCTCACCAATCTCCCCCTTCATCTCGATCCACCCCGGCCACTGCGTCACGCCACCTTTCAACACCGACTTGTGTGAATGCCCTTCCACGGGACCACGCTCACGAAGAAAAACTCCATTCTCTTCCCAAACCGTATCCAGCAACTCCTCACCATTCAGGGCATAAGCAAACACCACGCGCTTCCCATCACGATAAAATCCGCGATACTCCACTTTCCCCTTGGGTGCCGCGATCCGCTCCTTCTGCACGACCTTGCCCTCCAGACTCATCCCACCCATGAACCCCCGTCGCACGTCGGAGACCTTCAAAAACCCCTCCCTCCACACCAGCGGAAACGACAATGTCAGCGGATCAAACACCGCCGCCATCTCCCCACCGTTTCCAAGACGTAACGCCACTGCCTTCGGCAACGTGAACCCTTCAGCATGGATCACCGTCGACAGCACATTGCCCAAATCGCTCTTGCTCCAGCGGTCATCCCTCCAGGTCTCCTCCGTCTGATTTCCCCAGTGCCCCATCTTCCCGCCATCGAGGCCTGGATAAACCTCCACCATCGAAGGACGCGGCTTTTGTTTCATGAAAAAGCGCGCCTGCTTGCCATAAAAATCAAACATCCGGTCCCGATTCACCGGAGCCTCCCAATCCGGCCACTCCTCCACCCGCAATGGCTTGCGTTCCGGTGTAAACTCAGACGCGGACGAGGCCGGTTTGAGTTTCGGCTCCTCATGCCAGGTCACATACTTTGGTCTTGGACCCGCCTCCGCGCCATCCAGTTGCGCCACCACCCACTGCAATCCTGCCAGGTTGTCCTTCAACCGCCCCTCCGCATCCTCATTGGTGTGATTCAAAATTCCCACCGGTCCCGCATAGCCGCTGTCCCTGATCACTTTCAATACTTTCACATCTTCCGTGCCGACCCCGATTGGCAAAATTTTCCGTCCCTTTTTGTCTCCGTCCACATCCATCCCGTTCAAGTTCAAACCGATCAAATACGGCTTCATCAAGGCCATCAGCTCCGGCAGTTTGGTCAAATGTCCGTGGCCATGATGAAGGTTGTAAACGATCCCAACATTGTTTACCCCCTCCTTCTTAAGCGCCTCAATGGTTGCGATTTGATTGTCCGGCTCCCCAAACCAGCCACCGTGATTATATAAACCCACCCTCACCCCCACCTTCGCTGCCTCAACCGCCATCGGCTTCAATCTCTCCACCTCTTTCTCCACCGTGCTGTCCCCGCCTGTCACCCATAAGTCGCAACGCTTCCAACCATGACGACCGATCACCTCCAAGATCCGTCTGCCCTCCTCATTCAGAGTCCTGGGAAACCACCACCCTGTCAGCTCAATGCCGTTCTTTTTCAGCGCCTCCATCTCCGCCTCCCACTGCGGCACATGTTCCGTCCGGTAATCGTAAACAAACTGGCGGATGCCCAACGCCTTCAGCATCGCCGCCCGCTCTTCCGGCCCCCGCTTCTTGGCGTCAAACGGCACAATGCACCACGCCGCGAGGTTGTTCTTTTCAAATACTGGAGCTGCCTTCACCGAGGGCAATCCCAAAAACCACACGGAAACAACGGAAGCACAAAACGTGCGGAGAAAACTGGCATTCATACAGGAGCGAGGTGCCTGAAGAGAACGCTCCCTCAGCATCATCCCTCGCAGCAAAAATTTCCCCCAACCGTTGTGGCCGATGCACCAGCACGGCTTTCAAGCCCACTACATCGAAGGCTCCTTGTCACCGCCCATCATCCCGCCGCCCATCTGCGAAGAACTCGAACCCGAATCTGATGCAGGGGCTGCAGGAGCAGGAGCAGAATCCGCAGCAGGAGTCGTCGACGTTCCACTCTCCGGTGTCACCTCAGCACCACTCTCCACCTGATCCGCCTTGAGCTTCTCAATCACATCCATCAACAAAATGCTTCCGGAATGCTCCTGACCGTGCCTGACATGCAATCCCACCAAAAAGGCAAACACCAAAAACCCAATGAAAAACAAAAATCCCGCACAACCCGAAGATTCCTTGTATTGCGTCACCGGACGCGTCGGCTTCACCGGCACATAGCCCGTCTTGCGTGGCTGCCCTGCTCGCGGCACTGGTGAATATTTTTCCGGCAAAAACAGCGAAGGCTCCGATTGCGCCGACAACACCGGCGCTTGCGGCTCCGGCAGCGATTCCAGCACCGGTGCCTCCGCTTGCGGTTCTTCCCAGGCAGCCGATGCCTCTTCCGTGGCATAGAAATAACCCGCTACATCCCCGAAAGAAACCAGATCCCCGTGCTCCAGTTTCACCTCCTCGACCTCCACTCCGTTCACCCGCGTGCCATTCGTGGTGCCCAAATCCTGCACAAAATAACTGTCGCCTCGACGTTTCACCGTCGCATGCTGGCCTGAAACCGACCCGCTCGGCAGCACCACCAAACTCTCCGGATGCCGACCCACCGTGACGATGTCAGCATTCAAGTCAGCGAGGATTTCGCTGCCATCTTCCAGTGTGAACACGATGTGCGCCATAAGATATTGGGTATTTATGAAAGCCAAAATTGCTAAAGGGGCAAGCCAATCCTTTGCTTTCGTCCGAACTATCGGGTGCAAACTGCATTTGTCCCATTATAATCTTTACTCCCAGGCATTCCCCTTGTTCCCTACCCCTCCTGAATGAGCTCCTCCCACGCCATCCTTCCGCACCCCAATCTGCGCCGGACCCTAACCATGGCCTTGCTATGGCTGTTTGCCGCGTCACTGCCCCTCGCTGCCAATCCTGAGCGACAGGCCGAACACGCCGTGCTTTACCTCGCCGGTCAATATGAACCCGAAGGATTCGATTTCCGCTCCGACATCTGGCAGCGCGACCTCAATCCCAATGTTGGCAAAGCCGTTCGTATCCAGATGTTTAAAGGCAACGACTACCGCATCTGCGTCGCCGTCCCGCCACAAAGCGGCGTGCAAATCGAAGCTCATCTGCTGGATACCACCGGCAAAAAGATCGAACAACTCATCCAGACCACCGAAGGTTCGTGGGGCTCTGTTCTCCACGTCAAACCACCCGCCACCGGTGTCTACATGCTCACGATCCGCCGCTCTGGCGGCGCGGAAATCACCATTCCATGCAGCATGATCAGCGGCTACAAGTAACAATCTGACCCATTATTGATCAGAAACTTGCACCCATCGCTTGACAGACCCTCTCCCATCACGTAAACACCCACCCCTCAGAATTTCATTCCGCCATGGCAAACATCCGTTCCTCAGAAAAGAGCATTCGCAAAACCAAAACGCGCACGCTGCAAAATCAGGTCAAAAAAAGCCGGATTCGCACTCTGCGTAAGAAAGTGCTCGCTGCCGTGGCTCAAGGCGACAACGCGCTCGCTCAACAGTGCTACAATGAGTTCTCTTCTGCCGCCGACAAGGCCGCAAAATCGAGCACCATTCACAAAAACACTGCCTCCCGCCTCAAAAGCCGCGTGGCGTCTCAGCTTTCCAAGTCCACTGCGGCTAATTAAGCAGAGACACTCCGAAAACATCCCGATTGCCCGAAAAAAGCGCGTTCACTCGCGCTTTTTTTATGCTTTTAGGAATTTTCTGATTCCCACCGCAATTTTTGGCGTATAATACGCAAGATGAGCAGCATCCCAAGTCAACAAGATCGCCTGATCCAAGCTCGGAAAATCATTACCCATCCCGCTGCCTATAAGGTCTGCGAAGGATGCGGTTCCATAGTGACCTTCCGCACGCATTCCTGCCCCAGTTGCCACGGCTATCGTTTCGAAGCCGATTCCGACCGCGTCGTGGCTCAGGCAAAGACCCTCGCCTCCCGGCGTTCAAGCTCCGTCGTTTCCACCGACTTGGTTTAACACTGCAAGCGCCATCCCCTGCCTTGCGCAATTTTTGCGAATTCAGGCATCGTCACTCAGTCCACCTGCACGGATTGGCTTTGTCAACTGACGGATCATTTGTCGCCGCGTCTACCGCGACACGACAATCCAGGAAACAAAAAGTTCACAAAAAAACTTCACAGCGCAACCTTTGCTGCTAAATACACGTATTGTTCGTGCAACAAATTTACCTCCTGACCTAGGTCCGGTGATTGAATTTGAGCAGGAACGATACCAACCAAACCAAACAACAACACAATAAATGAAATTGCACACCTTGCTCTCTCCCATTCTCGGCGTGGCGCTTGCCTCGACCGCGTTCGCTGGCAGCACTGCCGAACCAAAAGCACCCGCAATGGTTGCTGCTGAAGAAAGCGCTTTGCTCGGCTTCACGCTGACCGCTGGCTACGACTCCCACTACATCTACCGTGGCGTCGATTTCGCTGAAAACCTCGTTTCTGTCGGTATCGACGGCAACATTCCTTTCAATGAAATGATCTCCCTCAACGTGGGCGCCTGGTTCGGCACCTCCGCTGACGACTCCGCCACCCTCGGTGGTTCCTACAACGAACTTGACCTCTACGCAGCCGTTTTGGTTGACCTTGGCCCAGCCACCGTTGGTTTGAAGTATCAACACTACAAGTATCTTGGCAACGCAGGCGACCTCTTTGAAGACATCAACGAAGTTGGCGCACTGGTCTCCACCACCCTTGGTCCTGTTGACTTCAGCGGCGGCGCTTACTATGACGAAACCGCCGACGGTTTCTACTTCGAAGCAGGCATCTCCAAAGCCATCGAAATCACCGACCGTATCAGCCTCGTTCCAGCAGCTCTCGTCAGCTATGCGATCGACTACTACGGCGTTGACGGCTTCAACCACGTCAAAGCAGGTGTCTCGCTTCCAATCAAGCTCACCGACACCGCTACCCTGACCCCTTATGTGGCCTACAACCTGCCAATCGACGCCCTTGATGACCTCGGCGAAGACGAGCAGCTCTACGGCGGCATCAGCCTCAGCGTCAGCTTCTAATTCTTAAGCTGAATTTACTTCAGCTTGTTCCAAAGCCTTCCGGGAAACCGGAAGGCTTTTTTCTTTCTTTCGTTTGTCCCCCTCCCTTCAACAGGCAAAAGTCCCCCCCGATCTCAAATCTCAAATTTTAGATTTCCGCCATGCCCGACCAACCCTCCCTCTTCTCCGGCATGGATGGCGACGCCCCAACCTCTCCACCACCACCCACCACGCCCCAACGCATCGCCCGCGTCCTTCTCGAAGAAACCGCCCTCGAACTCGACTACCTGATCCCCGACGACCTGGCCGCCCGCATCCAACCCGGCACCCGCGTCCACATTCCGCTGCAAAACCGCAAGGAAACCGCCGTCGTCCTGCAAATTCTCGATGACTCCCCCTTTGCCGACAAACTCAAACCCATCTCCAGCACCGTCGGCAGCCGGCCCATGTTCACCGCGACCCTGCTGCAGCTCGCGCAATGGACCTCCCAATACTACCTCAGTCCCGTCCGCCAGGTCCTCCGCGCCATGCTGCCCGAAGCCGTGCGCAGCAAACCCGAAACCTTTCTCTCCGACAGCCACCTCACCCTCACCAATCCCCCCGACGCCGAAGCCCTCGAAAAACTCCAAAAGACCGCCCCCCTTCAAGCCCGCATCATTCATCTCCTACAATCCAGCGGCGGGGAAGCCACCCTCAGCCAGCTTCGCCAGCAGCTCCACTCCGCCACCCAGGTTGTCCATGCCCTCGTGCGCAAAAATATCATCAGCCGCAGCGAAGTCCGCGTCGAACGCGACCCTTTCCAGGACGAGGAATTCCTCCCCAGCTCCCCGCTCACCTTCACCGAAGAACAGCAGGCCGCCTTCACCCAAATCCTCCTCAACCTCAACACCCCCGCCGACGAAAGAAAACCCATCCTCCTCCACGGCGTCACCGGCTCCGGCAAAACCGAACTCTACCTCCAGGCCATCGCCCACGTTCTCACCCAAAATCAAACCGCCCTCGTCCTCGTCCCCGAAATCTCCCTCACCCCTCAAACCATCGAACGCTTCAAATCGCGCTTCTCCGACCGCAAAGAACGCATTGCCGTCCTTCACTCCCACCTCTCCGAAGGCGAGCGCCACGACGAATGGTTCAAGATCCACGAAAACCGCGCCGACATCGTCATCGGGGCCCGCTCCGCCATCTTCGCCCCCCTTCAAAACCTCGGCATCATCGTCGTCGACGAGGAACACGAACCCTCCTACAAACAAGATGAAAACCCCCGCTACCACGCCCGCGACCTCGCCATCGTCCGCGCCAAACTCGAAAAATGCCCCGTCCTCCTCGGCAGCGCCACCCCGTCACTCGAAACCTGGACCAACGCCCGCTCCGGCAAATACCTGCATCTCCACCTCACCAAACGCACCGACCACAAAACCCTCCCGCTGATCCGCGTCGTCGACATGCGCCTCGAAAAACGCAAAACCAAAGACGGCGTCGCCATCCTCTCCGAAGTCCTGCGCATCGCCATTCAACGCCGGCTCGACCAGGGCGAACAAATCATCCTTTTTCTCAACCGCCGCGGATTCAACACCGCCGTCACCTGCCTCGACTGCGGCACCACCGTCCGCTGCCCCGACTGCGACATCCCCTTCACCTTCCACAAAACCGACAACCGCCTCGTCTGCCACGTCTGCGGCATGCGTTCCCTCCCTCCCAAAAAATGCGCCCAATGCAACACCCCCACGTTGCTCTTCGGCGGCTTCGGAACCGAACGAGCTGAAGCCACCCTGCGCACCGTCTTCCCCACCGCTCGCATCGCCCGCGTCGACACCGACGTCATGAACCGCAAAAACCAGCTCCGCGACACCCTGCGCGACTTCCGCTCCCAAAAAATCGACCTCCTCATCGGCACCCAGATGATCGCCAAAGGCCTCGACTTCCCCAACGTCACCCTCGTCGGCGTTCTCAATGCCGACCTCTCCCTCAACCTCCCCGACTTCCGCGCCGCCGAACGCACCTTCCAGCTCCTCACCCAGGTCGCCGGACGCGCCGGACGCGGCGAAATCAAAGGTGAAGTCCTCATCCAAACCTACGCCCCCCACAGTCCGGCCATCCAGTTCGCCCGTCATGCCGACTACGATGGCTACGCCGAACAGGAACTCGAACACCGCTCCAACTTCGGTCCCTATCCCCCCCACACCCATGCCATTCTCATCGGCTCAAGAAGCAAACAAGCCGCCCTCGCCGAGTTCACCCTGCAAAACCTCGCCACCAAACTTAAAAAATCCCTCCCCAACGGCACCATCATCCACGATCCCTGCCCCAGCCCTTTGGCAAAAGCCCACGGCCAGTATCGTTTCCAGCTCCTTCTCCTTACCGATAAAATCCGCCCCCTCCTTGCCCAACTCAAAGCCACCCTCACCGACATGACCTTCCCCGAAGAAGTCATCGTCACTTGGGACATCGATCCCACCACCTTGATGTGATGATGTGACGACCTTCGGCATAACCGAAAAGAAACCCGCCCGCCATGCGTTGTCTTTTGTCGAAGCGAAGATCATCATGAAAACCGTCACCATCCTCACCGCCATGCTGGCGCTCATCACCGTCGGATTCGCCGAAAAGCGCGATTCAGGTTCGCGAGAACCAACCCCGATCTGCGTGACGGCGAACGACTTGTCGATCGCCACCGGACAACCTTCGCTGGTGCTCATGTCGAACGGCTCGGTGCACATTCCCGTGTGGTCCCTGTCCGGCGGCACCGTGGGTCAATCCGTCACCGGTCTGGTCGGCGGCCTCCCGAATGACTGCACTGCGGTGAAGGTCGAAATCGTTGTGACCTCCGAAGACGCCACCACAAGTGACCAATTTGCAGACGTTTACCGGGTCCACCTTTCGCAGATGGTCGAAGACGCCCCGTTCACGTCCCGCCACTATCAAGCCAATGCCGTGCGCACCGCGCTGCCCGCCGCGCCGCGCCACACGCGGACCATTCTCTTGGAATCCTATTTCGAAGTCGTGCCCCACGCGCCACTTTCCATTCGTATCCAGCGCGAGCCGGGCGATCCGTCCGACACCTTCACCAAACCCACCGGCCTGGCCATGGTGAAAGTGACGCCCGTGGAAAAACCCGCACCAGCTCATGTCGTGCAGAACGTGAGCGGTTACAACTCATGGCCGATGATGCAGGCCATCGGCGACAAGCTGGTTTGTGTTTACAGCCGTGGCGGCGGGCACACCATCGGCGAAGACAGCCGCGCCGTTTATGCCCGCACCTCCAGCGATGGCGGCAAAACGTGGACGCCCGAAACCGTGGTCGCCGACACGCCCGGATACGGTGAAGTGACGGTCGGGAAAGGGCTGGATTCCGCCGGGGCAATGCTCCTCTGGGTGCGTCGCATCGGCAAAGGGGAGTGGCACCACGACCTCTACCGCACCACGGACGGCGTGACCTTCACCCTTATGGCCACGCCAAAACTGGAGGTAAGGCCGATGCAGATCACCGACATCTTCGCCGTGCCCAAGGTGGGGCTGATGGCCCTGTGGTTCGCCGGGGACTACGGCGACAAACCGACCAACGCTTGGGGCACCGTGACCAGCAGCGACAACGGCCTGACATGGACGCAGATCACCGTCGAGTCCTCCTTGCCCAAAACCCAGTGGCCGACCGAACCTGCCGCCGTCTATCTCGGCGATGGCAAAATCCTCGTCATCGCCCGTTGTGAAACCGGTCCAAGTCAGTTCCAGATCGTGTCCACCGACTACGGAACCACCTGGAAACGCGAGCCCACCAACATCGGCGACATTCTTTGCTCCACCCCCAGCCTGGTCCTCGACGCCAAAACCGGGCTGCTCAGCAACTACTATTACCATCGCGGCAAAGGCATCCTGCGCCGCCGCGTGGTGGATCCTGAACGCGTTTTAAACCATCCGCTCCACTGGCCCGTTTCCGAGGTCGTCGCCACCGGAAGCCAGGTCACTTTTGATGCGGGCAACGTCAACGCCACCGTCATTGGCAACACCCACTACCTCTCCTTCTACTCCGGCAAGGCACCCGACACCACCGTCCTCGTCTCCGCCATTCCGGCACCTTCTAATCCCGACTCTTCCCAAATATTACCACCGCGCATCCGGTGACCACGAGCGCCGCAGCCACATAAAACAACCCGTGTGGTTGCTCACCAAACACCCACCAGGCCATCAATCCGGCGGTTAAAAACTGTCCCAAGGACATCACCGCCACCACCTGGCCTCGCAACACCCTCAACGCCGCCATCGCCAGCCCATGCCCCAAGATCGTTGGAACCACCGCCAATCCCACCAGGCAGAACCACTCGATCCCCGCGTGTTCCCCAAACAGCGGTGCCCACTTCTCCCCATCCAGCGTCAACATCAACGACACCGAACCCGCGCAGATATACAGCGGCACTGAATACAACCAAGGCGACGGCAGCATCGGCAGCCTGCGCCTTCCCAAAGCCAAATAAACCGCCAGCAGGGTCATCGATCCCATGCACACCAAGTCTCCTCTGAAGTGATCGGGATCCAGTTTCGCATCCGCTGCCGTCAACACCACCAGCCCCGCGAACGCCACGGCGGTTCCCATCAGCTCCACCCTGGTCACCCGCTCCTTCGCAATCCAAAACAGCAAAAACGGCATCAACAACGGAGCCGTGTTCACCGCCAGCGTCGCATTCGCTGAACTCGTCATCCGCGCCCCCATCGCCCAGGTGATCAAATGCACCACAAATACCGCGCCGGGCAACAGTCCCAACCGCCACCACCCCTTCACCAATCCCGCCTCACTTCGCACTGCCCGACGCCGGTGCCACTCCATCAACGGCAATAACAACATCACCGACAACCACAACCTCCCTGTCGTCAAAGCGGTGATATCCAGCTCCGAAACCTTGATGAAAATCACCGAAGTCGACATCGCGAACACCGCGACCAGCATCATCAAGAAGGCAACAAAACGTGAAGGTGAGGGTGCTGGATTCAATTCAAAAAGCTTGGACCGATATTAAGCCATTCACCGTCTACGGAATCGGTCGTCCGTTCGCCGCTTCACAAAGCCGATACCAGTCTTCCCGCTCCAGCTTGATCTGCACCGCCTGCGCTGCCGCAGCGATCCGCTCAATTTTGTTCGTCCCAATCACCACCGCAGGCCGACTCGGATGAGCCAGAATCCATGCATAAGCCAGCTGCTCCAACGTCGCTCCCCCATACTTCGGCGACAACTCCGCCGCGACCTCGGCCACCCGCAGTCCTGCTTCGTCCGTCTCACTCATCAATCGCCCACCACCCAACGGACTCCACGCCATCGGCAGAACCCCCAACCGCTCACACTGACTCAACGTGCCGTCATGAATCGGTATCTGATTCAACAAATGAAACTCAATCTGATTCGCCACCAGCGGCTTCTCCATCCGGCTGTTCAATAGCTCGAACTGATGCACGTTGTAGTTCGACACCCCCGCCGCAGCAATCTTCCCTTCAGCCAACATCTGATTCAATCCCGCCGCCGTATCATCGGCCGAAGTCAGCCAGTCAGGACGATGCACCAGCATCAAATCCAGACGGTCCGTTCCCAGAAACCTCAACGATTTCTCCAAACTCTTCACGATCCGAGCCGCCGTTGCATTGTAAAACGCCACCTTGCGCTCTGGGTGATACCCACACGGCACATAAATCCCGCATTTACTCACCAGTTGCAGCTTGTCCCGCAGCCCAGGACTCAGCGCCAGCGCCCTGCCCAGCGCTTCCTCCACCTCATACAACCCATAAATCTCCGCCGTATCAATCGTGGTGATCCCCGCATCAACACAGGCATTCAGCCGCGCATTGATCGATTGCGAAGAAGCGGCTGCCGGATCATCCAGCAACCGCCACGTTCCATAAATGATTCGCGAATACCCGCTCATGCACTTTCGCGCATGCCAGCCGTGTAGATCGCCTCGTCCTCAGCCGCATCCGCCGCCTTGCCACGACCTGCCGCTTCCGCATACACTGCATAAGGGACTCGCTTCAGATCCCAGATCAATCCCATCCACGACATCATCTTGAGCGTGTAATAGGAAATGTCGATCTCCCACCAGTAAAAACCCTGCCGCGCTGAGTGAGAATAACGGTGGTGGTTGTTGTGCCAGCCTTCGCCGAGAGTGATCAATGCCAGCAAAAGGCTGTTGCGGCTGTCGTCATCGGTCTGAAAGCGACGTTTGCCAAACACATGGGCCAGCGAGTTGATGAACAAGGTGCCATGCAGCAAAAACACCGTGCTCACAAAGAATCCCCACACGAACATCTGTCCGCCCGTCACTCCCAAGCCCGGGAACCAAACCTGCAATCCCCAGCCCACCAGCCAGAGGACAATGCCATACAAAATCGGCACCGCCTGATCACAACGATTCAAGAACATCAACTCCTTGAACTTCGATAAATCGCGCACGCGGGTGTAGTCAGTCGGAAAATTGCGGTCGCTCGTCAGCCAGCCAATGTGCGCCCACCAAAAACCATGCTGCACGGGTGAATGTTTGTCTTCCTCATGATCCGAATGGATGTGATGGTGACGATGCACCGCTGCCCACCAAAGAGGCCCCCGCTGCATGGCGGAGTTGCCCAACACCGCCATCATGAATTGCATGAAGCGCGAAGTCTTGAACGACTTGTGCGAAAAATAACGATGATAAAATGCTGTGATCGCAAACATCCTCACCACATAAAGGAGCACCGCAGCAATCACCGCCGTCCAGCTCCAGCCCACCCAAATCAGGCCAATGCAGCCCACATGAAGAAAAACAAATGACAGGGAACGTTTGATGTCAATCTTGTCCTCGGCTTCAACCAAAGCCTTTTGTCCTTGGGGATAATAATCCGAATTCACGAGCTGAATTGCGGTCGTTCTTAATTGTTTCCAGACCCATTTGAAGGGTGCCAGCGCTTTATTGTCTGATTTGGTCATCGGCATTTTGCTTTAGTATATTTTCCGGGTGGTGCGAGCGGCTGAATGAAACAGTTTTGGGAACTTTTGCCATTCAAAAGTCGCTACTACCGACAATTTAATTGCGAGTGCGGTTCAATTACCTATGAAATACCTAGTAACTCACTCACTTTCAACGCACAACATCCCCCATCACGTAACGCTTGCAAGGTCTTTGAGTTGTCTCTTTTTGCTAATCGTCGCCCATTTTCATCGGAAATGAGCCGATGATGCCACCATTCCGGCACGGGCAACCCCAGCAATTCCTGCAAAACCCGGTGCAGTGGCGTCGCAAACAACAAATCCTCACCTCTGGTCACCCGCGTGATCCCCTGCGCCGCATCATCCACCACCACCGCCAGATGATAACTCGTCGGCGTCTCCTTGCGCGCCAGCACCACATCTCCCAATCCCCTTGCATCCGCCCGCTGACTTCCCTTCTCCACATCCGTCCAAACCAAATCCTCCCCCACCTGCTTCATTACCTTTTCCACGTCCAAACGCAACGCGTAATCCCGACCCAACGCCATCCGCTCTGCCACCTCATCCGATCGCAGCCTCCGGCAAATCCCCGGATACAACGGTCCCTCGGGCCCATGGGGTGCCTGACCCGACCTCGCCACTTCCAGTTGAATTTCCTTCCGCGTGCAAAAGCACGGATACAACAACCCCATCTCCCCCAACCTCCCCAGCGCTCCACGATACTCCTCAAAATGCTCGCTCTGCCGCCTCACCGGCAGTTCCCACTCCAATCCCAACCACTTCAAATCTTCAAGAATCCCGTCCTCATACTCCTTCCTCGACCGCCCCAAATCAATGTCCTCCAGCCTTAACAAAAACCTCCCACCCTCCGCCTTCTCCCGCGCAAACAACGCCGCAAACGCATGTCCCAAGTGCAATGGACCCGTCGGCGACGGCGCAAATCTCGTCACCCAGCTCATCCCTCATCCCCCCGCGACAACACTCTCGTCTGCACCCGATCCGCAACCAGCCCCGCCCTCATCATCTCCACAAAAACGTCATGCTGAAATGCCGCCCCACAGGTAAACACATCCACCGCCGCATACCCATGCTCCGGCCAGGTGTGAACCGTCGCGTGACTCTCCGCGATCACGATCACCCCGCTCACCCCCAACGGCGCAAAGTGATGAAAAACATCCGTCACATAAGTCCCCCCCGCCACGCGCACCGCCTCCAGCATTAACCTCCGCACCCACTCCACATCGACCAGCCGATCCGCCGGACAACCATGCAGCTCCATCAACAAATGCGTCCCGAAAATCATAATAAAAAAACCCTCATCCTTTCATCCATCCCATCACCTGCCTCGCCGCCTGCGCTCCTCGTTCACAAGCCTCCTCAAAAATTGAGATCCCGCTCATGTCCGTGTGCGCAAACGCCACCCGTCCCAACGACAACGCCATCTCCGACCGCTCCCTTCCCGTGATGAACCCCGGCACCGGCCGGATCATTCCATGCCCCCACAACATCACATCCAGCCGCGTCACCCGGTCCTCCACATCTGGATGCGCCACCCGCAAGTCATCCAACACCTCATCGCGCCAGCTCTCCCATGATCGCGAGAGCATCTTCTGACGCGCCAGCGCCGGCTCCAGTTGATCTCTTGTTTGATACCACGTCAGCACCGAATTCTGGGGAAAAGGTTGATTCAACGCCTGATGCGTCGCCACCACATACCCCAGCGAATTGCCTTGATAAAGCACATTGTCCCAAGCCGGCGGAGGCGTCGCATTCCAACTCAAATTCGCCACCACCCAGGGCGAATAAACCAAGCCCTTCGCCACCCCCAGCCCTGCCACCACCCGCTGCGCCACAAACCTCGGCAACGCACACACCGCCGCCTTCGCCTCCCACCTCACCACCTCACCCGAATCCGGCTTCAGCCCTTCCGCCATCACCCGATCGCCCTCCTCCCAGATCCTTTGCACCAGCGCGCGCTCAAAGGTCACCCCCTTCATCTTCTCCATCAACCTCGCCACCAACCAGCCATTGCCTTCCGCCCAGGTCAGCACCTCGTCGCTCTCCCGCGACGCAAAATAATGCAGCCCCGCCCACGCAGAAACCTGCGCACTCGACGCCCCATAATCATCCCGACACGCATAATCCACCAACCATCGCACCCGCTCCCCCACAAAACCCTCCCTCGTCATCCAAGCCTCCATCGTCATCAAATCCAACTCCCGCCAGTTCCCATCCATCGAACTCTCATCCACCGGAATCTCAAAAACCCGTTTCCCATCAACACCGCGCATCCCCTTCAACTCCTCCATCCTCGCAAGAAACCGCTCCATCTCCTCCAACTCACCCTTCGATGCTCCCAAAGTCGGCACCAACCCCTCCTGCCAAACCCCGTTCACCAGCAACCTCTCCACCGGATCACCACACACATACCGATCATCAAACACCGCCCTGCCCGCCGCATCCCTTCCCGTGATCACCCCCAACTCCTCAAACAAACGCCCCACCTCATGCGCGTCCGCCCCCGGCACTGGCACATAATGCGCGCCCCACGGATACTTGCTGATCCCATTCACCCCACTCCGCGCATTCCCACCCACCTCCGCCTCCATGTCCAGCAAGGTAATCCGCTCCACCCCCGCCTGCTGCAATCGCAACGCCGCCACCAACCCCGAAATTCCCGCTCCCACCACCACCACCTCCGTCCCCACCTTGCGCGCCGCCGACCCCAATGCCAGACCGTCCCGCAACCGATGCCCCAACGCATGCGATTGACCCACGATCTCCCCACGAATCCCCTTCCGCGCCTCACAGCCCGTCAGACAAAGCGCCCCCGCCGTCCCTTGGATAAATCGTCGCCGCCGCATCATCGTCATCCCCCTTTCACTCAGTTCGCATACCTTCCCCACTCCCCCTCAAACATCCGCACCAACACCTGATTGTTCAGTTTGTTCACCTCCGTCTCCACCCGCGCCATGTCCGGCGGAAAATGTTTCATCAATCCAAAGCCCTCCTCCGTCAAAAACTTCAATCCCTCCGGCAATGGCAATGGCGAGACCTCACGTCTCTGCCCCTTCGACGCCAGAATGAACCCCCATTCTCCAAACGACGGCACGTAAGCATGATACGGCAGTGTCTCAAACCCACACGCCCGCATCGTCCCGTCCACGCACCAGAAACTGCGACGTGCAAACATCGGCGAAGTCGTCTGCACCGCCACCACCGCATCCGGTGTCAGCACCTTCGCCAACCTCCGATAAAACGTCTCCGTATACAACTTGCCCAACGAAAACGAACTCGGATCAGGAAAATCAATGATCGCCCCATCATACTTCTCCGTCGCCTCGTCCACCCACGTAAACGCATCCGCATTCTTCACCGTCACCTTCCCCGACTTCATCGCCCCCTTGTTCAAACTCGTCAGCAACGGATGCGTCGAAAACAACTCCGTCATCGCCGGATCAAGATCCACCAGGGTCACCTTTTCCACCCGCTCATGCTTGAGCACCTCACGCAACGCCAGCCCATCCCCACCTCCAAGAATCAGCACATGCAACCCCCGCTCCGGCATCCGCACCATCGCCGGATGCACCAGCGATTCATGATACCGATACTCATCCCGCGAACTGAACTGCAAATTCCCGTTCAGATACAATCTCAGATCATCCTGACTCCGTGTCAGCACCATCCGTTGGTAAGCGCTCGGCTTCGAAAAAATCACCTTCTCGCCCGCATACCACCGTTCCTCCGACCACTCCATCAACCGCTCCGCATACACAAAACCCGACAACAAAATGCCCAGCACCACCACCGCCTCCACCAGCAATCCCTTCCACCAGGCAATCTCCCGCCTCAACAACATCAGCGCCCCCAGGCCCACCAGCGCATTCAAAAACCCAAACAGAAAACTCGACCTCATCAATCCCAAATGCGGCACCAGCAGCAATGGAAACAACAGCGACGCCAGCAACGCTCCCACATAATCCAGCGACAAAACCCGCGCCACCAAATCCTTGAACTCAATCCTGTCCTTCAGCAACCGCAGCAGCAACGGAATCTCCAACCCCGCCAAAATCCCCGTCATCATCACCAGCGAATACAACAGCACCCGGAACGTCGTCACGCTCTCAAACATCATGAACAACAACGCCGCCGAACACCCTCCCACCAGGCCGATCATGATCTCCACCTGCACAAACACCAGAGCCAGCTTCTGCGTCACATACTTCGACAACCACGAACCCACCCCCATCGCAAAAAGATACACCCCGATCACGGTTGAAAACTGCGTCACCGAATCCCCCAACAGATAACTCGCCAGCGTCCCCGCAATCAGCTCATAAATCAGCCCGCAGGTGGCAATCAGAAACACCGACGCCAGCAAAATCCAAACCGTCCGCGCCTCATACGGCGCGGCCTCAGCCGACGACAAACCCGAATCTCTGGACATCACAAATCAACCCGTCCCCCCGAATCCACCCACGCTCGCCTCACCCATGCACCGCCGCTGCAACAATGATGCTGATCCCCAGAGCCACCGCCCCGACCACAATGGCCAGCGCCATGTTTTTGTGTTCGACAATCTCCTTCACCAGATCATGCGGCGTCAGCCAGTCCACCAACGCAAAACACACCGCAAACACCACCACCCCCAAGCAAGAATAAATCAGCGAGTTTACAAAATCCGTCCAATTGATGATATCCATAACAACAAGTTCCCAGGTTATAGTTTGTATTGTTTGCTTATTTACTTGTGACTAAAAGTTGACCGCGCCGCCGAGATCCATGCCGGAGGCCCCGCCGTGTGCCAGAGACTGCTCCCGCGCATGTTGGATGACACCAGCCAGACACCCAGCCCCGCAGCCAGTGCCGTGTAGATGGGATGCTTCAAAAAACTCATCATCTTCTTCGTCGATCTCCTAAACACTCAAAAAAATTAATCCGCATTGCTCCAGCGTCGTGATTCAAAACTCCAGTGACGCCATCCAACAAAAATCGGATACACCAACAGCGCCAGCAACCCCAGCACAAAGTTCGAAAAATACTTGTGCCCGCTCGTCACCACCAAATCATACGTCATCTGCCCAACCGCCGCATCCGCTGCCGCATCCAAAGCCAGCGTGTAAGTCCCCGGCTCCACCCCGGGAATTGTCGCCGTCGCCTGTCTCGACCCCTCCTCCCATCGTCCATCACTGTCCACCCCCTGGTAATACTCCACCGTCACCTCCCCGGGCCTGCGCTCGCCCGTGGTGGCATTGATCAGTTCCACATCCAATCCCAGCCAGTTGTTGTTCACCGGTGCCCGCACCTCCACCTCCACCCCACCCTGCTTCGTCACCTCAAACGGCGGCGTCACCGCCACCGAATCGGGCGCCATCCCCATGGCCTGTTTCACCGCTGGCGTTGCATACTCAAACTCCCCCTCATACTCCTTTTTGCCCGAACACGATCCCCCGGTAAAAATCTGCAAACCCAGCCAGATCAGCGCCACCCACTTCACCACCGACTTCAGCGTGTTCCACTTCTCCCCATACCCGCTTGGCTGCAACATCCCCAACCCCTGCGTCGTCGGAAAATCCTTCAACGGCACCTTGAACCCCTCGCTCAACTGCCTCGACGTCGCATACTCCCCCGCCGACCACGTGACCTCGTTCAACTCCACATAAGTTTCCGACGACAACACAAACGGCGGCGCGATGAAATCCGTCACCACCGCCTTCTCCCCCACCTCCACCAGCCAGTAAAACTCCCCCTCCACATAAGTCACCTCACACGCCGCTTTCGCATACTGCTTATACTCGCGCCCCTCATGCATGATCCAAGGCCGGACCCCGCTCACCGCCACTCCAGGCGCCTCCAAAACCCGCTCCACCACCGCCCAATGCCCCTTGTATTCCGTCAGCCACAAATAGCCCTTGAACGGATTGAACAACAAATACTCCAGCCACGGGGCCCACTTGTCCTTGCGCTGCATGAACCCAATCACCTGCCATTCCACCCCCTTCCAAACCCCTCGCGTGCCCAGTGGCAACGTCGCCTTCACCTTCCGTTTCTTCCCACCCTTCTGCAACAACTCCACCTTCGGCAACGTCGCATCCAGCACACTGCCACAATGGGAACACGACCCCGCCATGCTCCCCCCCGCCGCCCGCAGCCCCACCACCCCGCCACAATTCGGACAGTTGAACCCCTCCGTCAATCCACGCTCCGTCACCAAAGGCACCCCATTCCAACCCGGCATCTCCTTCAATCCCTGCCATCCCAGCTCCTCAAACGTCGCCACCTTCCCTTTAAAAAATCTCCACCCCTCCGCCGTCTTCTCCAAAGTCCCCACCACTCCCTTGCCCGCCTCCACATCCGTCGCCACCCACCTCTCCCCCGTCACCACCGCCACCGGCAACTCCCCCTCACCGCCAACACACTCCACTTCCTTCGAGTCCACCACCTTCACCACCAAATCATTCACCCCCACACTCTCCCCCACCTTCAGCTTCGTTCCGCCTTTCACCCCACCCACCACCTTCTCCTCACGCAGCACCATAAAAAAACCCTGCGACTCCGCCACCCAGCCGCGACCCCCGTCGGAAAACTCAGCAAACCATTCATTCCAGCTGCCGCCCTTCCACGCCACCCGCACCCTTCCCAACAACATAAAACCCCACTCTCCCAACCTCCCGCGCGCTCCCACCTGCAAAGGCGACACATCCGGCGGCAACACCGCCATGCTGCCAATCGCCTCCACATTCACATCCTTCCGCACCACCACAGTCTGGCAAAAAGAACACACCGACGCCTCCGCCGTGGCGCTTTGAAACACCACCGGCGCACCACATTGAGGACAGTCAAACTGACGCATTCGCTGCCATGCTAACGCGCTGACAAAAAACATCAACGAGGTTTGCGATCTTCATCGGTGGATAGTCATCCTCTCCAGCAGTTGACATCCCCCCGCAACCGCAAACAGTGACACCCACCCACTCATTTTTCATCCCCACGCCTCCATGCCCATCTACGAATTCTACTGTCCCGACAACCACACCGTCTACCAGTTCCTCGCCCGCACCCTCGGCCACGGCGACAAAACCCCGCGCTGCCCCGAGAACGAAAAATTCCGCATGGAACGACGTGTCTCCCGCTTCGCTTTCCTGCGCGGTGCCAAGGAAGATGACAACGACCCTTTTGCCAACATGGACGACGCCAAAATGGAAGCCCTCATGGCCGACATGGAACGCGACATGTCTGGCATGGACGAGAACAATCCTGACCCGCGACAACTCGGCCACTTCATGCGCAAAATGACCGACCTGATGGGCGACAAAGCCCCCGCCGAAATGCGCGAAATCATCCGCCGACTCGAAGCGGGCGAAGACCCGGAAAAGCTCGAGGAGCAGTTCGGGGACCTCGGCGGCGAAGACGGAACCGAAGGCGGCGACTTCCTCACCCAGACCGTCAAACGCCTCCGCGCCGGCTTCCGCGCCCCCAAACGCGACGCCAAACTCTACGAACTCCGCGACTACTTGGCGTGACACAGGCTTGCAGCCCATAAGCATATACCTAACGCGCCATGCATCGCTTGACTCTTGCCAACTGGCGCGGTCGGCGGGGTCTGCGCTCGCTTAGTTCTTCCAACCACAGGTGTGGGGCGTTCATCATATGAACCAACC